>JAAVEW010000010.1 GCA_014801075.1 Barnesiella sp. | reverse complement strand
TTACGTCCACGGGCCGCACACTGTCACGCGCGGGTCAGGAGACCCCCGCCACATACCCGGCCGCACAAATAAAGAGGAAGAGGCGTTCGCAGGGCGCCGATTTATTGATACTGACTTGCTACTTTTTGTGCGGCCGGGGACGGCCCCACCACGGGGCAGCCGCACAGAACATAGCTGTAAAAAGATACCGTAGGATGCAAAAAAAGACACCGGGATGCGGCGCGCTGTGTGTGTGCGCTGCATCCCGGTGTCGGGTTTCTTGGGTATTATATAGCGAGTTGCTGTAGCGGATTATTTCACCAGCACTTTGGTGGCTTTGGCACCGCGGCGCATGATGTAGACGTGGCCTGACTCGGGATTGGTTACCTGAACGCCCTGGAGGTTGAAGTAAACTGCCTCGCCATCCTCGTCGTTGATTTCAACATTCTCTACACCGGTTACGGTGGGCTCGTCGGCGGTAACACCGGTGGTGGTATTCTCGGCTACGAGGTAAGAGGGTGCCAGCTCGCCGGCCGCTCTCGCTTTGCCGGCAGCAGTAAAGCCGGCGGGGAGCACGGGGATGTAGGCACGGGTAGTAATCTCGTAGCTTACCTTGCCTTCGGTAGAGTGGAGAGCGTGGAGAGTAGCGGTGTGAGCTGACTTATCGGAAGCGGTGTAGTTCAGCTCAGGATTGTGATTCTTGTCAGAATTGTTGTGATCTGAGAAAGTTTCGTTGAACGCGGTGGTCTGGCCCTGCTGACCTTCAGTTACAGCGTAGGTACTGATGCGCAATTCAGGGTCGGCTGCCGACACTTTAGCCCACTGAGAGTAGAGTATCTCGCCGGCCTCGGCATGACCGGGAGCAGCATCCTGAAGGTTGGTATTAGCTTTTGACTGGAGGAAATACTCAATATCGTCAGTACTCCATATCCATTTGTGGGATTCTACACCGTTGTGTGACAATTCAGGCACAACGTGCTCTTCAGCCTTTGAGGGAACCCAGCCGTAATTAGCATCAACGGTGAACTCTTTGCCTGAGAAGGCATTTTTTAGGTCATTAGCGTATTCGTCGGTGAGTTTCACTGAAACTACTGCTGTATAGAAGTTCTCGTCGTTGGTATTGGAGATTTCCTCTGTGCCGAACACCAGTTTACAAGCGCCGTCATCGTAGACATAGCCGAAGTTGGTTGCATTGCCACCGAGAGCTTCCCACGTGCCATTGTCGGTAAGCTCAGCCTGTTCGTACATCTCCTCATCCTCATGGCCTGAGGTTCTTTTGTGACGATATACGGTCACACCGTCAATCGCTGTTTTATAGTCAACGCGATTGGGCACGATTACCTCGATATAATTCTTGTACTGGTTAACTTTTACAGACGTATGGGGAGCGGCGTTGGTGTCGAGATATTTTACATTGTCGGCAGTCTCAACACCGGCGATTTCGTAAGAGGGAGCAATCTGAGGAACTACAAGTTCGGTATAGTCGAGCTCGTAGCCATCATCCATGCTCTGAATGTCGCTGCCATCGTTCTCATGAACGTAGAGCCAGTAACAGAAGCCGACAATATCATCATCCTTCACACCGTTCATATCGTAGTAATCATTAATCTTAGCGAGGTCAAGCGCTTCAGCGCCGAAGTTGATTACACCATTTTCATCGGGATCGGGAATTTCCGCTTTATGCGACGACCCGCTCTTCGGGTCAAAAGCATAATGCCATTTTTTATCACCGATGAGCGCTCTTGTATCGTGCCATATATAAACTGTACCAATAAATTCAGGAGTACCGATGCTGTCACCAACTGTAATATTACTGCGGAAAAGTGACATTCTTGCACATTTGTTCAGATTAGTAGTAGTAACGCCGCTACGCCATGCATTGGGCATCTTATCCTCTGTAAGAAGCGGTTTCTCTTTACTGTTGCTGAGGAGAATCTTATTCTGATATGTCTCCTGGGCCTGATAATCAACTCTGGTTCCATTATAGATACCTGCTTTTTCATATGAAGCGCCGGGGAGGACGTACAAGTTGGCGAGGAAAGGAACATTGTCCTCGGGATATTTGGGGAGCTTGACGTAAGCGTAGTGTACCACGGTAGCTCCTAAGTCAAGGTCCACACCGCTGATACGCTCAAGACGCAGACCATAAAACTCGGTGTACTCATTACCCTCATCGTCCTTCAGCACGGGAGGAATCATGGCGCAGACGTCGGTAGCACCACCGCCTGCGAGCTGAAGTCCAACCACATCAAAACCGGTGGTGAGGTTGACATATTTATCTTTGCCGTCAGCATCCTTTACGATAGCTTTGAGCTGCACAGCCTTACCGAGATCAACGTTGAGTAAGTGACCCGAGGTCATAGTGAAGCCTGCCTCAACACCGGTGGGGATAGCCTCTCCGGCATACACGTTGTAGTAAGCGCCGCCGATGTTGAGCACTGCGGTAGTGGCACCGTCGTTGAGGTTGTTGTTGGTAAGGTTTTTACCACCGGTCACCATACCGGCTGTAGAGGCCGAACTGTTCTTGAAGTAGCGCTTGATGATGGGCACCTCCTCGTAGCAGTCGACAAAGGCGTAGTTGACGCGCATCTGCTCAAGTACGCTGGCATCGACACCGGCCACACCGAGACCTATACCGTCAAATACCAAGGGATTATCATCCTTGTCGGTAGCGGGAACGGGGAGCTTGATTGTCTGTTGGCCCGCGCCGAAGCTCACGAGCGACAGGCCGAGAACATCGAGTTCCGAACCCTTCGCGTTGATAGTCGCCACAAGGTCCTTACCGTTATAGAGATAGATGACAAACATTTTCACTACGTCGAGGTTGAGCACACTGCCGGAGTTTGAACCGTCGGAAAGCACAAAACCTACAACGGTACCGCCTTTATACTGGGGTGCCTTGACATCCGAAGTAGGGTCAGGAGAAATGATACATACCTGGTCAAGCGCGACAGTAGCACCTATACCGGCCGCGGAAGCGTAGTTATCGGGGTCGAGGTCAACAAGATTTTCAAGATTGTTACCTGATGTACCGATTTCAAGCTGGAACGCACCGTCATAGGCAGCGTAACCGTTATCTTTAAGCATGGGAAGGCCAATGAATCCGGGATAGGGAACCTTGAAGTCTTCAACAGCCTTGTGTGGGAGAGAAGATTCTGCGCTTATCGCAGCAGAATTGTCGGCAGCTTTTGTTCCTTGAAAAAACATTAAGGAGCATAGTGCCGCTAAAGCAAATTTACCTAATTTTTTCATTTTAATGAATGCGATATAGTTTTATTTAATAAGTCGATATAGTTTTTATTTAATAAGTCGCTGTGTTAGTGCTTAGATTAGAATCTTATTTACCTTAGATTGGAATCTTATTTACCTAAATTCTTACCTGAATAAAGTACGATTGCCCTATTGGAAAGCGCGATTGTACCCTATAAAGGAGCACAAAGGTAGCCATAATATTCCGAATTTCAGAACATTGTAGTGTTAAAAATCATTTAGGGGGGGGTAATTTGCTGACTTTCAACAACTTAAATTCACAAAAATCACGACGCTATATTGACCAAAAAAATCAGGAGGGTATTGCCGGCGGGGGGTTGCAACATTGGCGAGGTATTTTTCCCGAATATTTGTTATATTTGCGGACAGTAAGTAGAAACTAATTTTCAACAAGTTTAACATGAGTGCACAAATGAAGATTTTCTGCAAGAATATCAACCGATATATCGACTTTACCGGTGGCGAGACACTCGCCGAAATATTGCGTCGCATCGAGGGTGAGATACCTTTCGAACCGATATGCGCCCGCGTCAACAACAAGACCGAGGCCCTGCAATATGCAGTGTTCGCCCCCAAGCAGGTGGAGTATCTGCCCGTCAGCTCGGCGTCGGGAACACGCGTTTATGTCCGCTCGCTCTGCATGATGCTCTACCGCGCGCTGGTGGAGTGCTATCCCGGCGTGCGCCTCAACATATGCCACTCCATATCGAGGGGCTACTATTGCCGTCTTGACAACGTGGAGGTGACCGACGAGGTGGTGGAGACGCTGCGCGCCGCCATGCAGCGGCTCGTGGAGCGCGACATACCGTTCGAGCGCAAGGAGCGGCTGACGGCCGACGTCAGAGAGATGTTTCGCGCCGAGGGGCTTGACGACAAGGTCAGACTGCTCGACACTATCCACGACCTTTACACGGTGTACTACCGTCTCGACGGCGTCATCGACACCTACTACGGCAGCCTCGCGCCCTCTACGGGCCGACTGCGCTGCTTCGACCTGAAGCGCTACCACGACGGCTTCCTGCTGCTCGGCGTCGACCCGTCGCGCCCCGACGTGCCCGCGCAGCCCGTCACCCAGGAGAAGATGTATCAGGCCTTCAAGGAGTATGTGGAGTTTAACAATATCATAGGCGTGCGCAATGTGGGCGAGCTCAACGTGTCGACCGAGGCCAACCGTTCGGCCGAACTCATCAATGTGGCCGAGGCGCTCCACGACAAGAAGATTGCCGCGATTGCCGACGAAATCAAGCGCCGCTACGACCTGGGGGGCGCCCGCGTGGTGATGATTGCCGGACCGTCGTCCTCGGGCAAGACCACATTCACCAAGCGACTCGCCATCTACCTGCTCACCAACCTGCTGCGCCCCAAGATGATTTCGCTCGACAACTACTTCGTGGACCGGGTGAACACTCCGCTCGACGAGACGGGCGACTACGACTACGAATCGCTCTACGCCCTCGACCTGCATCAGTTCAACACCGACCTGCGCCGTCTCATCGCCGGCGAGGAAGTGGAGATGCCTACCTACAACTTCGAGCTGGGCTGCCGCCAGTACAAAGGCGACACCCTGAAGCTCGACGACCGGTCGATACTCCTCATCGAGGGTATCCACGGCCTCAACCCCGAACTGACCTCGGAGATTGACGACAGCATGAAATACCGCATATACGTGTCGGCGCTCACCACTCTGGCCATCGACGACCACAACTGGGTGCCCACCACCGACAACCGCCTGCTGCGCCGCATCATCCGCGACCACAAATACCGCGGAGCGTCGGCGCTGGCCACCATACGCCGCTGGCCGAGCGTGCGCCGGGGCGAGGAGCGCTGGATATTCCCCTATCAGGAGAATGCCGACTCCACGTTCAACTCCTCGCTGATATTCGAGCTGGGGGTCATGAGAGAGTATGGCGAGGCCATTCTCAAGAATTTCCCGCGCGACGTGGAGGAGTATGCCGAAGCCCACAGGCTGATGAAATTCCTGAGCTACTTCCTGCCTATACCGGGACGCGACGTGCCCCCGACCTCGCTGCTGCGCGAATTTCTTGGCGGGTCATCGTTTCATTATTGAGGCAACTTTGGGGTTTTGGACGAGTCAGGATTTGGGACGAGTCGGACCAGTCGGACAGGTCCGACGCCGGCAGGTTCCCGATAGCGTCCGACCGGTCCGACCGGTCTGACTGGTCCGACCTGTCCTCTTGATTGCGGGTTTATTGAATAAATGCGGGGGTTTATTGAAATGTGCTGAGCGGGTGCGCTGTGTATCATAAGTTTTATATAACTTTGTACTCACAAACCTACCCACAAAAAAATAATATCCCTGCGATGAGAGATTTAAAAGGATTTATATGCGTTGCGATTATGGCTATAGGCTGCGCCGTCACGGGTGCGGCCTATACCATTTCAGGAAGTGTGTCGGACGATAACGGCGAACCGTTGATGGAAGCCGGTATCCGACTGCTCGCCGCCAAGGACAGTGCCTACGTGAAGGGCACGGCCGCCGACCTCAACGGCAAGTTTGCCCTCAAGGATGTGAAAAACGGCAAGTATATTCTTGAAACAAGCTACGTAGGTTATAGCAAGACATTTAAGGATGTCACCGTGGCCGACAAGGATATCAACGCCGGCGACATCAAACTCACCGAGGCTTCGCACCTGCTGGCCGAAACCACCGTCACCGCCGTCAAGACACCCATCAAGGTGATGGAGGACACTATCGAATTTAACGCCGACTCCTACAAGACACAGCCCAACGCCGTTGTCGAGGACCTGCTCAAGCGACTTCCCGGCGTGGAGGTTGACAGCGACGGCAAGATTACGGCCAACGGCAAGGAGGTGACCAAGATACTTGTCGACGGCAAGGAGTTCTTCGCCGACGACCCCAAGGTGGCATCCAAGAATCTCCCCGTCAACATGGTGGACAAGCTGCAGGTGGTTGACCGCAAGAGCGATCTGGCCCGCATGACCGGCGTGGACGACGGCGAGGATGAGACCGTCATCAACCTCACTGTGAAGAAGGGTATGAAGAACGGCTGGTTCGGCAACGTCGAGGCCGGCTACGGTACCGACGACCGCTATCAGGGCGGCTTCAACGTCAACCGATTCTGGAACGGCAACCAGATTACATTTATCGGCTCGGCCAACAATACCAACAGCATGGGATTCACCGACGGCGGCAGCCGTTTCCGTCGGTTCGGCGGCGACCAGGGTATCACCAAGTCGGAAAGCTTCGGCGTCAACTTCAACGTGGGCAAGGAGGAAATCCTGCGCGTGGGCGGCGACGTGATGTACTCCCACTCCGACCGCAACAGCTTGCGCCGTCAGAACCGTCAGTACCTGCTCCCCGACGACCCCTACACCGAAAACTCACTCTCCGACAATAACGACAAGGGCCACAACGTGCGCGTAGACCTGCGCGTAGAGTGGAAGCCCGACTCGTTCAACAGCATCGACTTCCGCCCCAACTTCTCCTACAATCAGAACGACTCGCGCTCCGACGCTTTCGCCGTGGCGCAGGGCAAGAACTCGTCGCTCAACCGCTCTGTCTCCGACGGCAAGTCATACGAAGCAGGCGGCCGATTCATCTACAACCACAACTTCGCCAACCACCGCGGCCGCTCATTCTCGGTTACCGCCAACTACCGCATGAGCAACCTGCGCGAGCATGAGGACAGCTACGTCTACAACATATTTCAGCAGTTCAACGACTCCATCGACACCTACGACCAGTGGATCGACAATCACACCTGGAGCAACACCGCCGGTGCGCGTGTGACATGGACCGAACCTATCGGCAACGTGAAGAACGGTAACTTCGTGACCGTGGGCTACGGCATGAGAATGAGCTGGAACAATGCCGACAAACTCGTGTATGACCGACAGGTGGAGTTCGGCGACGAGACGTGGACCTACCTGCTCAACGACGTTCCCTACCAGCTCCCCGTGCCTATTATCGACTACGACAACATCACGCCCGTCGACAGCCTCTCCAACCGCTTCCGCAACACCAACTTCCAGCAGGATATACGCGTAGGCTACAAGAAGGTCAACGCCAAGTACACCCTCGACGCCGGTATGTCGTTCGTGCCCATCCGCACCAAGAGCACCAACCTTACCAACTCGGCCAAGAATATCCCGGCACGCACCCGCTGGAACTACTCCCCCTTCGTGCGCTTCAAATATAAGTTTGACAAGACCTCGACGCTCAATGCCGACTACTACGGCCGCAGCTCTCAGCCCTCGATGAACCAGTTGCAGCCCGTCGCCGACTACAGCAACCCGCTCAACGTGGTGCAAGGTAATCCCAACCTCGTGACCTCGTTCAACCACAATATCAGAGTGCGCTACCAGACATTCAACGCCGAGTCACAGCGCTCCATCATGACCATGCTCGACGCTCAGGTGACACAGAACTCCATCATATCCAAGACCATCTTCGACCGCGAGACCGGCGGACGCTACACCACCTATGAGAACGTGAACGGCGTGTGGAACGCCCGACTGATGAACATGTTCTCACAGCCGCTGCACAACAAGGTATTCTCGTTCAACAACAACTTCTTCACCAACTTCAACCGCCGACTGGGCTACAACAACGGCGAGCGCAACGTGTCCAACTCGTTCATGATTGCAGAGTCGTTCTCGTTTGCCTACCGTCCTGACAATCTGGAGATTGAGCTTCGCCCCATGTACCGCTTCTCAACCACCCACAACTCGGCTTCGTCGATGTCGTCGACCAACGTCCACAGCTACGGCGGCAGATTCGACGGCACCTGGTACGGACCTCTCGGCTTCGTGTTCGCCACCGACATGAGCTACTCGGCCACAAAGGGTTATGCAGCCGGCTATGACAGCGACTCATGGATGTGGAACGCTTCGATTTCCTATCAGTTCCTCCCCGGCCGCAACGCCACCATCATGCTCAAAGCCTACGACCTGCTCCAGCAGAAGAAGGATATATCGCGCTCGGTGACCGCCACCTACATCGACGACACCCGCTACAACGCGCTGACCCGCTACTTCATGCTGTCGTTCACCTACAAGTTCAACACCTTCGGCAAGGGCAACCAGCCCAGCGACCGCAACGACCGAGAGCGCATGGGTCCTCCCGGGGGTGGCCCCGGCGGCCCCGGTGGTCCCGGCGGCAGAGGCGGAGGCTTCGGCGGACGCCGCTAACCGCAACTCCAATAGATACACGAAGGCGCTGCAACCGGTTGTCGGTTGCAGCGCCTTCGCTTGTGGCGGGCCCCGTGGTGGGGCCGTCCCCGGCCGCACACCAACATCCTGCTTCCGGTTGATGCGCGGCCGAGGACGGCCCCGCACACCTACCCCCGGCCGCACACCAACGTCCCGCTTCCGGTTGATGCGCGGCCGGGGACGGCCCCGCACACCTACCCCCGGCCGCACACCAACGTCCCGCTTCCGGTTGAGAAGGAGCGCGGCCGAGGACGGCCCCGCACACCCTCCCCACTAAATTTTAACAGTATTATCCACCCGGTGTTTCGGAAAAAGTTGTATATTTGCGTTCCCTTATAAAATTTGACCTGAATCATGAAAAAATATTTGTCATTTTTTGTGACCATGATGGCCACAGCATCACTCAGCCTTGATGCAGCCGAACCGGCCAATTACTATAAATCTTGCGAAGGCAAGACCGGCCAGGCGCTCCTGACAGCTCTGCAATCGGTAGTCAGCTCCCATACCAATGTGGGCTACGACGGATTGTGGGAAGTGTATAAAGACTCGGATGTCGACGCCAACGGACTGCTTTGGGACATGTACTCCACCAAGCGCTGGAGCACCACGAAGGAGCGTTGCGGCAACTACAAGAACGTGGGCGACTGCGTGAACCGCGAGCACTCTTTCCCCAAAAGTTGGTTCAGCGAGGGCTCTCCCATGAAGTCGGACGCCTATCATGTCTACCCCACCGACGGTAAGGTCAACGGCCAGCGCAGCAACTATCCCTACGGCGAGTGTGCCAACGGCACCACGCTCCCCGCGAGCAACGGCGTGCAGGCACTCGGCAAGCTCGGCACATCCACCTTCCCCGGCTACTCCGGCAAGGTGTTTGAACCGGTCGACGAGTACAAGGGTGACCTCGCCCGCTCCTACTTCTATATGGCCGCAGCCTACAATGATAAAATCAAAGGATGGAAGTCCGACATGCTCTCCGGCAACTCATATCCTGCCTACAAGGAGTGGGCCATCAACCTGTTGCTCAAATGGCACCGCCAGGACGTGGTCAGCAAGAAGGAGACCGACCGCAACGATGCCGTGTATGCCCATCAGAAGAACCGCAACCCCTTCATCGACCACCCCGAACTCGTGGAATACATCTGGGGCGACAAGGTGGGCCAGGCATGGTATATCAACGGTAATCCCGACCCCGAATGGGGCACTCCGGTTGCCAACTCGACAATCGACTTCGGCCTGACCGCCACCAACTACACCGTGTCGCGCGCCATCGACGTGAAGGCTTCCAACCTCTCGTCGCCCGTGAGTGTAACGATGAGCGGCGCCGACTTCACCGTGCAGCAGTCGTCAATCACCGCTTCAGCCGCCAACAGCGGCACCACTATCTCCGTGTCGTTCAAGCGTGCCACGGCAGGCGTATCGACCGGCGTACTGACATTCAAGAGCGGCAATATAACCACTACGGTCAATCTCCGCGCCGAGGCTACGGCCGGCATCCCCGCCCTGCCCGCCGAGTATATCGACGAATACGGTTTCAGAGCCCGCTGGATGTGTATCGGCGACGACAGCCGTTATCAGCTGACTGTCAAGAAAGCCGGCGCAGCGCTGCCCGGCTACCCCGTCAGCGTCAACGCCGAGGATGAGGAATACTACGTGACCGGTCTCGAGCCCGCCACCCTCTACACCTACACGCTATCTGACGGCATCCGCACATCCAACGAGGTGAGCGTCACCACGGCCGCCCTGCTCCCCGACGTGCAGTATCTCAACGGCGATGAATTTGAATTTGCCGTAGAGCCCGACACCAATTCCGAGCCTCAGGAGGTGTGGATTGAAGTCGAGAATATCGACACCGACCTCACTGTCAGCGTCAACGCTCCCTTCGCCCTCTCCACCGACCTCAACAACTGGAGCCGCTCCATCACCATCGACCCGATGGAGGACCGTTTCTACCTGCGTGTCAACGCCACGGCTATGGGTGAATACGAATCGTCAATCACCATCTCAGCCGACGATTACCTCAACGACAACGCGACGGTGACCGCCTCGGTGCGCGACCTGAGCGAACCCTGGTTCATCGAGGACTTTGAAAAGGGTGCCGACAAGAATTATGAGAAATATGCCGAGCAGCTTTTCGAAGGCAATCCCTGCAACTGGAATATTAAAGATGCCGGAATCTATACAAGCGACAAGGGCAACGGAGGCAAAGGTTACGCCCTGCGCCTGGGTAAGACAGCCGAAAGCGCCATCGAGTCCGATCTGCCCAAACCGGGAGGTATCGGCACGGTAAGCTTCTACGCCGAGCGCTGGTCGTCATCCGACGGCAACCTCACTCTCCTCGTGGAATACCGTCCCGAGAAATCCGATAAATGGGTCAACGCGGGCTCGGTGACCGTCAGCGCCGACAAGTTCGCCCTCTACGAAGTGCCTGTCAACGTCACCGGCAGCAACTACATACGTCTGCGTCAGACCTATGGCTCACGCGGCCTTGTTGACGACATCGTTGTCACCGACCGCGCCGCCAGCGGCATCGACGGCATCGAGGAGGATACGCTCGCCGACTGGGATGCTTACTGCATCAACAAGTCGCTCGTCATCGTCAACCACGGCGAGGCTGCCACCTACCACGTCTACAACCTTGACGGCCGCACCGTAGGCGGCGCCAAACTGCACGGCTCGCAGTACACCGTCGCCCTCCCCGCCGGCCTCTACATAGTGACCGACGGCACCAACTCGCGCCGAGTTGTAGTGAAATAAGCCCGCAGTAGTGAAATAAAAAAAGAAAATACGTATCTTTGCCGTAGCCATGGATAAGAATACCACCGTATATCGCCAGCGGCGCGGCAAAGCCAATGAATCGGGCAAAGCCATGCAAGCAGGCCGTCGTTTGACGGCCTTTGCTGCATTGTGCATCATCACGGTGTATTTCGCCATGATAGGCAGCTCCGTGGCCCTGCGGCTGGAGTGGATTATGAAGGTGCAGATTGTGCCCGTGGCGCTGTCGGTCAGCGGTTCGCTCATACTTATATGGGGATTGCTGACACTGCTTTTCGGGCGTATCTACTGCTCGATGGTGTGCCCCGCGGGCATCACGCAGGACATAGCGGCGCGGTTGCCGCGTGCCTCGAGCCGTCTCAGCCGGCGCCATCCCTATCGCTATCATCAGCCCCACAACCGTTTCCGCTACGCATGGCTCGCCGTGACGGTGGTTACGGCCGCGGCCGGGCTCTCCATCATCCTCTCGCTCTTTGACCCCGACACCGCTTTCAGCCGCATTATGACCTGCCTCGTGCGCCCGCTTATCGATGCCGGCGCGGGGAGGACGGTGGCCGTAGGTTCGGCGGCGGGTATCGTCACCGCGTTGCTGACGCTGGCCGTCATTGTCATCGTGCCGCTGCGCCGCGGCCGGCTGCTGTGCAATACGGTGTGCCCCGTGGGCGCCGCGCTCAGTCTCGTCAGCCGCAACAGTGTCTACCGCATGGATATCAACACCGACCTGTGTGTCAACTGCGGCCGCTGCGAAGGCGTGTGCAAGGCGGAGTGCATCGACTACAAGGAGCACTCGGTCGACATGTCGCGCTGCGTGGTGTGCTTCAACTGCACGGCCGAGTGTGAGAACGGCGCCATCACCTACACGCGCCGCCGCCACCATCTCTCCATACCCATGCTCATGAAACAGCCGCCGCAACGCGCCGCCACTATGAGCGCAGGCCCCGCGGCACGGCAGTCCATCACTTCCGAATCAACTAAATCACCTCAATAATGAAACAATACCTCGAACTTCTCGACCATATACTCACCAACGGCTCCGACAAGGATGACCGCACCGGCACGGGCACCCGCTCCGTGTTCGGCTACCAGATGCGTTTCAACCTCGCCGAAGGCTTCCCGCTGCTCACCACCAAGAAGCTCCATCTCAAGTCAATCATCTACGAGTTGCTGTGGTTTCTCAAAGGCGACACCAACGTGAAGTATCTTCAGGACCACGGTGTGCGCATATGGAACGAGTGGGCCGACGAGAACGGCGACCTCGGCCACGTCTACGGCTACCAGTGGCGCTCATGGCCGGCGTATGACGGCACTTTCATCGACCAGATTTCCGAGGCTATCGACCAGATAAAGAACAACCCGTCGTCGCGCCGCATCATTGTCAGCGCATGGAACGTGGCCGATATTCCCACTATGAAGCTCCCCCCGTGTCACGCTTTCTTCCAGTTCTACGTGGCCGACGGCAAGCTCTCCCTGCAGCTCTATCAGCGCTCGGCCGACACCTTCCTCGGTGTCCCCTTCAACATCGCTTCCTACGCGCTGCTGCTCATGATGGTGGCGCAGGTGACCGGTCTTGAGCCGGGCGACTTTGTCCACACCATGGGCGATACCCACCTCTACAAGAACCACTTCGAGCAGGCACGTCTGCAGCTCACCCGCGAGCCCCGCAAACTGCCCCGCATGATTATCAATCCCGAGGTAAAAAGCATCTTCGACTTCAAGTATGAGGACTTTGAGCTCGTGGACTACGACCCGCATCCCCACATCAAGGCCGAAGTCTCAGTGTAGCATTATATATATATCTTATAAATCTTATATATCTTATATATCTTATAAATCTTATAAGTCCTATAAAATCCCCCATGATTACCATCATAGCAGCCATAGGCCGCGACAATGCCATAGGCCGCAACGGCGACCTCGCTTTCCACCTGCGCGCCGACATGCAACACTTCAAGGAACTCACCACCGGCCACACCGTAGTGATGGGGCGCAAAACCTTTGACTCCCTCCCCAAAGGAGCGCTCCCCAACCGCCGCAACATAGTAATCACCCGCAACCCCGACTTCACCGCCGCAGGCACCGAGCGTGCCGCATCGCTCGACGAAGCCATAGCCATGGCCGCCGGCGAAGAAATATTCATCATAGGCGGCGGCGAAATCTACCGCCAGGCCCTCCCCCTCGCCGACCGCATGGAGCTGACCCTGATTGATGCCGACACCCCCGACGCCGACACCTTCTTCCCCGCCATCGACCCCACCCGCTGGCGCAAACTGACCGCCACCACCCCCGCCACCGACGAATCCACCGCCCTAACCTACACTTTCCAAACCTACCATCGCTTCTAATCTAATCACGCATGTTTCTAATTTAATCACGTAGAACTGCAAACATTTGCTATTGTCGCATATAAACACTACCTTTGCACCAAGCGAGGACCACGCAGTAGGGACGCGATACATCGCGTCCGCTACCTGAAACGCCCTCACCACCATCCAAAACCAAACGGACGGCCACCACAAAAAAAACATATCAAGCCCTGGTAGTTCAACGGATAGAATAGAAGTTTCCTAAACTTTTGATAGCGGTTCGATTCCGCTCCGGGGTACCACAAGGAGGATTCTCTTTTTGAGAAATCCTCCTTTTTTACCCCCGTTCCCCAAGATTTGTTAACGCCTGACTGCCACAGCGTTAACAAATCTTGGGGAACGGGGTATAATAATAAGTGGTGAGGAAGATTATCAGAGCGCGGGTCAGGAGACCCCCGCCACGTTGGTGGGTGATGAAATTTTGCGATTTGGAAAATTGGGGTGGAGATTTTGTGTGGTTTTTATTTTTTAGTAATTTTGTGAGATTTTGGGTCGATGTGTTGTTATGATTATGACCGATGTGTTGTTGTTATGGCATGGGGCCTTTTTTTGATGATATGTTTTGACTCTTACGGAGAAATAATTGAGAAATAACTGAGAAATGATTGAATGAGAGAGAATTTGGTTAAAATAGTGTGCTTTATGGTGGCTGTGGTGCTACTGGCGGCGTGTGCCTCAATCGGGCGTCCCCAGGGGGGCGAGCGCGATGAGCTTCCGCCGGTGTTCGTGCATTCCGACCCTGCGCCCGGTTCTCTCAACTTCAAGGGCAACCGCCTATCCATCTATTTTGACGAGAATATCAAGATGGAGGATGTAATGAACAAGGTGGTGGTGTCGCCCGTGCAGAAAACGCCCCCGTCGGTGATTGCCAACGGCAAACGTCTGTCGGTGGAGTTCCGCGACACGCTGGTGCCCGACGCTACCTACACCATCGACTTCTCCGACGCTATCCGCGACCTCAACGAGGGCAATATTCTCGACGGCTTTGCCATCGACTTCTCCACGGGCGACAAGCGCGACTCCCTCGTCATTGCCGGCATGCTCTTCGAGGCCCGCAACCTCGAGCCTGCGCAAGGCATGATAGTGGGTGTCTACTCCAACCTATCCGACACGGCCATCACCACCCTGCCGTTTGACCGCATAGCCAAGACCAACCAGTACGGCCAGTTCGTGCTCCGCAACCTTGCGCCCGGCACCTACAACCTCTACGCTGTCAACGACCTCAACCGCGACTATCACTGGGACCGCTCGGAGGATGTGGCATTTCTCGGCGAAACCGTTGTGCCCGAAGTCACCGGCATCACAGTGACCGACACGCTGCGCGCCTCCAACGGCATGGACTCCATAGTGATGCGTCAGGGTGTCAGATACCTCCCCAACGACCTGCTGCTCACGTGGTTCAACGAAAACTACCGCTCGCAGTATCTCAAAAACCATACCCGCATCGACTCCACCCGCATAGCCATAGAGTTTGGCGCCCCCACCGACTCCCTCCCCGAGATTACGCTGCTCAACACCCCGGCTGCAGGACGCCGCCTCGACGAGATAGCGCGCATGGACTATTCGGCCGCCGGCGACTCCATAACCTACTGGCTCACTGACCGTGACGTCATTGCCACCGACACGTTGCACGTGGCGATGCGCTATCTCCGCACCGACACTCTCGACCAACTCTCATGGACCACAGACACGCTGCGCCTGCTCAACCGCGAGAGCTCACGATTCCACAAAGAGCTTGACAAGCGCAACAAGGACCGCGAGAAGCTCCGCAAGAAACTGCAGGAAGCGGGCCGCGACACCATATTCACCGACAAACCGGCGTTCATCACCTTCGAGCCCTCGACACGCTCCAACCAGGAACTCAACCGCCCGCTCTATATCACTGCCTCGCAACCGCTTGACACCATCTATCAGGACCGCATACACCTGGAGATGAGAGTCGACACGGTGTGGGTCGACGCCCGCCCCGGCGCCGTAGCGCGCGACTCGGTCAACCGCCAGATGCGCTACGTCCTCGACCACAAGTGGAAAGAGGGTGAGCGCTACCGCCTTACCATCGACTCCGCCGCCGTGACAGGCATCTACGGCAATGTCAACGAAGGCAGCAAGATAGAGTTTACCGTAAAGAGTCTGGAGGACTATTCCAACATCCGGTTCAAGCTCTCCGGCATACCCGAAGGGGAGGAAATGGTGGTGGAACTGCTCAACGCGCAGGACCGCCCCGTAGCCACCGCTCCCGCCATTGACGGCACGGCCACATTCACCTTCGTAAGCCCCGGCACCTACTACGCCCGCGCCTTTGTCGACACCAACCGCAACGGAGTGTGGGACACCGGCAACATCGCCGAGAAGCGCCAGGCCGAAGACGTGTACTACTACTCCAAGAAACTCGCACTCAAAAAAAACTGGGACCTCGACCAGAGCTGGGACCTCAACGAACTCCCCATCGAGGCTCAGAAACCCGAAGCGATAAAGAAGAACAAGCCGAAGAACCGCGACAGGAACAACCGCAACAGCAGTTCCGACTACGACGATGAGGAGGAAGATGACGACGACCTCTACTACCCCGGCCGCGGCTCGTCGGGACGCAACAACGGCAACAATCCCCTCTCGGGATTCGGAGGCCCCCAGGGCGTGCAGAACGTTCCCACCCTCCGCCGTTAGCCACCACCCCCGGCTCGACATATCGGCTACTATATAAACAACGTAAACAGCTCAACAACGTAACCACAAACCCCACTCCCACCAGGCAATCATGACTCTAACCACACCACTGACCAGAGAACTTGTCAACGACCCGGCCTACTGCCGTCTTGACCTACGCATCGGCGCGGGCTCGCTTCAGGTCATGATATACAACCCGCTGGAGGAGAACTCGTTGCTGCTGCGGAGCATTGACCTGCCGGCCGACGAGGCCTCGGCGCTGAAGCAACTGGAGACGTTTATCTACGACAACCCGCTGCTGCTCTGCGACTTCCGCACCGTAACCGCCATCATCGAGAGCCGCAGTTTCCTGCCCGCGCCCGCAGCCGTGGCCGACTGCTGCGACCACCTGTCGCTGCTGCGCTGCGCCGACCCCGATACCGACTCGCGCGCCGTGGTCATGCAGGACGCGCTCGACATGTTTGACGCCCGCCTGCTGACCCCGCTGCATCAGGCAACCGCCAACTTCCTGCGCCGCACCTTCCCCACCATAAGGCTGCACAACGCGCTGCTTCCCTTCACCCTCTACTGCCACTCCAACCTCACGCAGGGCAACACCGCCAAGGCATTCGTCAACATGCGCGAGCGCTCGCTCGACATCGTAGTGATGAGCGCCAACACCCTGCTGCTGCTCAACCGCTTTGAATACCGCGACATCAACGATGCCGCCTACTATATACTCAACTGCACCGACACCCCATCGGACGAGATAGCCGAAATCATAATCGGAGGCAACCACGACCGTCGCGACGAGCTGATGCCGATGCTGCGCCGCTTCCGCCCCTACGTGATGCCCATGATATTCCCCTCGGCCATGTTCAAGGCCGGCGCCGATGCAATGAAATCACCTTTTGACCTGATAATCCTGCCCTTATGCGAATAATACGAGGAAAATACGGCCGACGCCGCTTTGACGTCCCCACCAATATCACGGCGCGCCCCACCACCGACTTCGCCCGTGAGAACATATTCAACGTAATCGAAAACCTTGTCGACTTTGACGAAGGCCCTACGGCGCTCGATCTCTTTGCCGGCACGGGTGCCATAACCTTTGAGTTTCTTTCACGCGGCTGCTCGGCAGTGACCGCCGTGGAGAAAGCCTCTACGCAATACAATTTCATACGCCGCGTGGTGACACAGCTCGGCGACGACAACCTGACCCTGCTGCGCTGCGACGCCCTGCGATTTATCAGCGCAGCCTCGCAGAGCTACGACATCGTGTTTGCCGACCCGCCCTACAATCTCCCCGAATTCGGCGAGATACCCGGCGCCATACTCCGCTCCAAACTGGTACACGACGGCACGCTCTTCATCATCGAGCACTCCTCGAAATATGATTTCTCCGACCTGCCCGGCTTTCTGGAGCACCGCGCCTACGGCTCGGTCAACTTCTCGATATTCCGCGTAGGTGACAACACCGCCGATGATAATACCGCGGAAGGTAACGACACCGATGATACCACGACCCGGCATTAACAAATATCGGGGAAGGGGGTCTAAAATTTTGCGCAATCAAAAAATTTAATTAAGTTTGTGAAATCAAGCCGTTAACCCCGCAGTCAGCGACTTTAACACAATACTTTCAACGATATGCTGAACATAATTAAAAATGACCCGTGGCTCGAGCCCTACGCTCCCGCTATCCAAGGTCGCCACGACGATGCCGTCAGAAAAGAGAAAGAACTCATCAAGGGCAACAGAAACCTCGAAGGGTTTGCCAACGCACACAACTATTTCGGGCTTCATCGCGACGAGAAAGGATGGGTGTTCCGCGAGTGGGCGCCCAATGCCACAGCCATTTACCTCATAGGCGACTTCTCCGACTGGCAGGAGCAACCCAAATATGCCCTGAAACGCCTTGACAACGGCGTCTGGGAACTGCGTCTCGGTCCGCGCGCCATGAAGCACGGTCAGCTCTACAAGATGAAAGTACACTGGGACGGCGGCGAAGGAGAACGCATCCCCGCCTACGCCACCCGCGTGGTGCAGGACGAGAAGAGCAGCATCTTCTCGGCGCAGGTGTGGACCCCCAAGACCCCCTACGCCTGGAAGGTCGAGAACTTCGTGCCCGACACCCGTCCGCTGCTCATCTACGAGTGCCACATAGGCATGGCTCAGGAGCGCGAAGGCGTGGGCACCTACGTTGAGTTCCGCGACAAGATACTCCCCCGCATTCACGCCGACGGCTACAACGCCATACAGATTATGGCCATACAGGAGCACCCCTACTACGGGTCGTTCGGCTACCACGTGTCGAGCTTCTACGCTCCGTCGAGCCGTTTCGGCACTCCCGAAGAACTCAAAAGCCTGATTGACAAGGCCCATCAGCTCGGCATAGCCGTGATTATGGATATCGTGCACTCCCACGCTGTCAAGAACGAAAACGAGGGACTCGGCCGCCTCGACGGCTCCTACGACCTCTACTTCTACGGCGACAACCGCCGCGAGCACCCGGCATGGGACTCGCTCTGCTTCGACTACGGCAAGAACGAAGTGCTCCACTTCCTGCTCTCCAACTGCAAATACTGGCTTGAGGAATTCAAGTTTGACGGTTTCCGCTTCGACGGCGTCACCTCGATGCTCTACTACGACCACGGTCTCGGCCAGGCCTACAGCTCCTACGGCGACTACTACAACGGCGCGCAGGATGTCAACGCCATCACCTACCTCACGCTGGCCAACAAACTTATCCATGCCGTCAACCACAACGCCATCACCATAGCCGAGGAGATGAGCGGCATGCCCGGCCTCGCTGTCAAAATCAAGGACGGCGGCATAGGCTTCGACTACCGCATGGCAATGGGTATCCCCGACTACTGGATCAAGACCCTCAAGGAGAAGAAAGACGAGGACTGGCATCCCACCTCTATATTCTGGGAACTGACCAACCGACGCAGCGACGAAAAGACAATATCATACGTCGAAAGCCACGACCAGGCGCTCGTGGGCGACAAGACCGTAATATTCCGCCTCATCGACGACCAGATGTACTGGCACATGATGGTAGGCGACAACAATATGACCGTGGACCGCGGCATAGCCCTCCACAAGATGATACGTCTCGTGACCCTCGCCACCATCAACGGCGGTTACCTCAACTTCATGGGCAACGAGTTCGGCCACCCCGAGTGGATTGACTTCCCCCGCGAAGGCAACGGCTGGAGCTACAAGTATGCCCGCCGCCAGTGGGACCTCGTTGACCGCGAGGACCTTAAATACAAGTATCTCAACGCGTTTGACAACGCCATGATAGAGCTCGTGAGCCGCATCATCAACTTCCAGGCACTCAGCATAGAGAAGCTGTGGGAGAAGGACGACGACCAGGTGCTCGCCTTCCGCCGCGGCGACCTCGTGTTTGTGTTCAACTTCAGCCCCTTCAAGTCATTTACCGACTACGGCATTCTCGCCCCCGCCGGCAAATACAAGGTGGTGCTCTCGACCGACGACACGCAGTTCGGCGGTTTCGGCAACATCGACGACAACGTGGAGCATCTGACGCAACACGACGACCTCTACGCCCCCACGGGCAAAGAGTGGCTCAAACTCTACCTGCCGGCCCGCTCGGCCCAGGTGCTCCGTCTCGACCGCACGCCGGGACGCCGCGCCCCCAAAGCCGCCGGCAGCAACTCAACAAAGACCAAAAAGAAATAGCGACAAAGAAAAGTGGCCGGAGTAAAAAGACTCATGAAGGACACCGCCATCTACGGTGTCAGCAGCATCGTGGGGCGTTTCCTCAACTGGTGCCTTGTGCCGATGTACACCTATCTGTTCCCCGCCGAGCAGTATGGTATCGTCACCAACCTCTACGCCTACGTGGCGCTCGTGCTTATCATTCTGCTCTACGGCATGGAGACGGGATTCTTCCGTTTTGCCAACCACGAGCGGTGGAACAACCCCACGCAGGTGTATTCCACGACCCTCATCTCGGTGGGCACCTCGTCACTGGCATTCGTAATCCTCGGCTGCATCTTCTCGCCGCAGATAGCCCGCGTGCTCAACTGCGCCGACCACCCCTCCTTCATCTGGACCATGGTGGTGGCCGTGGGGCTCGACGCCTACTGCTCCATAGCGTTCTCCTACCTGCGCTATAAGAAAAAGCCGGTGCGCTTCGCCACGCTAAAGTTTGTCAACATCGGCCTCAACATCGGCCTCAACCTCTTCTTCCTGATAGTGTGCCCCTGGATATGGAAACATAATCCCGGGCTTATAAGCTGGTTCTACGTGCCCGACTACGGTATCGGCTACATATTCCTCGCCAACCTGCTGTCGTCGATAGCGATAACGCTGCTGCTCATTCCCGAGCTGCGCGTCCACTACTCGTTCAACTCCCGACTGTGGCGCGAGATGGTGCATTACAGTTTCCCGCTGCTCATACTCGGCGTCGCCGGCATCATGAACCAGACCATCGACAAGATACTTCTCCCCTTCCTCATCGACAACCCCGACGAGGCATCGCGACAACTCGGTATCTATGGCGCCAACTACAAGATAGCCATCGTGATGGTGATGTTCATCCAGGCCTTCCGATTCGCCTACGAGCCGTTTATCTTCGACAAGAACAAGGAGAGCGGCAATGACAAGCGACAGGCCTACGCCGACGCAATGAAGTTTTTCGTCATCTTCGGCCTCTTCATCTTCCTCGGCGTGATGTTCTATCTCGATGTGCTTAAATACTTTATATCGCCGCGCTACTTCGCCGGCCTGCGCGTGGTACCCATCGTCATGGCGGCCGAATTTTTCTTCGGCATCTTCTTCAACCTCTCGCTGTGGTACAAGCTCACCGACAAGACGATATGGGGCACATGGTTCTCGCTCGGCGGACTGGCTATAACGCTGATTATCAACATCGCGTTCGTGCCCGCCTACGGCTACATGGCGTGTGCCTGGGCCGCCTTCTGCTGTTACGGAGCCATGATGACAGCCTCCTACATCATAGGACAGAAGAAATATCCCATCAACTACGATTTGCCGCGTCTCAGCATGTATATCCTCTGTGCCGCCGCGCTCTATGCCATCGCCGTGGTTGCCACCACCGGATCTGAGGTGATAAACTTCTCGTTGCGCACCCTGCTGCTCGCAGCATTCGGAGCGGTGATATGGTTCAAGGAGAAACCTCTGGCACGTGCGACCGCCGGGAAGTAACTGAGCGCCAAAGATGTAACTGAGCGTCGGAAACAATGACCGTAACGAAAGAAAATAATCATAAGTCACCCTACTCAGGTTTTAATACACATCACGTAATATCAACTATTTGACAAAACTATTATCGTTGCCGCTATGGAAAAGAAACGCATCGTACTATTGAGCCACAACGACGTGCTCGGAGGAGCAGCTATCGTCACTTACCGCCTCATGCAGGCGCTCCGCGACCTCGGTCATGAGGCCGACATGCTGGTGTTTCACCGATTGGGCGACAATCCCCACGTGCATCAGTTAGGCACCATGCCGGTAAGAGGCGCGCGCTTCATGCAGGAACGTGCCGGCATCATGCTGCGCAACGGTTTCAACCGCCGCGACCTGTTCAAGATTTCCACCGGTTCCACCGGCATGAACATCCACCGCCACCCGCTCGTCAGACAGGCCGATGCAATCTTCGTCAACTGGGTCAACCAGGCCACCGTGTCGCTCCGCGAGATGCAGCGCATCTGCAACCTGGGCAAACCCGTGATATGGACCATGCATGACCTCTGGTGCATGACCGGAGTGTGCCACCACCCCTACTCGTGCGACCACTACTGCGCCGAGTGCGGCAACTGCCGTTACCTCGGTCCGAAGGCCGGCCCCAACGATCTCTCCCACAAGATATGGCTGCGCAAGAAGAAACTCTACGACGCTACCGACATCAAGTTTGTGGCTGTCAGCAATTGGGTGAAGGAGTGCGCACAGCGCAGCTCGCTGTTGCGCGACAAGGATATTGAGGTGATACACAATGCTTTCCCTTCCGAGATGTTTGCCACAGAGTGCGACATGCCATTTACAGCCGAGTCGCGCCTCGACTTCAAGCATGTCATCACCTTCGGCGCTGCCAAGCTCGATGACCCCGTAAAGGGATTGCCCATAGCCATCGAAGCCCTCAACATACTCATGGACGAAGCGCCCGAGGTTGCAGCCGGTGCGGTAGCCGTATTCTACGGTAAAGTAGACAATCCGCAGCTCTTCGACAAGCTCCGCTTCCCCCACATAGCCTGCGGCACTATTTCCGACCACACCGCGCTCCATCAGCTGCTCGTGCAATCCGACGTAATCCTCTCGACCTCCTACTACGAGACACTCGGCGGCACGCTCATCGAGGGCATGTCGGCAGGCGCCACCCCGGTATCGTTCGGCAACGGCGGCCAGCGTGACATCATCGACCATAAAGTCACCGGCTACATTGCAGAGTATGGCAGCGCGCGCGACATAGCCAATGGCATCAAATGGGCCATCAACGCCAATCTCGACCGCCGTAAGCAGCACGAAACCATACATCAGCGCTTCAACGCCGCCGACATAGCCCGCCGCTACCTCGCCCTGATTGATAAGAAATGATTTGGTAGAAAATTTTGCAGACCGAGAAATTTTAAGTAAGTTTGTAAATATCATTCTACTGAATGTTATAGTATATATTAGCGCTTTATTATCATTATAGTGATACTAACAAATAAATCTATAACAACTCCCGACGTAATCCGAAATCTCGGCATAAGGTTCCGCGATTACAGGTTGCGGATGCGGATGACCCGTAAAGAGGTCTCCGAGGCCGCATCAATCGGTATGACCACTCTCTATAAATTTGAGTCGGGCAATATGACCGACATTTCGTTAAGCACCCTGCTTAGATTACTGAGAGTCATAGGACTCAGTGATAACTGGGAGACATTGTTGCCGGAGTTGCCCGAGTCTCCATACATGTATGACGACAATGACAAGAAAGTGCAGCGGGTAAGACACTCTTCAAAAAAGTGATTATAAAGTGATTACAATGAAGCACCTGAAAGTAAAACACTTTTGCTAATTTCGCACTTTCTTGTTTAGACTCCGGGAATGGGTGGGTGGAGCCGGTTGGATTGAACGGGGAAAAACACTACCTTTGCACTCTGATTTATACAACGTTTTTTTATTTTATAACGTTTTTTATTTTATATGGTATCAATTGACGCTCTTACCGTGGAGTTCGGGGGNACGACCCTTTTCAAAGATGTTTCTTTTGTCATCAATCCCAAGGACCGNATTGCCCTGATGGGCAAGAACGGTGCAGGCAAAAGCACGCTGCTTAAAATACTGGCCGGCGAACGTGCCGCCACGCGGGGNTCGGTTTCGGCTCCGCGCGACTGTACTATATGCTATCTGCCCCAGCANCTGATGACTGAGGACGGACGCACTGTGTTTGAGGAGGCATCGCAGGCTTTCGCCCATCTGCATGAGATGGAGGCCGAAATCGANGCTATGAATGCCGAACTTGCCACACGCACCGACTATGAGAGCGATGACTATATGGCTCTTATCGAGAAGGTGGCTACGGTGAGCGAGAAGTTTTACTCGATTGACATGACCCACTTTGAGGAGGATGTCGAAAAGGCNCTTTTAGGNCTCGGNTTCAAACGCAGCGATTTCAATCGNCCGACAAGTGAATTTTCGGGCGGATGGCGCATGCGNATCGAGCTTGCCAAACTGCTCCTCAAAAAGCCTGATGTGCTGCTGCTCGACGANCCGACCAATCATCTTGACATNGAGTCGATAGGGTGGCTTGAGGATTTTATCATAAACAGCCAGATGGCAGTGGTTGTAATCAGCCACGACCGACGTTTCATCGACAATATCACCACNCGCACNATNGAGGTGACGCTTGGCCGTATCTATGACTACAAGGCGACCTANAGCCACTATCTGCAGCTGCGCAAGGANCGTCGCCAGCAACAGCAGAAACAGTATGACGACCAGCAGAAACAGATAGCCGAGGCTCGCGAATTTATCGAACGTTTCAAGGGTACTTACTCCAAGACCTATCAGGTGCAAAGTAAAGTGAAATGGCTTGAGAAACTTGAGATTGTCGAGGTGGATGAGGAGGATACATCGGCGCTGCGGCTTAAATTTCCTCCATGTCCGCGAAGCGGCAATTATCCGGTCATAGCCGAGGGNGTGGGTAAATCGTACGACGGCAAGCGNGTGTTTGAAAACGCGTCGTTCACCATCGAGCGCGGGGATAAAGTAGCATTTGCCGGCCGCAACGGTGAGGGAAAATCGACCATGGTGAAGGCTATAATGAAGGAAATAACCCATGACGGAGCGCTTACACTGGGACATAACGTGCGCATCGGTTACTTCGCGCAGAACAGTGCGGCGATGCTNGACGAGGAGCTGACCGTGTTCCAGACCATNGACGANATNGCCGTCGGTGATGTCAGGCTTCAGATACGCAATCTGCTGGGNGCGTTCATGTTNGGCGGCGAGGAAAATCAGAAAAAGGTAAAAGTGCTGTCGGGNGGGGAGCGCGTGCGNCTGTGCATGATTAAGCTCCTGCTTGAGCCAATCAACCTGCTTATACTCGACGAGCCGACCAACCATCTCGATTTGAAAACAAAGGATATACTCAAGCAGGCATTNCGTGATTTCGACGGTACGCTCATCGTAGTCAGCCACGACCGCGACTTCCTTGACGGACTTGTCACCAAGGTATATGAATTCGGTGACGGGCGCGTGCGNGAGCACCTGTGCGGAATCAACGAATTCCTCGAAAAGAAAAAAGCNGAACAGCTCTCNTGATTCCAACAACGCACANCGGCGGGGAGCTTTCATTATTTCGGTACTCATAAAAAGTGTGCAACGGTTGCATAGAAGTGNGCAGCCATTGCACACTTTTTGTGTGAATTGCTGNCGGGGNGAGGGGGGAACTTATTTTTTGTAAGTTATTAACATTGTTTCTTGCATATTTTAGTTAAATTTGCAAGATAGTGTACGTATCCANTTGCTNTGGGTGGATGTATTNACTCANNNGGNNGNATGTCTGCAACCGGTGTGAGCGTACACGAGAAACAATAAACTGACTGTTATGCCTTTCATCAAATGTCCCGACTGCGGTAAAGTCAACTCCGTGAAACTGAAGAACTGCCCGAAGTGCGAAGCGCCTCTCGATGCAGCCCGTGCCGCATACTATAATGCACAATCACCTGACACTCAGGCACAGCAACCTGCGCCTGCGCAGCAACCGGCCTGGGGCCANACTCCTCAGCAGCCGCANAATAATCCGTGGGGACAACCGCAGACTACTCCGCGNCCGCAGGACAACCCNTGGGCNCNGCATCAACAGTCACCTCAGCANCCGCAAAACAATCCGTGGNGCCANCCGCANACCACTCCNCGCCCGCAGGACAACCCNTGGGCNCAGCACCAACAGNCACCTCAGCAACCCCAAAACAACCCGTGGGGACAGCCGCAGACNACNCCGCGNCCNCAAAACAATCCCTGGGCATCAGCCAATCAGGCGCAGGCANCCCAANCGCAATCCGCCACGNCATTCTGCCCGGCATGCGGCACACAGCTTGCCAACGGCGCACGCTTCTGCCCCTCGTGCGGANCTCCCGTTCCGCCNCCCGCTCAGGCAGTTCCGGGCATCCCNACGCGCAAGAATCCCTACAGNCTCTGATAACCACCCGGATAANTCAACTCCTTCCATCAANACAACCGCTCTATCATAGCAANCTCCGATGAACTTCACCCCNATAGCACGCCCATACTTCCGGAAAGCCGATGCGCGCACCATGCGAGCGTCAGCCGACTTGGAACGCACGCAGAAGCGTGTGCTCGGNAACCTGCTGGCCTACGGCAAGGATACCGACTGGGGCCGCGCCCACGGGTATGCNTCAATCACCACGCCGGCCCAATATGCCGCAAGCGTGAAGATAGGCGGTTANGAGGCATTCCGCCCCTACGTGATGCGCATGATTGCAGGTGAGAAGGATGTGTTATGCCCCGGAGTGACACGCCGTTANGCCCAGTCATCGGGNACATCGGGNGGCAAAAGNAAATATATACCGCTCCCCGGCCGTTCGTTGCAGCAGTGCCACTACGCAGGCAGTACCGCCGTCGTGGCCCGCTACCTNGCCAACTATCCCGACAGCCGCGTGTTCTCGGGCCGCAGCCTGATACTCGGCGGCAGCTACGCCAACGAGCTGNCACTNCCCGCCGGCGTTAAAGTGGGCGACCTGTCGGCCTCGCTTATCGACTGCATCAACCCGGTGGTCAATCTTTTCCGCGCACCNGACAAGACGACGGCGCTGATGAGCGACTGGAGCAAGAAGCTCCCCGCTCTCGTCGAGGCAACCCGCCGCGCCAATATCGTCAGCCTCTCCGGCGTGCCGTCATGGTTTCTCGCCGTGCTTCGCGGAGTGCTTGAGGCCGAGAACGCCAATCAGCTTCACGAGGTGTGGCCCTCGCTCGAGGTGTTCTTCCACGGCGGAATATCTTTCGCCCCCTACCGCAAACTCTACAACGATATAATCGACCCCCGCCGGATGCGTTACATGGAGACGTACAACGCATCGGAAGGGTTCTTCGCCCTGCAGGCATCGCCCGACGACGAGGGGATGCTCCTGCTCACCGACATCGACGTGTACTACGAGTTCGTGCCTCTGTCGCAGGCCGATAGCGACGCCCCCGAAGCCATCCCCGCCTGGGAGGTGGTCAAGGGTGAGACCTACGCNCTCGTNATCACATCGAGCAACGGNCTGTGGCGCTACATGATAGGCGACACGNTGAAGATTGTCGACACCAACCCGTTGAAAATCAAGATAGCAGGCCGTGTNGGCGCTTACATCAACACCTTCGGCGAGGAGTTGATGGTATGCGACGCCGAGGCNGCNATAACTCGNGCGTGCGCNGCNACCGGNGCTNCGGTCACCGACTACACCGCNGCGCCCGTCTACACCACGGCCACCTCAAAGGGTCGCCATCAGTGGGCNATAGCCTTTGACCGCGAGCCGGCCGACATGCANCTCTTCGCCNAGATTCTCGACCGCGAGCTNTGCAACGAGAACTCCGACTACCAGGCCAAGCGCTCCGGCGACATATTCCTNGCCCCCGCGCTGGTAACGCCCGTGAGCCANANCGCATTCGACCAATGGCTGCTCACCACCGGCAAACTTGGCGGACAGCGCAAGATACCGCGCCTGCGCAACGACCGCGACGCAATAGACAAAATACTTAATTTCAACCAAATACAACCTAATTAAAACCAATCCACAAATTTCATGAAAAAATCTGCAATCCTCCGCAATNTGCTCGCGGCCGTAGCGCTCCTCTTCACGCTGTCACTCAGCGCCAAAGAGGCAAAGTACATTTTCTACTTCATAGGCGACGGCATGGGTCCCGGTCAGGTAATGTTCGGCGACCTCTACAAGCGTGCGGCTCTCGGCGACTCTCTCCCNCTGAACATGCTTCAGTTGCCTGTCCACTCNNTCGTTACCACCTACTCGGCATCGTCACCCGTAACTGACTCTGCCGCAGCCGGTACAGCACTTGCAACCGGTTCAAANACCAAGAACTCAATGCTCGGCATGAACGCCGACACCGTGGCTGTATACTCCGTAGCCAAACACCTGCATGACAAGGGTTACGGCGTGGCACTGATGACCAACTCNGCNGCCGACGACGCCACCCCCGGCGCATTCTACGCCCACGTGCCCAACCGCGGCCACTTCTACGACATAGGCCGTCAGGCAGCAGAGAGCGGCTACGAATTGATATGCGGCGCGGCTCTTCGCGGTAAAAACCAGGAAATGGTTGANTACATCGCAGCCCAGGGTGTTGAACTCCTCGACGACCCCGCAGCNGCAGCCGCTTCCGACAGCCGCCGTATCATCCTCATCCCCACCTCTTCAAAATGGGACTGGGACATGGGCTATCAGGTTGACAACAACCCCGGCGAAATGAGCGTCAACGACATGACTGTCATGGCNATAAACCACCTCAAACGCCACACTCCCAAGAAATTTTTCATGATGATTGAAGGCGGTTCNATCGACCACCTCGGCCACTCCAACGACGGCGGCGGCATCGTGAAAGAGGTAGTAGCATTTGACGAAGCTATCGCCACAGCGCTCGANTTCTACCGTGCTCACCCCGACGAAACTCTCATCATCGTAACNGCCGACCACGAAACCGGCGGTCTCACCGTAGGCAACAACTACACCGGCTACAATGCCAACCCTCAGTATTTAGTACACCAGAAGATGTCGAAGGAAGTGTTCTCGGCTCACTGCGACGAGCTTATGAACGCTCAGAACAANCCCACCTGGGAAGAAATGAAACANTACCTCACCGACAACTTCGGTTTCTTCACCGAAATTCCTATGAGCCAGCGCCGTGAGGACCGTCTCCACGAAGTGTTCAANCTCACNTTCATCGATGGTCAGAGCCGTCGTCAGGAGACTCTCTACAGCAACTTCAACCAGTTTGCCGTCGAAGTGTTTGAAATGCTCAACGACAAGGCAGGCTGCGGCTGGACCACCCGCAACCACTCAGGCAACATGGTGCCCCTCTTCGCCATCGGCGTCGGCGCCGACCTCTTCAAGGGTCTCAACGACAACACCGACGTGCCCAAGAAGATACTCCAGGCTGCCAAGGTAAAACCGTAACCAACGCGACGGTGCCGGGGGCCGANGTCCCCCTTCAGCCCCCGGTGTCGCCGTTATCTGTCAATATAACAAGTATTTGAAATAAGATGAAATTGAAACACAGAATCTTACTCGCCCTCCTCACTCTCATGACTTTCGTCGGCGCACGCGCCGAAGGAGACGAACGCATCGATGTTGACCTCAACCTTATCAAGGTAAACGTCACCATGAACCCCGACCACTACCGCGATCTGATGGACCGCTACATGAAGGCCGACACAACCCTGCGCCTCGACGAGGTNGCTACCGTGTACTACGGCTATGCAGCCACCATCGACTACGCCCCTGACCTCACTTTCCCCGAAATCGACGAAGCTATCGCCGATGAAAACTATGCCAAGGCTTTTCAGCTCAGTCTCGACGCCTCCAAGGAAGCGCCCGTATCGCTCCCGGTACTCATCAACGTCATCAAACTGATGCCGCAAATCGAACTGAAGGACAACCTCGACGCTTACCTCAACGTGCGCCAGCGCCTCGAAATGCTCGTGGGCACAATCCTCGCATCGGGCACCGGCATACGCCGCGAACTCCCCTTCAANGTCATCTCGGAAGGTGACATGATGGTGATACTCAAAGACATACTCAACGTGGGCGAAATCGTGGACCGTTCNAAAATCGGCGAAATCGACGCCGTGAAGATTACATTCCCCACCAACTCACGCGAGCACATCCTCTACTTCGACGATACTATCTACGACCAGTATAAGAAGTCAAACCACTGATAATCCCGGCACAACCACCGAGGCCCTTAACAATGAGCGACGCAAAGAAGGATATACCGAAATGGACCGAGATAGAACTGCTCCCCGAATGGGACGAGCCGTTCTACGACGTGTACACAGCCAAGAAGTATGGCAAATGGCTGATGNTAAAGACTCTCAAACCTCAATACCGCGACAACGAGACGTATCGCAACATGATTGAGAAGGAGTTTGACGTCCGCTACAACCTGGCCCACCCCAGCATAGTCATGATCAACGACTTCGAGGAGGTGCCGGGCATAGGCATGTGCATCATCACCGACGACGTCTACGGCGACTCACTGCGCAAGCTCCTCGACAACGGCAAGGTGGACGAAGACACGCTGAAAAAGGTGTGTACCTCGCTGGTCGACGCTCTGGAATATATCCAGACCAACCACGTCGTNCACCACAGCATACGCCCCGAAACNATCATTTTCACCGAGAACATCGGCAACCTGAAACTAATTGACGTAGGCTTCGACCAGCTCGACCATCTCAGCCACGACGACACGCAGCGCGACATCCACGACTTCGGCGTAGTGTTGCAGGCCGTCCTCGANAAGCTCCCCGAACGCCACGCCAACCTGCGACGCGTGGCCGCGCGGTGCCTCAACCCCGACCCGCGCAAGCGCTATCACGANATCCGTGACCTCAAAATGGCCCTCTCCAACCGGTCAAACAACCGGCTTTACATCATAATAATCACATTTTTAGTAATAATGACGGCCCTGCTGGGTTGGCTCGTGGCCAATCCCGACAACAGCATGGCCGTCGCCCAATAACACTCCCCCTATGGCTGTAGAAATCAGAGCTGTAGAGCCTACCAAGAAGGAGCTCAAGAAGTTTGTAAAATTCGGCATCGACCACTACAAGGGCAACGACTGCTTCGTGCCCCCGCTCATCATGGACGATGTCAACACTCTCCGTCCCGAAAAGAACCCCGCCTTTGAATTTTGCGAGGCACAATCATTCATGGCCTACCGCGACAACGTGCCCGTGGGACGCATCACCGGTATCATCAACAACCAGGTAAACGAACGCAACGGCGAGAAGAACCTCCGCTTCGGTTTCGTGGAGTTTATCGATGACGACGAGGTTGTCGACGCTCTCTTCANCGCCGTCATAAAGTGGGGCAAGGAGAAGGGCATGAACAAGATTGTAGGACCGCTGGGCTTCTCCGACATGGACCACGAAGGCATGCTCATCGAGGGCTTCGACCGCCTCGGCACCATGGCTACAATCTACAACTATCCCTACTATCCCAAGCAGATGGAACGCATGGGATTTGAGAAGGATGTCGACTGGGTGGAATACCTCATCAAGATACCCGANGCNATCCCCGAAAAGCATAAGCGCATTGCCGACATCGTGCAGCGCAAATACGGNCTCAAGATACTGCGCTTCACCTCGCGCAAGAAGATAAAGGACGAATACGGNCAGGCCCTCTTCGACCTCATCAACGAGGCTTACGCCGACCTCTACGGNTACTCTCCCCTCACCCCCCGCCAGATTGACCACTATATCGAGCTGTATCTCGGCATACTGCGTCTCGACGACATATCGGTGATAGTTGATGCCGACGACAAACTCGTGGCCGTAGGTATCTCNCTTGCCAGCTTCTCGCGCGCCCTGCAGAAGAGCCGCGGACGCATATTCCCCTTCGGCTGGTGGCACCTGCTCAAACCGCTCCGCGGCAAGGTGGACACCGTCGACCTGCTCCTCATCGCCGTCAAACCGGAATACCAGAGCAAGGGTGTCAACGCCCTGCTGTTCGCCGACCTCATCCCCCGCTACAACAAGTCGGGCTACCGTCAGGCCGAAAGCAACGTAGAGCTCGAAGGCAACGAAAACGTGCAAAAGCAATGGGAATACTTCGAGCGCGAACAACACAAACGCCGCCGCGCCTACAAAAAAGACATCTAAAACCGGTGGGTAAGATCATCTCCCTCACCGAAACACTAACATCAGAAGCCTCACACCGGNGTCTAAATATTGCACCGGTGTGAGGCTTCCGCATTTACTCGTTTGATAGGGATAATTTAAGGTTTTCGACTGCGGTATTCCGCGACCATTGGAGTAGATTTGAAATTGTTTCGACATTGTCAGTGTTCACAAAGTCTACATTCGCAAATGTTCCCCGGGGATACTCCTCCCACCACTTACCACCTTTGGGAATGGATGCCCAAATCTGATAATCTAAAAATGGTAACTGGCGATGGTGTCCCGTGATGTTTCAATCTCGATATTGGGTTTGTTATATCTGATATACGAATTATCATATCTTCCAGTCGTTATGGAAACCCTCTTTTCCAAACTACACGAGGTAATACATAACCCTATTGTCGCAAAGGCTATGAAAAGAAACAATAATGTGTGAAGTAGGTTACGATTCTTCATATTGTCTTATTTTATCTGCAAAGTTACCGACAATAAAAATAAAAACTCTCAACATAAGTTGAAAGTCGATGAGTTTTTTACGGGGAGCAGTCGTCATCGCCTTAGCGCTTGCATTGCAAGAAACCTTTCCGACGGCAAAGACAATAAAAAAACATGAAACACCTGATACCGAGAGGGTAAAAGTATCATGGCAAAGGTATTTTTCCGCAGCCGATATATCCGATATAGAGGGTGTAGAAAGCGCCGCCGCCGATGGGTCGGTATTCGTCGCCTTTACCTATTGAGGTGCCGGATTCAAAAGCGGATTCAAAACACTTTATTTGGGCCCAAAAAATCTAATATTTCACTTTTATGTGAAATATTTGCTATATCTTTGCGTTATAATAATAAATAAAGCCCGCAATATGAGTGAAATAGAACTCCTCCTTCTTGACCAGACCGAGAATTGTACCGTTTACACGATACAATTTCTTTCCGATGATCTTAATGAATTTGAGAAATTTGTAGCTAAGTTCCAGTCGGACAGTGAACTTAACAAAGATTTCCGTATAATTGCCAAATTCATTGACCAGATTCTTGACTTCGGAGCATTGGAAAGATATTTCAGGCCTGAAGGCAAAATGAAAGATTCGGTCGTGGCACTCCCCACATTGCGATCTAAACTCCGACTATACGCATTGCGCCTGTCAGATAAAATCCTCATCCTCGGCAACGGAGGACAAAAGAAAACTCGAACATACGATGAAGATGATACCTTAAAGGGGTATGTTGTAACGTTGCAACGTTTTGAGGAACTGCTCAAAGAGGGCGTAGCTGATGGAACTGTCATATTGACAGAAAACGAGATTGAAACAGATAAAACTTTTGAGATATGAAAAAGGCAAAGATTTCTCTCAGAGAACTTTTAGGCGATATCACCCCGGAAGAACGGGCTGAGGCTCGGCTCTCGTTTCAGATTTCAAACCGGCTCTACTACCTTATGCAGGAGAGAGGACTTTCAAAGAAACAGTTTGCCAATGCAATAGGCAAACGTCCGAGCGAAATTACCAGATGGTTGAGCGGTGAACACAACTTCACTGTTTCAACCCTCGCCATGCTCTCCACATTCTTTGGACAGCCAATAATTTCAGTTGGATAGGGAAATTACTCGACTTTGCAATTATTACTCAACTTTGCGACCGTGTAGTTAATAAGCGAGATGAACCGAATGGGCGATGCGTTCGACTAAAATATTTGGATGTTTAAGAAATTATATATACTTTTGCTATATTATATAAGCTACGTATAATATAGCAAAAGTATGGATAATTTAATAATTGCCGGCAAGAGAGTGGCTCTCAAAGCCATTTCGGACGACCAAAAGAGAAAGTTATGGCTTGGTCTTTTGGCAGGCTTTGATCTATTCGTATTTGAATGGGAAGAGTCCCATCTTTTATTATTAGTCGGAAAAAATCAATACCATGCGACTCCTGCACATAGCAAAAATATCTCCACTAAAATATTTAAGGTTCTGGGTATGGAGGCCGTGTTTTACTATGACGGCATGCCAACATACGAGCGTGACCGCCTGGTAGATAAAGGTGTATATTTCATTGTGGGGACAAAATTCGCCTACATGCCACATTTGCTTGCCAACAGGCTTATGAGCAATGATTTGCAGCATGAGTCGTTGTTCCCGTCATCACAGTATCTGTTGCTTTACCACTTGCAGGAACAATCTCTTGAAGGCACCACAATACAGGAACTGACGGAAATCTTGCCATACAAATATGTTACAATCGCAAAATCGGTAAGGCAGTTGGCTGCATTGGGTCTTGCAGATATATCTTCAATCGACATACGCACGAAGCAATTATCGTTTAATCGAGATAATCGCCAATTATGGATTGATGCGCTTAAATATATGGTTAGCCCTATAAAGCATGAGGGGTATTTATCATGCGAGGTCAGAATTGGAAAGATAGGCGGAGTAGAAGCACTCTCCCACTATTCAATGCTCGTTGGAGAGGAAATTCCGACAAAGGTTCTGACGGTTGCCGAAAGTAAGGAACTAAGCACCCAATTATCAAGAATAGAAGATATTCAACGGATCGAGATATGGAAATACCCCCCTATTTCGTCGGACAACTATGTTGACCGCCTTTCACTTTACCTCACTTTGAGGGATGACAACGATCCGCGAGTACAAAAAGAACTTGAAACAATGCTAAAAGGAATGCAATGGTAGGCGGAATAGACAAATTTAGAGATGCATTCAAGGCGTTCTCCGATAACTTTGTGATAATCGGAGGAACGGCTTGTGATGTAATATTACAAGATACTGACATGCGACCGAGGGCGACAATGGATATCGACATCGTTGTAATCGTAGAAAATATGACGGCTGAATTTGCAAAGGCGTTTTGGGCATTTATTGCGGAAGGGGAATATCGTCCCGGCATAAGAAAAGGTAAAGACGAGGAGCCCAGATATGTACTTTATAGCTTTGACAATGGCAGACCGGGATTTCCTGTAAAAGTAGAACTGCTGTCGCGTCATAACGAAATATTTTCCTCTGTAGCGCATACTGAGCCGCTGCCTATTGACGGCGAAGTTTCGAGCTTATCCTCAATTATACTTGACGAGCCATATTACAATCTGACGATTGAAAATTCTTTCATCAGCGCCGGATTAAGATATGCCGACCCAATAGCGTTGATTGCATTGAAATCAAAAGCATATCTTAATTTGCTCGCCGACAAGGAAGCCGGCAAGAGAGTCAATACCAAAGACATTCTGAAACATCGCAATGACGTTCTGAAACTCGTGGCAACCATGACAGCCACTGACACGGCAATAGTAGACGATGAGATAATCGCAACGATAAACGAATTTGCAAGACGTCTCCTTGTTTCCCTTCCAAATCAATCACTTCAAGATGCGTTAAGAGTGTCGGACGCAACCGTCAGGTTGTATCTTGAAGCATTACCTACTCTTTATGTTACGGGATAATGAAAATACAATTTGCGTCAGACTTACATTTGGAATTTCACGAAAACAGCCGATGGCTTCATGACAATCCATTGGTTCCGGTAGGTGATATGCTTGTGCTTGCCGGTGATATAGGGTATCTCGGTGATGATATTTATAGCAGGCATCCGTTCTGGGATTGGTGTGCAGAGAATTTCAAGCAGACATATATTGTTCCCGGCAACCATGAACTTTATAAAGGCTTCGACATAAACAATCTTACAGAGGGTTGGACTCAACAAATACGTCAAAACGTGCAAATCTTTTATAACAAAGCGGTCAAAATTGGAGATATAGAGTTGATCTTTTCTACCTTATGGGCAAGAATATATCCGGCAGATGCTTATTTCGTTGAGCACGGCGTTACTGACTTTCGGAGGATTCGCAATGGTGAATATTGTTTGAGCTGGGACAGGTTCAACGACGAACATGACAAATGTGTAGATTACATCCGACGCAGCATTAAGCAAAGCGAAGCTGTCAAGCGCATTGTTGTAACGCATCATGTCCCATCATTCGACTTGATGGCCTTTGAGTTCAAGGGGAGCAGAATAAACGGTGCGTTTACCTCCGATCTCAACACCCTGATTGAGTCATTGCCGATAGATTATTGGATTTACGGACATTCTCACAGGAACATAAACGTAGAAATTGGTGGTACAAAATTGGTTACAAATCAATTGGGGTATGTTTTTGCAAACGAGCACGGGTATTTCCGGCGAGATGCATTCATTGAGGTCTAAACTCCTACGATACGCATTGCGCCTGTCAGATAAACGCAAGAACGAGAGTGTGCTCTAAAGGGAGCACACTCTCGTTCTTGCGTTGTGTGGCAGTAGCTTACCGNCGGGGCCGGGGGGATTAGTCGCCGCCGAGGGGNCGGTATTCGCCGCCTTTGCCTATTGAGGTGCCGGATTCGTCGGCTTCTATGTTGGCGTAGGCGTGGCCCATTGAGATGAGTTTAAGCTGGTTGCGGAAGTCCTTCTCGGAGAGCGGTGTGGTCACGTGGATNGTGCGTGTGGCTCCGGGGAGAATGTCGATGTAGTTGTCGGAGAAGAAGTTGTCGATGCCGTCGAGCGAGAGGAACACGCCGCGGGCAAACACATCGGTGGTCATTGTCACGTCATAACCGTCGCCTGCGGGAGCAATGGCGATTGCTATTTCGGGGCGCTCGTAGTTCATGTATTTCTGACGGATTGCGTAGCCGATGTTGCTGTATGTGCGNTCGGGAGTCTCGAAGTCGGTAACGAAAATCACATCGCCTTTGTAGCGGTCGCCGATAAGGTTCTTGACATCNTCGGTGTAGATAACCTTCGATGAGAGTTCGGGAGCGGTGTGNTTCACCTCCTTGGTNGCGATAACGTTNCCTTTGAGGTCCATGACACGGAGGGTCATTTTACCTTTGACTGATGAACGACGGTCGTTGACAACNGANANAGTCAGNGTGTCGCCGGTAACGAGGGGCGATACGAGCACGTCGTCGAGAGCGGCTTTAGAGAAATACTGCTGNGCTTTCCAGCGGCCGTACCAGTCGCGTGCGGCCCACGATGCCACGGGCCANCAGTCGTTGTGCTGCCATACGAGCGAACCCATGCAGTGGGGCATGTCGCGGCGGTGAGCCTCAAAGGCTGTCTTGATGGCGTCGCCCTGNAGAATGCCGCCTACGTAGAGGAATGTGGGGAAGTCCTCGGGCACGCGGTANTCGTCGCGCATNTAGTCGCGGATAAGACCGTTNGCGTAGGAACCNGCGCGCTGGTGGTCCATCATTACCTCGGAGTTGTATTTCCAGTCACGTTCCTGCGGAGCGTAGATTTTTACCGATTCAAACTCGGGGAACGACTGGAAGCCGTATTCCGAGAAGAAGCGTGCTTTCTTCACGTTGTAGTGACCGATGGAGTCGCGGCCGTGCCATACGCCCCAGTAGTGGTCGTCGCCGTTGATACCGTCGGAGGGAGTATCGCGGAAGGCGAAGGGTGACGACGGACGGTAAGCCACGCCGCCGGCATATTCCTCGACAACCTCGGGGAGNGTGACGAAGTAGATATCCTCAAACTGCTTTCTTGTAAGGTCCTCAACGCCTTTTTCCTCGTAGTAGCGCTTGCGNCCNCCCCAGCCGTAGTAGACATCCTGGCACTCGTTGTTACCGCACCACACGGCGATAGAGCAGTGGTTGCGCAGACGGCGCACGTTGTCGATAGCTTCCTGACGGATNTTGGCGAGGAACTCCTCGTCNGCGGGATAGGTGGAGCAGGCAAACATGAAGTCCTGCCAGATGAGAATACCGTTCTCGTCGCAGAAGTCGTAGAGACGNTCGTCCTCGTAGACACCGCCNCCCCATATGCGTATCATGTTCATGTTCACGTCCTTGGCGTCGGTGACATGCTTGAGATACTTCTCGGTGGTGATGCGGGGGAGGAAGTTGTCCATCGGCACCATGCAGGCACCCTTGGCAAAGACGGGCTTGCCGTTGAGCTCGAAGTAGAGGCAGTGGCCCTGATCGTCGGGATGGTGGATAAGTTTGAGNGAGCGGATGCCGAGACGGGTATCCTCGGTCTCAACCTTCTTGCCGCCTACGTTGAGCGTGGTGNCGAACTTGGTGAGGTAAGGCTCGCCAAGACCGTTTGACCACCAGAGACGGGGATTCTTTACGGTGTAGTCGAGAGTCACTTTGTTGAGACCNTTNTCGAGGCTTACATTCTTGGAAGCCACCTTCTTGCCGTCGGCAGTGATNACGATTTCGGCATTGGGNGCAGCCTCGTCGGCAAGCACTTCGACCACGGTAGAGAGTTCGGCGCGCTTGGCGTTGACATCCTTCTGGATGAACTGCACGTTGTTGATGCGTTCGCCGCTCCATGTNTCAAGCGCGATGGGGCGCCAGATACCGGAGGTGACGAGGCGGGGACCCCAGTCCCAGCCGTAGTGGTAACCGGCCTTGCGGGCGAAGATACTCAGCGTCTTGTTGAACACGCCGCCCTGCTGGCTCTGGTCNGGACCTGTATTAAAGGTGTAGTCATATTTGTCGTACTTGGGCAGGTCGACCTTGATGGGAGAGTCGAAGAGGACTTCGAGCAGGTTGTCGCCCTCTTTGAGGATNCCCTTTACGTCGACGCGCCATGTGCGGTGCATGTTGTTGGCCTGCAGTATGCGCTCGTGGTTGAGATATACCGTAGCGTAGGTGTCGAGGCCGTAGAACACNAGTTCCTGGTTCTGGGCCGCAACCTCCTCNGGGGTGGCGATGAGATGGGTCTCATACATCCAGTCCTCCTTGTCGACCCACTGCACGCCGCGCTCGTTGAGGCGGAAGAAGGGGTCCTCGATGATTTCATTTGCTATAAGGTCAGTATGCACCGTACCGGGCACAGTGGCGGGGTACCAGTTGTCGGAGCGCCATTGCCTGAACTGCCAGCCGTCGTTGATTTCGCGGCTTGCCACTTCGGCCCCGGCGGTCAGCGCTGTGGCTGCGAGAGCTGCTATGACAAGAANTTTTTTCATGGGGTAAGTGTTTTATATTATAATGATTGATTGAAGTTTGCAGAGCAAAGTTATAACGGATATGCGCCATTTCTTACAATTTTNCCACCATATTCGGTGAAATTTAATTCAGCGCGGANGTTTTGACGCATTATTACAANTTTTTGACTACAAAGCGAGGNGAGCCGGCCTTAACGGTCGAGTTCCACTCTGACGGGCTGCGGCTCGTGGTTGCCGGTGATAGTGTTGCCGCTGACGGTGACGTCGGCAACGCCGCGTGCGCCGATTGCCTCGCCGCCGTTCATGACGAACTCATTGTCGATGATGCGGATGCCGGTGTGGACGGGGCCTTCGTAGCGGTCGGTCTCGGGATTGACGCACACTACNGGGCTGCCGCACTCCACGAAGCGGTTGCCCTTGATGGTGACATNGCGCACGGGGCCTGACTCATACCAGCCGCGGGCATCGTCGGANATATGGATTGCGGGCATGGGGATGCGGTCAAAGAGGTTGTTGACAATCTCNACGGGGCGACGGGTGGTGACAAGGATNCCGCGGGTGGGCACAAGGGTGAAGTAGNTGTCGGCCACGCGGAGCGAGGGGGTGGCGGAGATATTTTCAACGGCGCGNCCGTCCTCGAGGTCGAGGGTGGCGACGGGGCGGTCGAGGGTGATTACCCACTCGTAGTCGTCGAGCTGTCGCGACTCAGTCACTTTGCCGGCAAACTCGCCNAGNAGNGAGTGNACGTTGACTATCTCTACGGAGTCACCCTTCTCGAAGGAGTTGAAGCCCCACGACTGGTTGTGCATGTAGCGCAGNCGCAGGCTGCGNTCGTCGGGCTGGCCTACNATGCGCATGTGGGTGCCGTGGACGTTGATGGCGTCGTCGTGTGCGCCCGAGAAGTAGCAGTTGTCAACCTCGATGTGGCCGCGGCAACCGGAGAACTGGAGGAAGTCGGCAAAGCCGGCGCAGGTGCGTCCCGAAGCGGGGTCGGGAGCCATGCGGCAGTNGTCGATGGTGATGTCGGCCGAATTNTGCGACACGATGCCGAAGTTGCCNATAAATTGCAGNTTGAGNCCTTCGAGGGTCACGTCGCGGCTCTCGTTGATGAANCCGCACACCTGGTTGCGGATAGTGTGGCGCATCTGATATATCTCGCCCNNGCGGAAGGGATGACCGCTCTNATAGAAGAGGTCGACCACGCCGGGNGCCACCTCAACGGCTTTGGTGCCGCNGCGTATGGGGTTGTCGTAGCGCCAAGTTATTTTTTTGTCGGGGAAATATACNTGCGCGAGTCCGTCGGTGAAACGCCAGCCNTCGCCCACCCAGTAGAATGTGCTGTCGGGGTCGATTTCGTAGCGCGAGGGAGCNGTGACTTTGACACGGATNCGGCGGTCGTCGCTNTCGGTGACGGTGAACTCGGGCACGGAGGGGTCGGCGGCGTCGAGGGTGAAGTTTTTGAGCGTCACGCCGTCACACTGTTCGAGGGCGAAGGTGGTGAGCTCGCCGTGGGTGATGAAGGTNGCGCCGTTGCCNTTGAGAGTGANATTGTCGGCATCCTTGAANTAGAGAGCTATGTACTTCATGCCGTGGTCAAAGTTCTCNTCAACGGAAGTGGTGTTGGAGACATAGCGGAGCAGAGGGGTTGCGCTCGTGCGGCTGATATTGTAGACAGCGCCGGGAGCGAGGTTGATGACAGCGCCNCCGGGATTGGCCTGCGCCATATCGATGACCTGTTGAAGCACTTGAGTGGCGTCCCCCTCGATGGCGGGAACATTGTAGGTGGCCACAGCGGCCGACATTGAGGCGCACGTGCTCGCCATCATCAGTCCCGCGAAAATTCCTTTTCTCATTTAATAAAAAATTTTTGGATGTGATATTAGTTAGGGTAATAATCCGTGGAAATACGGTATTATCGCATAATGTCAGGTTGTTCAGAATCGTTCCACTACCGCAAATATAGCAAATTTTCCCTATTTTCGGGTCACAACGGCTCTTCGGGCACGATTTCGGCCGATAATTTAACATTATTTATTTTCAAATTATCAAAATTCAAAATAAATGATTAACTTTGCATTGCTTAAAGCTACATGGCTGCGAGCATAAAAGTTGCTAATCCAACAACCCAATATTTTTTTATATTATTATGACAAAAATAGGTATTAATGGCTTCGGCCGCATCGGACGTTTCGTGTTCCGTGCTTCTACAAAACGTGACGACATCGAAGTAGTTGCTATCAACGACCTTCTTCCCGTTGACTACATGGCTTACATGCTCAAGTATGACACCATGCACGGTCGCTTCGACGGTACAGTAGACTACGATTTGGAAAAATCACTCCTCATCGTTAACGGTAAAGAAATCCGCGTAACAGCTTGCAAGAATCCCGCTGAAATCGGCTGGGGCGCAGTAGGTGCTGAATACGTAGTTGAATCAACCGGTCTCTTCCTCACCAAAGAAAAAGCACAGGCTCACATCGAAGCCGGCGCTAAATACGTGGTAATGTCAGCTCCCTCAAAGGACGACACCCCCATGTTCGTATGCGGTGTTAACCAGGACAAATACGTTAAGGGTACTCAGTTCGTATCTAACGCATCTTGCACCACCAACTGCTTGGCTCCCATCACTAAGGTCCTCAACGACAAATTCGGCGTCGTAGAAGGTCTTATGACTACAGTACACTCTACTACCGCTACTCAGAAAACTGTTGACGGTCCTTCAATGAAAGACTGGCGCGGTGGTCGTGCTGCTTCAGGCAACATCATCCCCTCTTCTACCGGTGCTGCTAAGGCTGTAGGTAAAGTTATCCCCGAACTCAACGGCAAACTTACCGGTATGTCAATGCGCGTNCCCACTCTCGACGTTTCTGTAGTTGACCTCACCGTTAACCTCGCTAAACCCGCTACTTACGAAGAAATCTGCGCTGCAATGAAAGAAGCTTCTGAAGGCGAACTCAAAGGTATCCTCGGTTACACCGAAGACGCTGTCGTTTCTTCTGACTTCCTCGGCTGCCCCCTCACTTCAATCTTCGATGCTAAGGCAGGTATCCAGTTGACTCCCACTTTCGTTAAGGTCGTTTCTTGGTATGACAACGAAATCGGCTACTCTAACAAAGTGCTCGACCTCATCGCTCACATGAAGAAAGTCAACGGTTAATCCAACCCTTGAAATAAAACAAAAACTGTCGGCCCACCGCCGACAGTTTTTTTATNCCCGTAAGCGAGCGGAGGTGGAGCGGGACGGAAGAGGGCGCGAGAAGTAACCCGNCGGGGCCGANACCCATCCTACAGAAAGCCGCNGNAGGAAANGNCGNCGCCCACCTCGTGGTGGGGCCGTCCCCGGCCGCACCNCAACAAGNNCGTCAGAATNCTTTTAGATACCCTNGCCACCAANGTGCGGCCGAGGACGGCCCCACCACGAGGNGGCAGCCATGTGGCGGGGGNCTCCTGACCCGCGCTTTTACGTTGATATACTACTTGTTANANCGCTGTNNNNGGGNTCGGNTGGAGGCGNTNGAGCGCGGGTCAGGAGACCCCCGCCACAAAACTTACTGCCCTCCACAACGATGGATTACGTTAATTTATGTTAACACAATGCATTTTATTGCTCGGAAATTATGTTGTATAACATAAAAACTATACCTTTGCATCAGTTTTTCATGGTATTAGATTTAAGGTAAGAAGATTATTCGTCGAGACGACGAGTAATTTTTTTTTGCACTATACCCAACCCTACGCCCGCTCGCTGCGCATGGAGCGGAACTGCCATAGTATCATCGCGATTGTCACCACGAACGCTGCGATGTCGGAGGTGGGGAAACTAAGCCACACGCCTTTCAGCCCGTACATACCGGGGAGCAGCAGCAACGCGGGGATAAGGAACAGCACCTGACGCGTAAGACTGAGGAAAATCGACTTCTCAACGCGTCCTATCGACTGGAAGAAGGTGGTGGCTACAATCTGTATGCCGACGGTCCAGAACATGGATGTGGCGATTGAGAGCGTGCGCGCCGTAGCGGTTATCAGTTCGTCGTCGGTAATGAATACTTTGGTGAGCGGCACCGAGAGCAGTTGACCGCCAAGCCAGCCAAGCAGACTCACCGCAGTGGCAATGCCCGCCGTGAGGCCAAATGCGCGCCTGAGACGCTTGAATTGCTTCGCGCCATAGTTGTATCCCACGATAGGCTGCATGCCCTGACAGATGCCTATAATGAACGCTACGACGAATGCCGTGAGCGTCACGAACACTCCTACGGAGGCGATGGCGTCGGAACCGCCGTAGCGGTTGACGGTGTGGTTAATCAGTATGTTTATCAGGCAGCTCGCAAGGTTGACGATGCAAGGGGCCGCACCGATGCCTATTATACCCCACACTATACGGCGGTCGAGCTTATAGATGCCTCGCTTGAAACGGATTACACCGCGGCCTTTGACAAAGTGGCTCATGACAAACAATGCCGACACGGCCATGGCGATGTCGGTGGCTATCGCAGCGCCCTTTATGCCCCAGTCAAGGAGATAGATGAAGATTGGGTCGAGGATGACGTTGACTCCCGCACCGATAAACATTGTCACCATGGCTCGCGCCGGAAAACCGGAGGAGCGCATGATATTGTTGAACGAGAACGCTATGTTGGTCAGGAAGAGGCCGGGAAGCACATAGAGCATCATGTCGCGGGCGTAGGATATATTGGCCGCCGTAGCACCGAAAAGCACGAGCAAATCGTCGAGAAACAGGTAGAACAGCGCCACATAGACGGCCCCGATACTGAGCGTCAGCACAAGCGAATTGCCCGCAACCTTCAGCGCCGAGGCTTCATCCTTGTTACCCAGCATTATGGAAACGCGGGCGGACGCTCCGGCGCCTATAAGCACGCCGAGCGCGGTGGTGATGTTGGTAAGCGGGAAGGTGATGGCGAGTCCGGCGATAGCATCAGTGCCTACGACCTGACCTATGAATATGCGGTCGACAATATTGTAGAGCTGCATCACCACGATGCCCACTACGGCGGGGATACTGTAACGCAGCAGCAGTCTGCCCACGGGCATTGTAGCCAATTCCTGCAATCTCTTGTCCATAAGATGCGATAAAGTGAATTAAAAAATAAGGCTGCAACCGATGCCGGGTGGCAATCTATGCAGCCTTTGTTATGTGAGCTTCGGGGCGGTCACGGCCGCTCTCCGAGGGGTTGACGGTCAGTCAATTACTTGGCGTTGCCGGCAAGTGTGTTGGCGCGTTCGAGTTCTTTCTCTACGTTGATGCCCGAAGTCTGGAGGAACTGGGGATATTTGTCAACGATTTCCTGATACATCTTGGCTTCCTCGGTGTAGTTTTTCTGCTCGTGGTAGATGTGGGCGAGCTTCACGAGGAATATGGGAGTGTAGTAGGGATTCTCATCGCTCTCTTTCACAGCCTTTTTGAAAGTATCGATAGCGTCGTTGAGTTTGTCGGTGTTGACGTAGCAGTCGCCGAGGAGCGAGAGGGCTGCCGGGCCTACGATGTCGTCCTTCACGTCGTAGCCTTTGAGCATTGCGATAGCTTCGTTGTATTTGCCTTCCTTGTAAAGACCGATAGCCGACATGAGTTTGGCGCGGTTGCCCGCAGCATATCCGCCTTCAGCTACTTTCTGATACTTCTGGTTGGCGAGGGAGTCGTTGCCGGTCATGAGCATTTCGCGGTCGGCCTGAGCTATTGCGTTGTCCTGCTTCTTGATAGCGGGCTGTCTTACGAGGAAGATGTAAACTATAACGCCTACTACAATCAGCGCAATCACGATACCGATGATTGAGAGCGCTTTAAGGTTTTTCTTCACTTTGGCTTCAAGGGACTCGTTGGCGTTTTCGAGTTCTGCGAGAGTTTCCTCGTTTTCTATTTTCTTTGACATTACGAATGTTATATTGTTGGTATTGTTACTGTTTTCGCTTTAAGCGTATTTTGTTCTGAACTGCAAAATTAAGCAAATATCAGAAATGCGCAAAATTTAACGCCTCAAAATTTTGTTTTTTGGATTAAAATTTGTTTTATTTGTAGCACACCTCTTCACTCCGTTCACTAAGAGTGTGTTTTCTTTTAAACCAAATTAATAAATAAAGAGTGTGTTTTATAATTTTTGATTTCATCACAAAGAATCTTTTGGGTGCTTTTTTAAACTTTCATCAGTCGCAATGCCCGCATTGCTCCTTCTTCAATTTTGAAAAATCATCCCAAAATCTCTCTTTGTGCTAAAATCATTTAAAAGTAAACACACTCTAAAAGCTCAAGCGTTATGAAAAATATTGATATAGTTGTCCCCGTAATATCGGCCCGATACGACGAACTGACCCCCGTGCAGCAGAAGCTTGTCGACGACGCACGCAGCGCCACCGCCCGCAGCTATGCCCCCTACAGCCACTTCAACGTGGGCGCGGCTATACTGCTCTCCGACGGCAGCATAGTCACCGGCGCCAACCAGGAGAACGCCGCCTTCCCCTCGGGCACATGCGCCGAACGCACCGCCTGCTACTACGCCGGCGCCAACCACCCCGACGCCCGGTTTGAAAAAATAGCCATCGCCGCCCGCGGCACTGATGGCGAGGAGGTGGAGCAGCCGATTCCTCCCTGCGGCGCATGCCGTCAGGCGTTGCTCGAATACGAAAAGCTCGCGGGACATGACGTGGAGGTGCTCCTCGCGGGCCGCGACGCCATATACATTCTCCCCTCAGTCAGCTCGCTCCTCCCCCTCTCGTTTTCAAGCTTTTAATCGGCAATAGCAGGTGATATTTAACTTTAATTTGCACTCAGCCGACTAACCTTTCCCCCTCCCGGTTTGTCTATATTATAAATGGACGTCAGTTGCGCGGTGACACTCGCCGGCCCAACTGACCCGCAAAACCGAAAGGAGGCTATTATGAAAAAGATTACAGGCTACGCAGCACTCATCGCCATCGCCACTCTGTCGCTCACAAGCTGCTTGGGATGGTCAACCACCGCCACCGTGGGCGGAGGCACAGGCTTGTACGCCCCCGACGCGCCCTACTACTGGAGCGACTGGAATGTTCCGTCATCACCGCCCATCATAGGCTACGGACCGGGCAGCATAATCCCCTCCTATCGTCCTCAGCCGCCCGTGCCGCCGCGCCCCATACCCACACGCCCGGGCAACGGTCCCGCATTCAACCCCGGAGCCCCCGGCAACACTCCCGGCCGCCCGTCAGCACCACCCCAGCAAGGCTTCGGCCCCGGCAGCAACCCCGGCACGCCCCAGCAAGGCGGTTTCCGCGGCGAGAAGTAAGGCCCCGTGCCTCACGATTCCCGAAGCCACCGGAATTGCCACTGACTCTACAAAATCGACATTGACCATAACGCAGCGTGGCGGGGGTCTCCTGACCCGCGCTCTCACAATCAAGTCGTTGCTTACGGACCTCTGCTGTGAGAGCGCGGGTCAGGAGACCCCCGCCACATGACGTGCGAGCCTTAGACCCTTTAAAAAATATTGGGGAACGCGTCAAAAAAAACAGCCTCATGTCCTTTGGGACACGAGGCTGATTTCTTATGGTGTTAAAAAACTACGTTTATGCTTCGGCGTGCGGAGCGACATTGATGAAGCGGCGACCGTTCTTTCCTTCAGAGAAAACAACTACACCGTCGATCAAAGCGTAGATTGTGTGGTCTTTGCCCATACCCACGTTCTGGCCGGGGTGATGAACTGTACCACGCTGACGCTTGATGATATTGCCTGCTTTGCAATTCTGACCGCCGAAAATCTTAACACCGAGTCGTTTGCTTTCTGATTCACGACCGTTCTTCGAACTACCTACACCTTTTTTATGTGCCATTTCTTTAAGATTTTAGGGGTTATGCAATAACGTCTTTAATCACTACTTTAGTGAAATACTGGCGATGGCCGTTTTTCACACGGTAACCTTTGCGGCGTTTTTTCTTGAAAACGATCACTTTGTCACCTTTTACGAGGGGAACAGCTACCTCGCATACTACTTTTGCACCTTCAACGGTAGGCGCACCGACCTTAACGTCACCGTCGGCATCAGCGAGGAGCACGCGGTCAAATTCCACTTTGTCGCCCTCTTTTACGTTTTCGCCGAGGTAGTGAACATACAAGAACTTGTCTTTTTCAGCTTTGAACTGTTGTCCTTGAATTTCTACAATTACAAACATTTTAACTTGTTGTTTTATAAGTTACTCCGTCGGGTGGAACGCCCATTCTGCGGCACTCGCTTACCTGATAACCCGGTGCGGAAAAATTTAAGCACACAAAGGTACAACTTAATTTCCTCACAACCAAATTTTTTACACCATAAATCACAAAAAAATAATTGCAAAATCCCCGAAAAGCGCTTCCCGCCTCCCACTTCCCCACCCGATTTACCCCTCAAAAAAATAAAAAACCGCAACGAAATCGCAAAAACAGTTGTGAAATCCAAAATTTTAGCTTAAATTTGCACCGCAAACGCCCGGATGGCGGAATCGGTAGACGCGCTGGTCTCAAACACCAGTGGGGCAACCCATCCCGGTTCGAGCCCGGGTCCGGGTACCGCAAAGAGGATTCTCACCACGAGAGTCCTCTTTTCTATTTCTATCGGCCCGGCAGAAAATGGCCGCCGAACAGTAGCGGGACGATGTTGCACCCGGTAGGGACATCCGCAGGATGCCTCAGTTAGGCCACATCACGGTGGCGAAACGCTTTGGGATAAGCAGAAAGTTACTTTGAATGGTTAAGTGCGGCCGAGGACGTCGTGGTGGGGCCGTCCTCGGCCGCACATTTTAGGCGAAGCTATCTAAGGTTAGTAGGATTGTTAGGAGGCCGCACTTTGAAGGCGAAGCTATCTATGGTTAGCAGGGTTGTTAGGGGCGGGAGGTTGTGCGGCCGGGGACGGCCCCACCACGACGTCCTCGGCCCACCACGAGGGACTATAAAAAGAACTCCGCGAGGGGTGGGCCTTCGCGGAGTTCTTTGGGTTGTTTTGTTTGAAGTTGTCTTACCTGGATTCGAACCAAGACAGGCAGAACCAAAAACTGCAGTGCTACCATTACACCATAAGACAATCCTGTTTGCCCAAACCCGCTTGGGGTCTAAGGCGACACAAAGGTAGGGAGCTTTTGGCAAATATGCAAATTTTTTGAATTATTTTTGCCTTTCTTCGGGTTTGACCATCCATGCCTCCCGCGCCTGCTCTACACCTGCAACCGGAAAACCGGAATGGGCGGCACCTCTGCCAAGCGTCATGCCTCCCGCGCCTGCTCTACACCGGCAAGTGCAAAACCGGAATCCCCCACTGCGCTAACACGATTGCTCGAGAAAAAAGAGAAGCCCATAACTTTGCGGCAAAAATCAGCAAAGTTATGGACTCTGTAAGGTTAACTAATCGATACCAGTATTACCACTTAATCGAAATGGGGTCTTCCTCTCCGAAGTAAGGCTGATCATACCATGGAGAATATGACTCGTAGGAGGTCTTGAGCATAGTAGGCATCTGATTTGCGTTCAGCACCCACTCGTAGGTATAGATATCCTTATAGCCATCGTCGTCAGTTTCGGTTGCACCGAGAGGAAGGTGTGCAGTACCCTTACCGAGCAGACCTGCGAAATAGGCAGGAGCCATTTCATCCATATCGATGCATAATGTCTCATCATAAAGCATTATACCACTTTTGTTGGCTATCGCTACGGGGTTATTGTCATTTGTGTAAGTGACAGTACATTCCATTTTGCCATCAGGAGCGTCATCATCGCTCACCTTAACGGCAATTATATCGCCATCGGCATTGTAGGTAATAGTAGTGATTTCGTTGTCGCCCTCGGTGCGCTTCATCTCTATCATGCGACCGTTGCGGTCATACTTGAACCACCATTCGTCGGCGGTCTCACCATCATAGGAATCCTCGTCAACTTCGTAGGCATACTCGATGAAACCCTGTTTGTTAAGTTTGATATAGAAGTCAACGCCATCATCATCGTTGCCCCACTCCACATTCATTGTCATATCATAGGCGGCGGGGATGAAGACCTCGGCGCGTGACTTGGCGGGAGCATAGTCGAAAGTTGTAATCATGTCACCATCGGAGATTTTTGTGACAAGACCATCGGCGTTTGTGGTAATCACAGCATCACCTACCTGAGTGGGGATGCCGGCAGCGAATACCGTTGAAGGATCAACAACTACATTTTCATCGCCGGGATTGGGGTTGGGATTGAGATCGGGTTCATCATCGTCATCGCTACACGCGGTGAAGCCAAGTGCCAGAGCGGCAAATGCGAACGGTAAAAATTTAAGTTTCATACTTTTAATATATTTTTTAGGAGGGATTCAGAGGCTTTTCTGGCCGGAATTGAGGAAGTGCCGGAGGTTTTCGCGGGCTACGCGGGAGACTACGCGGCGGCTCCTGCCTCTCACCTGCGCTACGGCGGTGATAACGTCTCTGATGGCGCTGTCGGGCAGTTCGTCGGTCTCGAGAAGGATAAGGTTGCGGGGGATGGCCTTGAGCGTCTCGGGGTTGAATTTAAGGCCTATCGACATGTAGATGCCGAGGTCGGCAAGCTGACTTGCCACTTCGGGCGACGAACGGAAGCCGTGGACGGCCCACGAAGCTACGGGTTTCAACTCCTTGAAGAGCTTGATGAGAATGTCGTAGCGGCGCACGATGTGAAACATGACGGGCAGACGGGCCTCGTTGGCCACGCGCAACTGGTAGCGCAGCAACTGCTCCTGCCGCTCCACCGACGCGCCGTGCAGCGGGTCGATACCTACCTCACCGATGCCCACCACGCGCGGGTCGGTTATGGCCGTAGAGAGGATGTCGAAGGTGTCGTACATCTCGTCGTCGACGGTGTTCCACGGGTGCAGTCCTACCATGAACTGCTGGTCCTCGCGCTCGAGTTTGCAATCATTGTACTCGCTGAGGTCGAGGGTGACGAGTTTCGCGCTGCGGTCGTGGCAGTGGGCGTTAACATCTTTGGTGCTGTTGAAGAAAAACATTGTCTTAGGGCCTGTTCTAAGGTACGGGGTCATATCCGCATCCACCCCAGGGATTGCATCGCGCAATGCGCTTCACGGTGAGCCACAGCCCTTTGACGGGGCCATGCCTGCGCAGCGCTTCGAGGGCATACTGCGAGCATGTCGGGGTGAACCGGCAGCTCTGCGGCAGCATCGGCGATATGCAATAGCGGTAGAGGTGTATGGGCAGCGACAGCAGGTTGCTGACACCTCGGCTTATGTGAGCTGCGAGGTTCATGCTTCTTTATCGCTACGTGAGTTATTGTCAATATCATGTATCTTACCGAGCAATCGCTTCATGGCGGCGTGGATTGCGGTCGACGGGAGCACGCTGTTGGCCACGTAGATGAAGGCCATGTCGACGGGCGCTCCGCCATCGTCGTGACGACACTCCTCGATGCCGCCGTGGTTGAGGCGGTAGGCTTCGCGGATGCGACGGCGAGCGGCCACGCGGTCAACGGCATGGCGCAACCGTTTCTTCGGCACGGTGACCACAAACTGAAAACGCGCGTCACCCTCGCGGCGCACCGTTGCCTCGCGCCACACGCCCCGCAGGGGGTAGCACAATGCGCTGCGCGACTCGCGGTCGGTGAAGAGGCGGTCCACCGCCACTGCTCCGCACAATTTATGTCGTTTGCCCAGTTCAAATTTTTTCATACGGCGAAGTTAGAAATTCTATATTGTATTAATGTAATCAGTCTTTTTATTTTAACAACAAATTCACGATTTTGTAACGAGGCGGAGTGTGGCGGGGACGTGGCGGGGGTCTCCTGACCCGCGCTCCCCACGTAGCCGGGCTGACTGTATTCCTACCCCGATAGAGCGCGGGTCAGGAGACCCCCGCCACACTGCTCTCCGCCGCGCCATGCCAAGTGGGGGTGTGCGGCCGAGGACGGCCCCACCACGATGATACCCCATTAAACGGAGAAAGGTCGGCGGCTTTCGGGCCGTCGACCTTTCTTTCTTAGCTATGTTGCGGAGTATCGTTGTGATACTCTCGTCGGTGGCGTGATTATTATTTCACGAACTTCACGGCTTTGCCGTTTACGTTGGCAATCAGCACACCCTTGGCTGCTACGTTGATAGCGGCGTTGGTAGCACCTGTTGCTACAGTGCGGCCGAGCATGTCGATAATCTGAACGTCAGCGTTAGCATCAGCGTTTACTACGACTACGTCACCGTTTACGCTTACTTCAACGTTGGTGTTGTCAGCAACGATTGAGCCTACTGAAGAGAGGTCCTCAACTGACCAGGTGAAGGGAGAATACTTCTCGGTGAAGAGGCTGATAGCCTGAACACCTACCTTGTAACCTTTCTCGGCAGTAGCGGGGATAGAGTAAGACTGAACTTCGGGGCGAACTGCTACGTGGCGGTCGGTGGTGTTGCGAACGAAGCCGGTAACGGGGTCAGCGGGCACGAGGCACACTTTACCGCGGTCGGGAGTTTCGATATACACGTTGTAAGCGCAAGTGAGGTCACCGTTGTCAACCCAGGTAACGTTGAGCATACCATCCTCGATTACAGCGTGAACTTCGGTGGGAGCTTCAACATCTTCGGGCTCGTTTTCGTGCTGGTTCTCGTACATAACTGCGAGGGGACCGTGGCCACCACCGCCGTCGACGTTGCGGATGTACTGGTACTCGGTACCTTCGGCCCAACACCAGCCGGTGATGAAGAGGTCGGCGCGGCCGGTGCCATTGAGGTCGGCAGCGCAAGCGCCTGAACCGTTACCGAAGTCGCGGATGCGGAGGTAGTCACACTCTTTCTCGAATGTACCTGCTGCGTTACCATACCAGGTATTGTTGTTTTCGCGGCCATCGAAATAGATGTCGGCATAACCGTCGGCGTTGAAGTCGCGGACAATGGGACGGTAGTCCTCAACCCAGTCGAGGTTTTCTTTACCCTCAAAGGTAAGGTCGATACCTTCACCGTAGACACCGCTCTCGCCATCATCAGCCCAGTTGTTGAACACGCGGAAAATCCAGCCGTTGCCGTCGAAATAACCGCCTGAGTAGAGGTCAAGGTAACCGGTGTCGGGGTTGGGCGAAAGGTCGATACCACCCGAACGGCCGGCGAGGAATTGAGTTGCATCGGTCACGTCAACAAATTTGCGACCACCTTCGCCATCTTCCTTGTTGAGGTAGATACGGCTCACGTTGTTCACGTTTGAGGGGTGGTTGGGGTCATGGATTGCGGAACCGGGAGCGTAACCGGTGAAGAGGAGGTCGAGCCATCCGTCGTTGTTAAGGTCGGCGAACTTAACGTTACCGCCGATGGGGAGGAACTGGCCGGGGAGTTCAAATTCGGGTTCATCGAGCTGAGCTTCGGCGTAAGAACCGCCCTTGGTCTCGGCAATCTTCATCATCTCGAACTTACCGGTACCGTTGAGGTTGCGGTAGAGCTGAGCTATACGGTAGGGCTCACCCGAAGTGCGGTTGGTACGCTTACCGCAGATTGCGATATCAACGTAGCCGTCGCGGTCGTAGTCACCTACTGCGAAAGTGTTGTTGTAAAGACGGTCAGCTTCCTCTGCGTTTGAGTCGGGACGCACGATAGGCAGGCCGTGGTCGCTGACGAGGGAGAATGTGCCGTTACCGTTGTTGTGGTAGAGCTGACAGGTGATGTAGCAGTTTCTGTCACCTACCTGCTCGAAGTAGAGCTGATCACGATAAGAGGCAGCGTAGTCATTCGAGTCAACAACCATTACGATGTACATATCCATAAGGCCGTCGTTGTCGTAGTCAAACACTGCGTAGTTCTGACGCATGCCGGGGATGATACCGTTTTCGGGGAATGACTGCTTGTAGTAGTCCTTATCCTCCATGATGGGATTATCATTTTCGTCGAACATGGGATTGCCGTCGCCGTCCTTCTTCTGTTCCTGACGGGTCTCAACATACTCGGGGCCGTTCCAGAGGCACTTGTAGGTACCGTCGCCGTTGTCGATGTACATCAACGAGAGGAAAGGCCAAGCCCACAATCCGGGTTTTGTAAATTCATCGAAATATTCGCCACCGCATCCGTAGTAGATGTCAAAGCGGTTGTCGTTGTTGAAGTCAGCGACGATAGGACGAGTCTGCTGGGCTCTGCGGAACTGGTTGGCTTGTTCGAATATCTGCCAGCTTCCCTGGTGATCCCAATCGGGTTTGTCAGCCGAAGCCGAGAAGCTTGTCATTGCGACAGCTGTCAGCATTGCTGCGGAGTAAAACTTTTTCATTGTGATGATTAGTTTTGGGTTATTAATTAAGGTTAACTGTTTAGGTTCGTTTGCTTGATTTAAGGATAGCCGTCGGAGTAACCTCTCGATACCGTCCGGTTTTGAGGCACGGGATTATTTGGCTCTCCGTTCATAGGCAAAATTCATATTTTTTAAGCCGAAATTTAACAATATTTGCGTCAGAATATAGAAGGAATCCTGCAAAATGAGCAATTCGGGGCAATATTCGAGGGTGAAGGCGGGGAGGGACGTGGTGGGGACGACGTGGTGGGGCCGTCCTCGGCCGCACATAGTAAGTGAAGCTATCTTAGGTTAGTAGAGTTGTTAAGGGGGGGGCAATGTGGCGGGGGTCTCCGCCGCGCCATGCCGAGTGGTGAGTCGTGCGGCCGAGGACGGCCCCACCACGGCCCTCCCCCCGACACGGGGCGGGCGCGGGGAAACTTTCGTTTCCTCGCGCCCGCCGGCATATTAATCACTTAAACTATTTTACTTTTTAATCCACCAGTTGTCGGGGTTGGAGAGGCGTGCGGCAGCTGCTGCGGGGTTGTCGAAGCGCTGTGACACTTTCTCTACGAAGAGCGCGGGGTGGTCGGCACGGTGGTGTGACACACGCAGGAGATCGAAGAAACGGTTGCCCTCGAAGCAGGTTTCGGCTGCCATCTCGTAGAGGATTTCGTTTTCAACCCACTCGATAGAGTCGTTGAGCGTAGCGAGTTCGGGAATGAGATAACCGCTCTTGCTGAGACGGATACCGAAGCCGCGGCCACGCATTGCGGTGCCCTGGTTGTTCTCATACTTGGAGTTGTCGAAGTTGATGTAGGGCTCGCCGTTGCGTTCCCACTTGTTGACGATAGTGGAGTCGTCCATCACTTTCTGCTTGAGACCGTTGGTAATCACAGCGAAGGCGATAGAGGGCTTGCCGGCACGGTTGACGGCCTCGGCATAGCGCAGATAGAGCGACGGCTGACGGTAGACGGGTACCGAGCGCAAGTGGCGCACTGTGCGCCAGTCGAACATCTCGTTGTCGGGGTTGCTGACGCCTGCGTCCTCACCGTTGTTGTAATACTTGGTGATAAGGATGTCCTGCTGCTTGTCGGTCACGTGGGTGTAACCGTAAGCACTGGCGAAGTCGCCGCGGTTGTCGGCCAGGATGGCCATGCCGCGGAGGTCACCTTCAAAGGTACCGGTGATGAGGATTGAGTTCTCACCGTCGGCGTAGTAGTGGGAGGCTTCCTCCAACTGCTTCATGAAGTGGGGCGCGGGCACCATCTGGGGCACGAGCGAGTAGGTCATGTTGATGAGGTTGGGACGATAGTCCTTGACATCGCTCGAGAAGGGGATGCGCGAGATAACCTCGTTTTTGTAGGCTTGGAAGTTGCCGGCGGTGATACCGGTACGGGTATTGCTGCTCCAGCGGTTGGCATAGCCTGTGGTGATGTAGAGGTTGTAGTAGTCAATGTAGTCGTAGTAGAGCTGCGCGGCCATCTCGTAGTTGTTCTTATAGAGATGGATGTCGGCTGCTATGAGCGTGGGGCGCACGAAAGCCTGGGTAGAGTTGTAGTCGCCTACGTTGCCGAAGTTGGGCACGTCCATGCCGATGTAGGGCTCGATGTCCTGCAGGATGCGGTCGAGGGCTGCGTCGAAGGGGAGCACGGGGTAATCCTTGTCGACATCATCGACGTTGGTGATGGGGTCGGTGTACCAGGTGAGCTCGCCGAAATTGAGCGCTACCTGGAGCTGAGTCCAGGCGCGCACCGAGCGGATGCCCACGTAGTCGGCCATCATGACCTTGTTGTTGTGGATGGTCACCGAGGTGTCCATGCGGGCGATGGCGTAGTTACAGTTGTTGATTACGTTGTAGTAGTCGGCGCGTGAGAGGTATTTGTTGTCGGCCGAGACGTTGAACTGCGCTATCTCCTGCAGCGAGTAGTCGGCGGTGGCGGGCACCTGCACGAGGTCGCCGCGCACCTCGCCGAGGAGCACGTAGCGCTCGGCGAGACGCTGCTGCTGTGAGAGAATACCCATCACGGAGAAGAGCGAGTCGTTGGCATTGTCGAGATTGAGGTCTTTGTCAAACACGTAGTCGTCAGACTTCGTATCGAGCATGTCCTCACACGAGGTGACTGAACCGGCGAGCATCACCGACAGTGCCATCATTGCGATATATTTGAACGTTTTCATGTTGTAGTTGAATGCTTGGTTTATCAGATTGTGTGTGTGTAGGCGTATTAGAGGTTGACTTTCACGCCGAAGTTGAACTCGCGTGCCTGGGGCACCATGCCTGCGTCAACACCAAGGAAGAGGGGTGAGTTGCCGAAAGCGAACTCGGGGTCGGCACCGAGGTATTTGGTCCAGGTGCAGAGGTTGTTGACTGCAAACGAGAGGGTAACACCCTGGATGTAGGGTGATGAGATGGGAATACGGTAGTCGAGCGACAGCGATTTCCATTTCAGGTAGCTTGCATCTTCGATCCAGCGGTTGGAGAAGCGTCCGTTGCCCATGGGGTCCTCGTAGACGGCGCGGGGAACGTCGGTCACCTGACCGTTGGCCACCCAGCGGTTGAGCATCGCGGTGCTCTGGTTGAAGATGTCGTTGCCGGCTTCAAGCTGGGCGCGCAGTGCGTTGTAGGCGTCGTTGCCCACAGAGTAGGTGAACACGGTGCCGAGGGTGAAGTTCTTCCATGAGAGGCGGAAGTTGAAGTTACCGTAGATGTCGGGGTTGGGGTCGCCGATAACCTGACGGTCGGCCTCGCTGATGATGCCGTCGCGGTTGAGGTCATTGAAGCGCATGTCGCCGGCCTCGAAGCGGGTGAGCGAACCGTCGTTGTTGCGGATAGCGAGGTTGGCTGCCTGAGCTTCGGCTACGGTTGAGTAGACGCCGTCGGCTTTATAACCGTAGAACACGCCTACGGGGTTGCCTACTGCGGTGAGCACCTGGCCGCCGCATATGTCGGTCAGAATCTGGCCTTCGGGGAGCGAGGTGATTTTGTTCTTGTAGTGGCCGATGGTGGCGCCGATGTCGAGTTTCCAGTCGCGCAGGTTGATGGCGCGTACGGTGGTCGAGAAGTTGATACCCTTGTTGGAGAGGTCGCCGCCGTTGCTCCAGTAGTATTCGAGGCCCACTTCATCCTTGGCACGCTTCTGGATGAGAAGGTCGGAAGTCTTGGAGGTGTAGAAGTCGAAGTCCATGGTCCAGCGGTTGGCGAAGAGGCTTGCGTCGAAGCCGAAGCGCCAGGTGCGGGTGGTCTCCCACTTGAGGCGGTCGTTGCCGATGTTGGCGATTACCTGACCGAAGCCGTTGTTGTTGAGAGCTTCGGAAGCGAAGTAAGTGCGGTTGGCGTAGAAAGGTATCTTATCGTTGCCGGCCATGTCGAAGCTGGCGCGGATTTTGAGCAGGTCGAGGAAGTTGACGTTGTTCATCCAGTTTTCCGAGGTCATGAGCCATGCTGCGGTAACCGAGGGGAAGAGGCCCCATGACACGCCGCCGATGTGGGCCGCGCCGGGAGCGTTGTTGCCGAAGCGCGAGTTGCTTTCCATGACGCCGTCGAAGTTGAGGATGTAGCGCTGCATGAAGGCATATTCGCCCGAGAGGTACCATGCGAGGTTACGCCAGGTGAGGTCGTGACCCGAGGTGAAGTGGAGCGAAGATGAGGTGTTGCCGAGGTCGTTGATGAAGTCGGAGGGGGTGTTGTGACCTTCACCTACAGAGTTGACGTAAGTGTCGTTCTGGAAGCGGAAACCGCCGGTGAAGCCGAGCTTGTGCTCGATTGAGCGCAAGGGGTTGTAGAAGAAGTGGAGGTCAGCGATAAATGTGGTGTGACGGGTCATAAGGCTCTTCACCACGTTGCGGCTGGTAGCGTAGATTTCGCCGTTGGAGTTGACGAAGTCGCGCTCGTCGACGCCGTAGTCGGGCACGAAGGAGTTTTCCTTGATTTTGTTGAAGGTGTAAGCCACGAGACCTTCCACAGTCAGCACGTCGTTGAAGCGGTAGCGGGGAGCTGCGTTGAGGTTGAAGCGGTAGTTGCGGCTTTCGCCTACACCCATGTCGAGGATTTCCATCGGGTTGGTGACGTCGAGCTCATCCTTGTCGGCATATTTCGATGTCAGCGAACCGTCGAGAGCCAGAATGTTGGGGTGATAGAGGGGCGACTTGATCATCGAGATGTAGTAGGGCGAGGAGTAGGCGTTCATGCCGTCGTCGCGGAGCTTGTAGGTGTCCTGAGCGTAGGCCACGTCGAAGCGGAGCGAAGATCCGCGCCACAGGTTGATGTCGGAGTTGAAGCGCACGTTGATGCGGTCAAACGATGTCTCCTTGATGGTACCCTCGTTCTGAGTGTAGCCCAGAGAGAACATGTAGAGCGCACGGTCGTCACCGCCTCGCACATTGACACCGTAGTTCATCATCAGTCCGTCGCGGCTCACGAGGTCAAGCCAGTTGGTGTTGTTGTGAGTATCGAAGTACTGCGATGAGGTGGGGTCGTCGTTGAGGAAGCCGAGACGGTCGATGACTGTCTGGTTGTCATATTTATCCTTGATGATGTCGGACGCGTAGGTGCGGTACTGGTCGGCGTTCATCATGGGTATCGACTTGGCGGCGTGACGCCAGCCCATACGGGCGTAGGCTTCGATTTCGGTAGCCTCGCCTTTGGCACGCTTGGTCTCGATGATGACCACGCCGTTGCCACCCTTGGCGCCATAGATGGCGGTGCCGTTCTTCATCACGTAGATATTCTCGATATCGTCAGGCGAGATGAGGGCGAGGGGGTTGTCGAAGTGGCCGTCCATAATTGACGAGTTGTCGTCGGATACGCTCCATATCACACCGTCAACCACGTAGAGGGGCTGAGAGGAGGAGTTGATGGAGTGGAGACCTTCGATATACACCGCGTGGCCTGCGCCGGGCATACCTGAACGCGAGATGGCGTAGAGGTCACCCTGAAGGTCGGCTACGGAGTTGTCGGACACGGTCTGGCCGATGGCAAACTCGGTGCGGTCGTTGTGGGCGTCGGCAGTGAGGGCGTTCTTATAGATGTCGCCTTCCATGGGGCTGCCCAGACGTATTGTCATATCCTTGCGGTCACGCACGGGCACGATTATAGTAGAGAATCCCGGAGCCTCAACGTTGAGGTTGACGGCATTGGCGGGGAGGTTGAGGTTGAACTTACCGTTGTCGTCGGTCATGGCGGTAGCCTTGGCGTTACCGACCACCGACACGCGTGCGCCGGGGAGGGGAAGGCCGGTGGACGAGTCGAGGATAACACCTGTGAGGGTGTTGCCTTCAACTATCTCTTGTGCTGACTTAGCGACGTCGGCAGTCTGAGCCACAGCCGGCGTTGCGAGTCCCATTGCTGCAACCACCGAAGCACATATCACCGGTCGAAGCATTTTCTTGGAAGATTTATATGAGTGTTTCATGATGGTCGTTTATTTTTTGATAGGCACTAAAACTACTCGGTCGATACGGAAGCGGCGTACCATCTCGTTGCGGTTGAACTCGGTGTTGTTGACATCGGTCTTGATGAGCAGCTTGGTGGTGTACACGCGGTCGTTGGTGGTGTGGAGCGGGTCGATGAGCCACAGCATGTCGTAGTAGTTGGACACGGGGAACGACACGGGGTCGTTGTTGACCTTGATCCACTTGCACTCGGTGGGGCTTGTCACGTAGCGTTCGGCATCGTTCTGAGCGCGGAACGTAGTGTTGACGGTGCGGCCGTTGGCGCCGAGGTAAGAGAGCGTGAAGGTGAGACGGGTTTTCTCGATGTTGAGGGTATCGGTCACGGTGCCGGGCACGAATGACACATAGATATCATACTCGGTGGAGAGCACGTTGGGGATAGTGACGGTAACACCGGGCTGGGTGGCGGTTGAACCGGTCGATACTACTTCGATGTAGCGGGCTTCGCTGATAGAGTCGTAGTAGATGTTGTCGGAACCTACCGAGCGGGTGTAGATTGTACTTGCCTGAGCTGCCTGACGGCCTTCCTGGTCCTCGCCCTCTACTTCGATGAGGCGGTTCCAGGTGGCTACGTTGTCGTAGTTGAGCTTCGAGGTGAGGTACATGATACCGTTGGAGGCGTGCTCGCGGGTGGTGCCGGTGAAGAAGCCCTGCGGGTCAACGATTTCGCTGCCTCGGGTAGTCCAGAGGTCGGTGGCAGTCGCGGGGTTTTCGATGAGACGGCGGAACACGAGGTCATGGACGATGGAGAGCTTGGTCTGCACGTCGCCGATAGAGTCGGCTATGCTCTGGTCCTTGTCATAGACATTGTAGAAGGGGCGGATGCGGGCGTAGGCTTCGTCCCATGCTGCGTTGTCGGGGATAACCATAGTGAAGAGCGAGTCCTCGTCGGCGATGTCACCGATACCGTACCAGCCGTGCTCAAGCACGGGGTTGTAGTCATACATCACCGAGTCGTAGACGGTGGCGCCGTTGGCGTCGACACCGATAGGACGCGATGCTCCGAGGTCCATCTCGCGGCGGTCATAGAGGGCGAGGAACTCGGCCATCTTGGAGGTTGACGCATGCACGTTGATGTACTCGCGGAAGTTGTAGGAGTAAGGTATCTGCTCGTCGAGCACGTGGAGGATACCGTTGGAGGCGATGATGTCGGCACGGTCGAGCAATACGCCGCCGAAGGTGTTGCCGTCGAAAGCGAAGCGCTTGCCGTTGTACATCTTGACGGTGTGACCGTCGCCGGCAGCGGTGGAGTTGTTGAATCGGGCGATATGGTTGAGCACGATACGCTTCACCGCGTCGACATCCTCAAGGTCGATATCCTTGAGGCCGTCGTTGTTGGGAGCAAAGACAGTGAATGTCTGTGTCGAGGCGAGCAGGTCGCTGTAGCCTGAAATCTCAAGCATCTGAGCAAAGGTAGAGAGCTCGGGGTCATCCTGAATGAGCTGCATCACCGATTCCTTGGACACCTGTGCCGATGACTCATAGTGATTGTCCCAGTCGTCGGAGCATGATGCCATAGCTCCGGCCACTGCGAGCAATCCGACTAAAATATATGACTTTTTCATTGATGAAATCAGTTAATGATGGTGGATTAATAGATGTCCTCATACTCGATGAGCGAAACGGGAACGAGCTCGATAAGGTCGCCGTTGTATTCGTTGCCGGGCGAAAGCACGTTCTTGGCACGGAGGTAGTGTGCGCCGTATTCCTGAACACTGAGATTGCCGATGATGACACGCAGGTAAGCCTGGTCGTTGCGGAGCACCGAGTTGTAGTAGTAGTTGATGGCTGAGGCCGGGCCCTTCATGTAGCCGCGGTTGCGCATAGCCTTGTCAATTTCCTTATCCTCGGGGCCGCCGGTATCCTTCACCCAGCCTACGCGGGGGTCGTTGCCCTCGATACGGAGGTCGCGGGGGATACCCTGGATCTCGCCGTCGAGGAAGAACTGCGCGATACCGCGCCACCATACGCGTGAGTAACCCATGCGCACTTCCCAGTTGCCCGGCGGAACCGGCGGGAGACGCAGTGTGAAGTCATACCATCCGTTGAGCTTGAGCTCGTCGGCCTGATACATGGTCCAGCCTTCCGATGCCCACATCACGATTTCAGTCTCGGGAGTGCAGTTGAAATGCTTGGGCGAGAAGTCGTGGGGGATGGTGCGGGCCGAAGCTCCGTCGGGCACACCCTCGGTGAGGTTCCAGCGGATATTGTTGTTGGTGAATTCCGGGGGAATATTGTACATGTCGACACGGATACGGCAGTTGAGCACGTCGTTCTCCATCACGTTGCGGTCATACACGAGCAGGTCGCTGATAGAGTGAACGTAGCCGTTGCAGCCGCTGAGGTTACTTCTGCCTTCAATCACCTCGACACACTTGCCGGTCTTTTCAAGGTTGATTTTGGGACCAACGTTGATTTTGAGCAGGTAGAACTCGCGCATGGTCTCGTAGAACTCGTGACGGTCCTTCATTGAGTTGGCAACGGTGTTGCGGCCAGGATAAAGGAACATGTTGGTCGACATCATGCGGTCGAGCAGGTGGTAGGCCACGAACTGGTTGAGAGCGTTGTCACGCGAGGTGTAGTCGTCAGAACCGTTGTCGTAGTACTGGCGTGCCACGCGCTCCATGTCGGCGATAGAGTGGATGCCGTTGGCGGCGTACACTTCGTCAGACTCGGCGAAGACGGTGAAGCCGTAACGCTTTGTCTTGGGCAGCAGACAGTCCCAGCCGGCCTGAGTGATGTGGGCGTTGGCTGTGGGGCACACATAGTTGAGGTCGTAGTCGCGCTCCAGCGAGTCAGAGAGGTGAGTGACACGCAATGCCTCGTGGAAGAGGTTGAATGTCTGCTCGTCGCCGACTACGGTGGGGTCGATAAGGATATCGCTGACGAAGTCCTTGTTGGGCGACACTACGGTGTTGACAAGGTGGATGACACCGTTGTGCACCTCGATGTCGCGCTCGATGATACGCACTGTCTTGTTGACATAAATCTGCAGACCCGAGATGTTGGGGTCGCTCTGGAAGGAGATGACGAAGAAGTGGTCGGACATCGATGCTTCGGCAAGCGCGCCCTCCTCGAAGTTCTCCGACATGTAGTCGCGGCCCGGGCTGTTGATTACGTGGTTGTAGATAATCTCACGCATCTGGTCCTCAGTCATGGTGTCGAGCGACAGGCCGTTCTGGCGGAAATACTCCTCGAAAGCCTCGTCGTTGGGGAGGAAGAGGGTGTAGTGACCGTAGGTCGAGAGCAGAGCGTTGAGACCGGTGCGGTGGAGCATCTCGGTGAAGATGCCGTACTGCGGGTCGCCCTCTACGTAAGAGCATACAGTGTCACCGGTAAATGTATAGTAGGCACCCTCATCGACATCGTCGGAGCATGATGACAATGCACCGGCACCTGCTGCCAGGGCGGCTATGAACAGTGATTTTAGCAGATACTTATTCATGGTGTTAAGTGATTAACTTTGGGATTGGTTACTTATTAACATCGATATCGTTGGATACTTGATAGAAGGGGTTCTGCACCAGCTGGTGGTTGGCCTTCATTTCGGTATCCTTGATAGGCATGTAAAGTGCGTCGATATCCTTGAGCTTGGAAGAGACGGTTGCCTGGTCAAGCGACACGTATTTGGGCTTGAGGTAGGTGCTGATGATAAGCTCCATGCGCGAGGGGTCCTTGCGGATGGCGCGGAGCAGGTCGAAGTAGCGCTTGCCCTCAAACATGAATTCGCGCTGGCGCTCGTCGAGAATCAGCTGACGCATTGCCTCCTGGTTGCCGTATGAGCCGGTCAGACCTTCGGGCTCGGCCGAGTTGGCGCGGTCGTAGACGGTCTTGACGAGTTCAAGGGCGCCTGCGAGGTCCTTGTTCTGCTCGGTGAGAGCCTCAGCCTTCATGAGATACACGTCGGCCAGACGGTACAATATCCAGTTGGTGTTACCGGCATTGTCGCCCACGTTGGTGTAGTCCGATTCACGTATCTGTGAGGGGATATCGTTGTCACGACGGTAAGCGACAAACTTCTTGACGGGGAATGAACCGCCTGCCACGTCGGCAAAGTAGAAGTCATACTGACGCTCGTCGCTGGCATCCCAAAGCTCGGTAGTGGTGAAGTCATAGGCTACAATCTGTTTCTGCGGGCCACGGCCACCGCTGGTGCCGTAGAACTCACACACCGCATAGTTGGGGATGATACCGCGGTTGAACTGCAGCTCGAAGATGCTCTCGGTAGAGTTGCCGTCGATAAACACGCCCTTGTTGTAGTTGTTGGCGCGCACGAAGCTGAGCTCGGACTTGCCGTCGTTGAGGATACGGTTGGTGTACTCCTCGGCTTCAGCGTAGCGACGCTGCCACAGACACATGTCGGCGATGATACAGCGCACGGCGTTCTGGGTCATGCGGCCCTTGGTGTAGGCAACCTGGCTCCACTCGGTGATGGCCGCGGGCTCGATGGCCTTGAGGTCCTCGATGAGGAAGTCGATAATCTCGTCGGGATCGCTCTGGGGCAGACGGAACTGAACGGTGTCGTCATACACAGGCTCGGTAGAGAAAGGTATGTCGCGGAAGGCGCGCACCAGTGTGAAGTAACAGTAGGCGCGGATAGCCTTTACCTCGGCGAGGTAGCCGTTGAGCTGACCGAGAGTGAAGTTGGGGTCGCGCTCATAGGCGATGGGAGCGAAGTGCTCCACGGTGTTACAGAGGTTGATGACGTTATAGAAATCGCCCCACGCTGCGTAACCGTTGGAGGGGAGCAGGTTGAGGTTGGCGATGTTGTTGAGGTCGCCGCCGTCGCCGCTGCCGAGGATACAGTTGTCGGAACGGAACTCACCCCACACGATGAGGCGCTGCATGAATCCGGGCTCCTGCATCGAACGGTAGCAGCTGCCCACTACCGAGAGCACGTCGGACTCTGTCTGCCAGAATTCCTCAAGCACCATCTCGTTCTTGGGCTTGAGCTCGAAGAAGTCGTCGCATGAAGTGAAGCTGACTCCCAGGAGTGCTATTGTAAAATATTTAAGTATCTTATTCATGTCGTTAATGTTTTTTCAATGGTTAGAAACCTACCGTCAGACCGAAAGTGAAGTACTGTGAACGGGGAGTCGAGCTCCAGTCCTCAACGACACCGGTCATACCGTTGGGTGAGATTTCGGGGTCTACACCGGTGTACTTGGTCCAGGTGCAAAGGTTGTTGAGCGTCAGGTAAAGGTTAAGCTGGTTGAGGTGCAGAGCCTGGCACACTTCCTTGGTGAAACCGTAGTTGAAAGTGAGGTACTTGAAGCGGAGGAAAGTACCGTCCTCAACGAAGCGGTCAGAGGGCATCCAGTTGTAACCGTACTGGTAGAGAGCGCGGGGCATGTCGGTGATGTCACCCTCTTTGCGCCAGCGCCAGTTGGTGGCGATTGACTGGTTGTCGTTGGTGTACATATTCTCTGCACGCATACGTGCGTAGTTGGCAATCTTGTTACCGGTACGGAAGTTGAAGAAGGCGTTGACCGAAAGCTGTTTCCAGCGGAAGGTGAAGCCGAAACCACCGTAGATTTTCGGGTTACAGTTACCGAGGTACACGATATCGAGCTCGTCGATAGTACCGTCGTGGTTGACATCCTCGTAGATGGCGTCACCACCGCGGAACTTGTAGTTGATACCGCCGTAGTCGTAGTACATGGGCATCGGGTTGCCGTTGGAGTCCTTGATGTAGTTGCCGTTGGCGTCCTGAACGAACGGGCAAGTACCTTCGCGGCCTTCAACGTAGTCGCTGTACTGGTAGACACCCTTGTAGCGCAGACCGTAGATTGAACCGTAGGCGTTGCCGAGCTGCACGCGGTTTACGAAGCGTGAGTCGTTGGGGGTCTTGACGAACTGACCTTCATACGACTCGAGGATTTCGGGAAGCATGTCGGTAATCTTCGAGTTGTAGTTCGAGAGGTTGAAGTTGACGTCAAACGAGAAGTCGTTATACTTCAGGAGGTTCTGAGTGTAGAAGTTGAACTCCCAACCGCTCTTTTCCATCTTACCGCCGTTGATGTAGCTGATAGAGCCGAAACCGGTCGACGAGGGGATGGTCTGGTTAGAGAAGAGGAGGTCCTTGTTCCAGTCCTTGAACACGTTGAAGTCGAAGTTGACCTTGTAGTTGAAAAGGTTACAGTCGATACCGAAGTTGACTGACTGTGCAGTCTCCCACTTGAGGTTGCTCAGGCGGATTGACGCGGGCTTGAGGGTAGAGATGTCGATGTAGGTGTTACCCATGCCCGAACCGTAGTTGGAGTTGTAACGGGCATAGTGGAGATACTCGGCATCGGGCATACGACCGGTCTTACCGTAACCTACACGGAGACCGAAGGTATTGAACCATTCCCAGGAGTCAAACCACTTTTCGTCAGAGAGAATCCACTTACCGGAAACGGCGGGGAAGGTACCCCAGCGGTTGCCGGGACCGAAGCGGGTGCTACCGTCGCGACGCACTGTAAGGTCGAGGATGTAGCGCTCCTTGAACGCGTAGTGTACACGACCCATATAGGCCATTGAGTGCCACTCGCCTTTCGATGAGCTGAATGTACGCTCGTTACCGGGCACTGTGGGCGACTCGATGCCGTTGGGCAGACCGTATTTACGGAATTCCTGTGCCTGTGAGTTACCTGAGGTGAGCTCCCATGCGCCGAGGAACATGAACGAGTGTCCGTGACCGAGCTGGGGCATGAACAGAAGTTCGTGCTTGGTCTGCATGTTGAGCGACTCGGCATCGCGGCGTGACACGCGGTTCACGTTGTCACTGTTCCAGTCGTAAGAGGTAAGCTCGCGCGGGAGCACGCGGTCATCCTTACGGTTTTCGATGTCAAACTGCACGTAGCCCTGATAGCGCAGACGGTGCTTGTCGGGGTTGAGAATGTCATACTGCACGCGCAGTGTGGGGATGATTCGCATCGAGGTCTCGTCATATTTTGCCAGGTGGGCCATAGCCACGGGGTTGACAAGGTTCTTCTGCGAAGCGTCGAGCGACGACGACTGCGGGATGATGTAGAAATCATTGGTAAGGTTTCCTGCATCGTCGCGGCGATATACACCTACGTTAGGCATCTTGCGGTAAGCGATGTCGAGGATGTTGCCATACTCGTCGTAGGTCTTTTTATTCTTGCTGTGGGTAAGAGAGAACTCGGTAGAGAACTTCAGTCGGTCAGACACCTGATAGTCAAGGTTCATGAGGGCCGAGATACGTTCGAGTTTCTGCTCGATGATAGTACCTGACTGGGTGAGGTAACCGAGCGATGCACGGTATTTCGCTTTCTCACCACCACCATTTACGTTGACAGTGTTATCGTGGGTGTAACCATACTGAGTCACTTCATCCACCCAGTCGGTGTTGTTGACGAAGTTCCAGTATTCCGAGTAGGTCGGGTCGTAGTTGTATTCGGGGATGTTGCAGGCGTTTTCGTCCTGTCCGGGGTTGAAGTAAGCCTGCTTCATGAGCATGGTGTAGTCGTCACCGCTGAGCATCTTGCGTCCCTTGGGCTGCTTGTGCATGGAGAACTTGTAGAGATACTGCACACGGGGCGGACCCTTGACACCACGCTTGGTCTTGATAAGGATGACACCGTTGGCACCGCGCGCACCGTAGACGGCCGCTGCAGCACCGTCCTTGAGCACGGTGATTTCCTCGATATCCTCGGGGTTGATGGCAAGAAGGTTGGCAAACTGTTCCTGAGTGGCGTTGGCGAAGTCAAACGAGTCGTCAACGTGGCTCTCGTAAGGAATGTCGTTGAGCACGATGAGAGGCTCGGCATTCGAGTTGATTGAACCCGAACCGCGGATACGCATTGAAGAGCCTGAACCGAGGTCACCGGAGTTGGCCACGATGTCAAGACCGGCCATACGGCCCTGGAGGGCGTCGTCGATTGAAGTCACCGACAAGCCTTCGAACTCTTTGGTATTGATGGTCTGGGTCGCACCCGAGAGCTCACGCATAGGGATAGGCATAGAGCCGTCGTTACTCATACGCGATGCTGTAACCTGCACTTCCGAAAGTGTCGCTGCATCTTTCATGACGATGTGCATGTTGGGCTTGATTGAAAGTGTCTGGGGTTTGAAGCCCACGTACGACACTTTCAGTTTGTTGTTGGGGTTCTTGATTGCAAGAGAGAACTCACCGTTGAAGTCGGTAGCCGTATTGGAGTAGACACGGTTGTTCTTGTCGACCTCATGGATCTGTGCGCCGATAATAGGCTCTCCCGTCTCGTCGACGACGTCACCCCTTATAATCGACGATGCCTGGCCATAACTCAGCTGCGTCACAGCCAAGAGCATCAGCATTAATAATAATCGTAGATTTCTCATGTGTATGTGAGGTTAGCTTGGTTTATTTTAAAGGAGTTAAAGCACGGTCGATAAGATGGATGACTGCGCGTGATGAAGCGAAGATACGGGTTGCGGCCTGGGGGTCCTCGGCGTTACCGATAATATCGCGGGCCATCAGGTTGTACTTGCCGGTAGAGGTAAGCACCTTGCTGGTGTGGCCGGTCTCATCCTTGATAGTCATATCTTTACCGTTGGAGCTGATTGTGATACGACGGAAACGGTCATACTCGTTGCGGGCACCCGACTCGTAGGTCAGCGGGCCGTAAGCCTCGCCCGAGATGTAGGCCGAGTTGTCGATGAAGTGGTAGCGGAGGAATGAAAGCAGGTAGAGAGCTTTCTTTTTCTTGACCGACATATCCTCTTCAGCTGCAATCTCTTCCCATGTCGACAGGTCGGGGTCGGCGGCAAACGCAGCGTCGATAGCGTCGTTGGTGGGCACGAGGATTGTGTAGCGATAGTTGTTGAAGTTGTTGACTACGTGGCCGATACCGCAGGTCTTTGCCTCTTTCGAGTATTTGGTACCGAAGATGTCGACGAAGTCTTCGTCGTTGACAAAGTTGGTCGATACCTGCTCGTCGCCCATACAGAGCTCGAAGAACTTGGTGAACTCAGCATGCTCGCCGAGCACGTCATATACATTCTTGACGGGGTCGTGGAGGATGTGGTCGATGAAGAATGTGCGGCCGTTCTGCGAGTCGTACACGCAGGGACTTCCTGACTCTGTGTAGACTACCTTGGCAGGCTCGATGCCGAGCTCCATGTCGCCACCGCCGTTGAACACCACGTTGTTACCCTTGCCTGTAGCGTAGATTGTGGCGCCACCCTTGGTGAGGAAGTAGTTGGCGGGAGAGTCGTTGAGATAGCCGCCGAGCACGTCGTTCTCGTTGGTGCCGATTACAATATTCATATCGATGATATCCATCAAGCGGTTACGCACGCGGTTCTGGTCTTTCTCCTCGCGTTCCATCTCGCCCTTCTCGCCGTTCTCGTCAACGAAGTAGATGTTGGCGTAGACAGCGTTCTTGTCGGCATCATAGTAGAATTCCCAGATGCGACGGGCCGAACCGCCGAGCTGCCATGAGATAGGCTCGCGATAGTTGGCGAGAGCTTCGTCGGTGGGAACGATGAGGTTGTACATATTCTCCATCGAACGGAGGTACATGAAGAAGTACATTGCGTTCTCGTCGCCGAGGTTGTTCCAGTTATCGGTAAGCGCCCACTTCATCACCTTGGTATGCTCCGAAGTGAGGGCCGCAGCGTAGGTCGCCTTGTAGTCAATCGGGGGAATCACCTTATTAATAACGTAAACCACGCCGTTAGAGGTGAGGATAGTGTTCACGATATTACCCTCGTTGATTTTGATAGCGTAGCTGGTCTCGTCGGTCAGCGTGGGCCACAGGTGGGGAAGCGATGACATGAACGAGCGTTTCTGGTGGTTCTTGAGGAATGTGGCGAGAAGGTCGGTGGGCACGTTATCCCAGTCGCCGTAAGCGTCGCGGAGGTAACCGCCTTCCGAGCCGTTGAAGTATTCCATCATGGCCTCATCGGTGGGCACGAACATGACACCCATATCGGAGTGGCCTCCGAATGTGGTATTGTTGGGGTCATAATAAAGCATACCGTAAGAGGTGAGGTTCTCACCCTTGGGGCCGGTTGATGCTGTCAGTTCGTTGAAGTAACGCTTCACGAACACAGAGTCGCTTGCCGACAGTCCCGGAATTACGGGGCGCAAGTCTGTCGAGCCGTTGTAATACTCTTTTACCGACGCATCGATGCCGCCGTCGTAGTAGGGGGCACTGAATTTGTCGAGCAGTTTATTAAATATTGTGGTGTTGCCCTGAGTTGAGATGGCTTCTGCCATTGTCACCGAGGGAAGAGCCACTTCCGCCATCTCATGGATGTAACCGTTCTTACAGATAATGTCGGGGCGCACCACCTTCACGTTGTTGACAAAAATATCCGAGCCGTTGTAGGGCTGACCGAAGAAGATATTGAAGTCATTGCTGGTGATACCCTTTGCATTCATCATCTGCGGGGTGAAGTGCACCATCATGGGTGCCTGCGCCGTAAGGAACACTTTGTCGTCCTTGAAGCGCTCCCAGAATGTGGTTTCAGGCAGTGTCACGCCGGGGATTGCCTGCACCGAGTCCATATTGGTCGATGAGGTGTTGCGGCGGAGAGCCTGACCCTTGCCTCCGTTGTCGGAGTTATCGGGATTGGTAGTGTTGGGGAGCATGTCGGAGAGGTAAGCCATGTTGATCATGCTTGCGTTCATGATCACACGTTTCTGCGACACCGTCAGCTCCTCGTAGCTGCGGGCTCCGTAAGGATTGGATTGATAAAAACGTTCGAAAGCTTCGTCATTGGCGGGGAAAAGTGTCTTCGAACCCGTCTTGATGAGAGTTTCACGGTAACCGAGGTCGTCAATAAGACGCAACATGTTGGTAAAGTTGCCTTGCTCCTGAAGATACTCGTAGATGCTCGATCCGAGATAGCCCGGCTCGTGGTCATCGTAGATGTAATCATCCTTGCAAGAGGTGACGCTGACTGTTGCCGAGGTCGCCAGTAAAGCGAGGGCCAACAGCTGCACCATTCTTTTCGGTACTCCTAAATGCATTGCGATGTGGTTTTAGATATGGGTTAATGAATGGTTTGTTTGTCGGTTTTTTAATCCCTGACAGGGGTGTGTCTTCCATTTTTCAAGTCTCGGTAGTTAGGGCCGGTCACAGATACGAAATGACACGTAACAAAATTATGCAGTTTACTGCAATATTTTTAGTAACTTTCATTGTATTTACGACACTTTTGATGCTTTATTGTATAAAAATCTCGCACGATTGGAGGTTTTTATAAAGTTGACGCAAAATTATCATTTTTAAAAATACAAGAAATGCGCCAAATATGTTTTAAAACATATAGGCTTCAACAGGTTTTACTCAAAGCTTGCGTTATTTGCCATAGATTTTTCAATTTATTGTCAGGTCAGTTTGTAATTTTGCAATGTTGTCAACGGTGTGCTAATTTTTCGCTGCCACGCAATCGATAAAAAAATCTGTTCCGCACGTGACCGGAATTTTATCCGTGAAAAACTGCCCCCGCCGTCACCTCCGTGACCTGCTGACGACATTTGCGATATAAAATTAATCATTATTTTTTAAACAAACAACATATTTAACACAAAAAAACTACACCATGAACCTTAAAACTGTCATTATCTCTGCCTGTGCTGTCACTTCTGCTCTTTCAGCCGCAGCCGCGCAGTCTGATGCCGTAATGTGGTACCAGACCCCGGCCAAGGAATGGATTGAAGCCGCTCCCTTAGGCAACGGCCGTATAGGCGCAATGGTCTACGGAGGCATCAATCAGGAGCGCATAGCTCTCAACGAAATCACCCTCTGGGCCGGTCAGCGCGACTCGCTCCAGAACGACTACTGCGGTCCCGAACACCTCGCCGAAATCCGCGAGGCTTTCTTCGAGGGCGACCTCAAGAAAGGTAACGACCTCACCCACAAATATCTCGACGGCCACAACGTGTCGTTCGGCACTCACCTCCCCCTCGGCGACATGGTCATCGACTTCGAGTACCCCTCCAATATCATCACCGACTACCGTCGCGACCTCGACCTCGCAACCGCCGTGGCCACTACATCTTTTAATGTAAAGACTGCCGACGGGGATGTAAAATACACCCGCGAATACATCTGCGACTACCCTGACGACGTCCTCGCAATGCGATTCTCGGCCGACAAGCCCGGCAACATCAACTTCACCCTCGGCGCCGACTTCCTCCGCGAGTCAAACATCACCGCCAAAGGCAACGAACTGACATTTGAAGGCACCGTCGACTACCCCATGTTCGGCCCCGGCGGCGTAAGCTTCGCCGGCAACTTCAAGGTTGTGACCGACGGCGGCAAAGTGACCCCCGACGGCAACGCCCTCAAAGTGAGCGACGCCAACAACGTCACCATCCTCTGGGACATGCGCACCAACTACGATAACGAAGCACCGGCCGACCGCGCCGCCGCTACCGTCAACAACGCCGCACAGCTCGGTTTCGACGCCCTCAAGAAGAACCATGTCGACGACTACGCAGCTCTCTTCAACCGCCTGACCCTCGACCTCGGCGGCGAAATGACAAGCAACCTCCCCACCGACATCCGTCTCCACCTTGCCAAAAACGGCGTGGTTGACCCCGGTTTCGACACCCTCTTCTTCCAGTACGGCCGCTACATGCAGATTGCATCATCACGTCCCAACTCCGTCCTCTGCTCCAACCTGCAGGGTATCTGGAACGACAACCTCGCATGCCACATGGCCTGGACCTGCGACTATCACCTCGACATCAACATCAACCAGAACTACTGGTCGCCCAACAAGGCCAACCTCGCCGAGTGCAACGAACCGATGTTCAAATACGTAGCTCTCCTCGCCAAATACGGTTCTGAGACCGCCGACAAGCTCTACGGCTGCAACGGCTGGTGCTCCCACACCATCACCAACCCCTGGGGCTACACCGCCAACGGCGGTTACATAGGCTGGGGCCTCAACGTCACCGCAGGCGCATGGCTTGCCACCGAACTCTGGAGCCACTATCTCTACACTCTCGACGAGGACTTCCTCCGCGAGACAGGCTATCCCCTGCTCAAAAGCTGCGCCGAATTCTTCGTTGACTATATGGTGGAAGACCCCAAGACCGGCTACCTCGTGACCGGCCCCTCCATTTCTCCCGAAAACGGCTACAAACTCATTGACGGCGACGGCACCAACTACGCCGTAGCTATGATGCCCACCATCGACCGTTTCATCGTAGAGCGCATCTACAATGCTGTAATCGAAAGCTCTGAGATACTTGGTGTTGACCGCAAGTTCCGTCAGCAGCTCCAGCGCGACCTCAAGCGTCTGCCGCCGGTCGAAGTAGGCAAGGACGGCCTCGTGAAAGAATGGCTCATGTATGACGCCGAACGCACCGACCCCTCTCACCGCCACTCATCACACCTCGTGGGCCTCTACCCCTTCGGTATGATTTCATCAACCAAGACCCCCGAACTCTACGAAGCCGCCAAACGCAGCCTCGCAAAACAAACCTCTGACCCCAACTGGGAAGACACCGAGTGGAGCACCGGCAACATGCTTTGCTTCAATGCATTCCTCAAAGATGGTGACAAGGCTCACGACTGGTTGCAGAACCTCTTCAAAGCCTTCACCCGCGAAAACCTCATGACCGTATCGCCCAAGGGCATCGCAGGCGCACCATCCGACATCTTCAGCTTCGACGCAACCGAAGCTTCGGTAGCCGGTATGTGTGACATGCTCGTGCAGAGCTACGACGGTTTCATCGAATTCCTCCCCGCTCTCCCCTCAGTATGGCCCAACGGCTCAGTGAAAGGCCTTTGCGCTCAGGGCGCTCTCACCGTCGACCTCGACTGGAAAAACTCTCAGCCCGTAAGCGCTGACATCACCGCCGAGAAAAACAACAGCGTGAAACTCCTCGTAGCCGACGGCAAAGTGCCCGCAATGACCATCGACGGCAAAACAGTGAAACCCAAACTGAAAGGCGACATCGCCACCGTCGACCTCAAAGCCGGCCAAACCCTCCACCTCAACTACTAATCCACCGTAATCACCAACCTTACTTTACTTACCGCAGCCCTGAGGCCTCTGAGCCTCAGGGCTGCGCTGCGTTAAGGCCCGGTGCTTAGAGAGTTACTAAGGTTATCAGGATCTCTAACAACCTTGTTAAAAGCAAAGGAGCCGGGGTGCGAATAGCTCGCATCCCCGGCTCCTACAGCTTATGCCTGAATATAAGTCTGTTGCTGATTATTAGTGGCAACCGCAGGCGTCATCGCCGCAGTGGCCGTGGTCGCAACCGCAACCGTCGTCGCTGCAACCGTGGTCATGACAACCGCAGCCGCAGCCGTGGGCGGGCTGAAGCTCCTCGGGAGTAGCATCACGCACGGTCTTAACTTCGCCCTTGAAGCGTACATCCTTGCCGGCGAGGGGGTGGTTGAAGTCCATAACAACCTCATTGTCCTTAACTTCCTTAACGAGACCGTTGATACGGAAACCGTCGGCGGTCATCATAGGCACGAGGGCACCGGGCTTCACCATTTCGGCGTCAAACTTGCCATCGACCACAAAGAGGTCCTTCTCAAGAGTAACAACCTGCTCGGGGTCGTAAGGACCGAAAGCCTGGTCGGCCTTCACGGTAACATCGTATGTGCCACCTGCTTCGAGGCCGTCGAGAGCCACTTCGAGGGGTTCGATCATGCCGCGGGTAACACCGAAGATAAACTTCTCGGGGTCAGCGGGATCAACCTGATGAACGAGTTTCTCCGTGCCGTCGGGATTTATCTGATAAAGATCGTAAGTGATTTCGACATATTTGCCGGGTTTGATTTTTTCCATAATTATATCTGTTATTAAATTGATAATCTGATTAATGAAATAGTAACACTGACTATTAAAACAAAAACTGTGCCAAAAAGTTGCTGCGCCGGCCCTCGGCCGTGAGAGCCGTAAACTTGTCACACGCCGCTACTTACCTGTTATCATCTGCTGAATGTCGTTGAGCTTGTTGAGCGCGTCCATCGGCGTCAGGCGGTTGATGTCGAGGCCTGCGATTGCGTCGCGCACCTGAGCCAGCAAGGGGTCATCGAGCTGAAAGAACGACAGCTGCATTCCCGCCGGAGCTTCAAGCGATGCCAGTTGCTTCTCCGGAGCGATACCCTCGCGGCGGTTGGCCTCCTCAAGGTGGCGCAACACCTCCCCTGCCCTGCGCACAATCGTAGCGGGCATTCCGGCAAGCTTCGCCACGTGGATACCGAAACTGTGTTCCGAGCCTCCGCGTGCCAGTTTCCTGAGGAACACCACCTTACCGTCAATCTCCTTGACCGACACGTTGAAGTTGACAACGCGCGGAAACTGATGTTCCATCTCGTTGAGCTCGTGGTAGTGGGTGGCGAAGAGCGTCTTGGGCTGCATGGGCGACTGGTGGATATGCTCCACGATGGCCCAGGCTATGGAAATACCGTCGTAGGTCGACGTGCCTCGGCCAAGCTCGTCGAAGAGTATCAGCGAGCGCTGCGACATGTTGTTGAGTATCGACGCCGCCTCGTTCATCTCCACCATGAAGGTGGATTCACCGAGCGAAATATTGTCGGATGCACCTACGCGGGTGAATATCTTGTCCACAATGCCCGTTTTCATGCTCTCTGCGGCCACAAACGACCCCATCTGAGCCATCAGTACATTCAGCGCCACGGAACGCAGCAGAGCCGATTTACCCGACATATTCGGACCGGTTATCATCATCACCTGCGTGCCGTCGTTGTCGAGCTTCACGCTGTTGGTGATATACGGCTGTCCCGGGGGCAGCTCCTTCTCTATGACGGGGTGGCGGCCGTCAATCATTTCGAGCGACAGGGAGTCGTCGACCACGGGGCGGTTGTAGCGGTTGGCAAGGGCGGCGCGGCTGAATCCCAGCAGGCAGTCGAGACGGGCCAGTAGCGAGCAGTCGAGCTGTATGGCGGCCACATACTCGTTGAGCCACGACACCAGGGCGTTATAGAGGCGCGTCTCGATGACGGCAATCCTCTCCTGCGCCGTGAGTATCTTCTCCTCGTATTCCTTAAGTTCGGGAGTGATGTAGCGCTCGGCATTGACGAGAGTCTGCTTGCGCACCCACTCCGCGGGCACCTTATCCTTGTGGGTGTTGGTTACCTCGATGTAGTAGCCGAACACGTTGTTGAATCCTATTTTGAGGGACGATATGCCCGTAGACTCGCTCTCGCGCTGCTGTATCTGCGACAGGTAGTCCTTGCCGCGGTAAGCGATGTCGCGCAGTTCGTCGAGCTCGGGGTCGACGCCGCTGCGTATTACGGCACCGCGGTTGAGAGCGGCGGGGGCGTCGTCGACAATCTCGGCCGTGATGCGGTCTATCATGCCGCGACACGGGTTGAGCTGTTCGCCGATAGTGTGGAGCGCGGCGAGGTCACTGTCGCTGCACATCTTCTTGACCGGCTCTATCGCAGCCACCGAATTGCGCAGCTGCACCACCTCGCGCGGCGATATGCGGCCCACAGCCACCTTGGAGATAAGTCGCTCCAGGTCACCGATTACGCCGAAGAGCCGAGCCAGTTCGTCGCGCATCTCGGGGTCGCGGAAGAAATATTCCACAATGTCGAGGCGCGCGTTGATGGCATCAACATCCTTAAGCGGGAAGAGCAGCCAGCGGCGCAGCAGTCGCGCGCCCATAGGGCTTACGGTGCGGTCAATGACGTCGAGCAGGCTCTTGCCATCCTCGCCGATGCTCTGCAACAGTTCGAGATTGCGCACGGTGAAACGGTCGAGGCGCACGTAGCGCTCCTCGTCGATGCGCGCTATGTTGGTTATGTGGGATATACGCGTGTGCTGGGTGATGTCGAGATAGTGGAGTATGGCGCCGGCTGCCACGATGGCCGAGGCCATCGACTGTATGCCGAATCCCTTGAGGCTCGCGGTCTCGAAGTGCTTGAGCAGGCGGTCCTTGGCGCTGTCGTAGGTGAACACCCAGTCGTCGAGTTCCATAGCGAGGTAACGGCCGTTGAACGCGGCTTCGAGCCGAGCGCGGTTCTCGCGCTCCACAAGCACCTCCTTCGGGGCGAAGTTGGCCAGCAGTTTGCCTATATAGTCCACCGACCCCTCGGCCACGAGAAACTCACCCGTCGATATATCGAGGAAAGCTACTCCCGTGGTGTTCTTGCCGAAGTGAATCGACGCCAGGAAGTTGTTCTCGCGGTTCTCAAGCAGATTGTCGCTTATCGACACGCCGGGGGTCACGAGTTCGGTTATACCTCTCTTAACCAGCTTCTTGGTGAGCTTCGGGTCCTCAAGCTGCTCGCATATAGCCACACGCTTGCCGGCGCGCACCAGTTTGGGAAGGTACGTATCGAGGGCGTGATGCGGAAATCCGGCCAGCTCCACCGACTGCGCCGCGCCGTTGGCACGCCGTGTCAGCGTTATGCCGAGTATCTCCGACGCCGTGATAGCGTCCTCCGAGAATGTCTCGTAGAAGTCTCCCACGCGAAACAGCAGCACGGCGTCGGGATGACGTTGCTTCATCTCGATGTACTGCTTCATCAACGGTGTCTCTACGATTTTCTTTGCCATTGCTTATAGTGGTTGTGTGGGGAGGGCACGCGACGCTTGCCGCGCATTGCCCGCCGGGGATATTACTTTGTGGGATCGGGATTCAGCTGCTTGAATGCCAGAGCATAGAGTCGCATCTGCTTCACCATGGCGAGCAGACCGTTGGAACGCGTGGGCGACAGGTGGGTCGACAGCCCTATGGCGTCGATGAAATGCAGGTCGCTGTCAAGGATTTCCTGAGGGGTATGGCCCGACAGCACGTCGACGAGCATTGATATGATACCCTTGACGATGATAGCGTCGGAATCGGCTGTGTAGTAGACCTTTCCGTCGCGATACTCGGCATTGAGCCACACGCGGCTCTGACACCCCTCGATGAGGTGGTCGGGGGTTTTGTACTTCTCGTCGATGGGGGGCAGCGCGTTGCCCATGTCTATGATGTAGGCATAGCGGTCCATCCAGTCCTCTATGTCGGCGAACTCTGCTATGAGTTCATCTTGCTTATCGTTGATAGTCATTGCTTTATTGGAATATAGTGTTGATTACGACGTCGCCGACGGCTTTGAGCGTGGCGGGGTCAATGTTGTCCATATTGTCGGAGAGTGTGTGCCACGTGGGGTTGAACGAACCGGTGGCGGGGTGGGATGATTCCACGATGTCGATGGCGGGAATACCCGTGCGGAGTATGTGGATATGGTCGTCGTTGAGCGCTCCGCCCGGTTGGTCGGGGAACACTTCGCCATAGCCTGCCTTGCGGGCCGTCTGCCACACGAGGTTGTTGATGGCATTGGCGTAACGGTCAGAAAAATATTCACGCGTGAAACGCGCGCCCTTGCCTCCTACCATGTCGAGCAGTATAGCGTATTCGGGCACACGGCGTGACGTCGGGTCAAAGGCATCGGCCCACGCCTGCGAACCTATGCACCACGAGAAGTCGTCGGCATAGCTTCCGGCATCCTCGGCATCCACAAACAGCATTTCAACCTCCACGTTGTCAGGCAATTGATTCATCACCCGTGCTATCTCAAGCAGCACACCCACTCCGCTGCCGCCGTCATTGGCACCGTCAATCGGGGTGTCGTGCAGCTTTTCGTCAGCCTCCTGATCGGCCCAGGGGCGCGTGTCGTAATGGGCGAGGAGCAGTACGTGGCGTGGCGCGCCGGCATTGAAGCGGCCCGTAATGTTGCGCACACGCTGCGGGGCTGTCGTTGTACCTGCGGGAGCGAACAGGGTGTCCTGCATCGTCACTTCGGCGCCGGCATCCTTCAGCCGCGCCTTGATATACTCAACGCAGCGGTCGTGGCCCGGAGTGCCGGGAATACGCGGACCCATAGCCACCTGCTCGGCTACGCGTGCATAGGCCGAATCGGCATCAAAGCACTTTATAACAGCGCTTTGCGCCTTGGCGTCGACCGTGGTCTCCGCAGCATCGGCCTGCGATGCGTTGCCGCCGCAAGCGCCTGCTATCAGCGCCGTGCCTGCCATCACAATAGTTAAAATCAGATGTTTCATACCCCAAATTTACACAAATTTGAGCGAAAGTTGTATATTTGTGTATGAGTTTTTTTCAATCAACAGAGTTTTACGTCATTTTGTTTCTCGTGGCGGGAGCTATAGTAGCCCTGCTGGCCAAACCGAACAACACTGCCGAGGCGCGCGAATATCTCATCGCCTCCTCTCTATCATCTTCCGTATCAACGGCTTCATCGTCAGCCGCAACCGGGTCGCATGCCGCTTCTAATACTTCTGACAACGAACCCTCCATTGCCGTCTACTGTGACGAGAGCGGAGGAGTGTGGCTGCGTCGCACCGGCCTCGAAGGTCTCGACGACTCCGCAGCGGTCAGTGCCAAAGTTGTGGTAAAAGGGTTCAATATCACCGTCTACGAACGCATCACCGAAGGAAAATACGGCCTCGTACCCGTCGACACCGCTCTCTTCTCGCTCGACTTCCTGACAGCCGCGCGCTACTGGCTCCGCTACGAGTCGGAATCAACCAACCGCTCCGCCACCCTCTCCTTCAACAACATCCCCGGCTACCGCGCCCACTCCCCTCTCAAGCAATAACACCGCCGGAAAACCCTAAAGTAAGACATTTTAAATCAAAGTCTTACTTTTGCAACAAATTGCATGTTCTCATAAAACCAATATTATTATTTCATTGTTAACACTATTAAAAAGTATTAACCTGAAAATAATATTTTATGAGAACTATTCAACATCCAAATCTCGGCCAACTGACATTGCTTCTGATTCCGGCTTTAATTTTCAGCATATTATATCTACTGCTGCACAATCCTCATATTTGGATGATAGTTGTAGCATGCATATTCTTAGCTGCTTACGCAATTGCCGCCTCATATTTCTGCATCAAGCAAAAATGCTATAAACAATTGGCGACAGTATTTTTAAGGGTAGTCCTTTTCGCCGCATACATAGGTTTGATTGTATATATATCACATTGAGTGCAAATCAATACATGGCATATACAGCACACTGAGTTTCAATCAGTTTGAATTTAAATACTGACTTTTCGATGAAAAAGACTATGAAAACAATATCTCATCCGAGCGCCAATACCCTGAGTTTAGTTCTGATACCCATCCCGGTAATAATACTGATTCGGGTGATTTTTCACTGGAATATGAGTGATACCGCATGGATACTCTCCGTTGTAATCCCGATGCTGGTTTACTTAGGCCTTCTGAATTATTTCTGCATCAAGCAGAAGTGCCATAAACAGCTTGTCCTAAGCAACATATCCTCACTAATAGCTATAGCTTCCTTTATTGCAATAGTTCTGATTTGACATATTGCGTCCTCTGTTGCAATATGCTTTTGGTGTACACCTGCAAGCTACGCGACAGGGGATGCGCCTATGGCGACTATTAGAATATTTTGAGGAATTGGGTGGAGATGAATACGTAGATTACGAGACCTACTATGTCGTTGGAAATCTGGATGAAGGGACCGGTTGCAAGCGCGGGGTTGATATGCAGTTTCTCCAACGTGAGCGGCACCACCGTACCCAACAACGTGGCAAACATCACCACTATGAAGAGCGACACTGACACTGACAGCGTGACGGCAAAATCGTCAGGTATCATTATCAGGTTATAAATCATTATCACGCCGGAAATAATGATGGCATTGAGCAATCCTACCCTCACTTCCTTCCACAACTGCTTGGCAAACTCCTTGATTTCCAGCGAACCGTTGGCAAGACCCTGCACCACAATAGCCGACGCCTGCACGCCCACGTTACCTCCCGTTCCACCGATGATGGGGATAAAGATGGCGAGAGTGGTAACAGCCTGCAGCTGAGCCTCGAAGCCGGTAAGAATGAGTGAAGCGAGAATACCCGACACGATACCGATGAGAAGCCAGGGAATACGCGCCTTGGTCTGGGCAAGGATGGAGTCGGACGCATCGACGTCAGACGACAGACCCGACGCCAGCTGATAGTCGCGCTCCGACGACTCACGCACCTGGTCCATGACGTCGTCGACCGTGATACGTCCCACGAGACGCCCTATCGAATCGACTACCGGCATCGCCACGAGGTCATACTTCTCGAAGTCGAGAGCCACGTCGTCAATCGGGGTATCGGCTTTGACCGACACGGGGTCATTCTCCATTATATGCTTGATTTTGGACACCGAGGGGTGGGTAATGAGCGTCTTAAGTGGCAGGATGCCCTTCAGACGGTCTTCATTGTCAACTACATACACGTAGTAGATTTCGTCCATATCCTCGGCCTGCATGCGCATCTGCTTGATACACTCGGGCATCGACCAGTTCTCATTGACGACAATCATCTCCGTACCCATAAGACCGCCGGCCGTGTCCTCGTCATATTTCAGAAGGTCGATAATATCGCCCGCCTGCTCCACATCAATGTGAGAGAGAATCTCGTCGCGCTCGTCGGCATCGAGTTCCTGGATAAGGTCTACGGCCTCGTCGGTGTCGAGGTGGTCGATAATCTGGGTTGCAATCTCCTTTGCGGGCATATCGGCAAGAAGCTTGCCGCGGTCCTCCTCGTCGAGTTCCATGAGCACGTCGGCACGTGTATCCTCGTCGAGAAGCCGGTAAAGGAACTCCGCTTCCTCAAGGTCGAGGTCCTGATATAGCTCTGCTATGTCGGCGGGGTGCATCTGTTCAAGCTCGGCACGCGCCGCAGCCTCGTCATGGCGGCTGATAATGTCGCGCATATCCTCGATATATTGGTCGGAGTATTCTTTCATTTTCTCAGGGAGCTTACAAGATTGGTCAGTTCAATAAATTGAGCAACAGAGAGTTGTTCGGGACGCTTGCCGAGGAGCTCATGCTCCGGAAGCTGTGCGCCGGCAGGCAGCAGCGACTTGAGCGAATTGCGTATCGTCTTGCGGCGCTGACCGAAGGTGGTCTTTACCACTGTTTTGAACAACCGCTCGTCGCAACCGAGGTCGGTAACACTGTTGCGTTGCAGGCGTATGACGCCCGATTTCACCTTTGGCGGCGGATTAAACACGCCTTCGCTCACGGTGAAGAGATATTCCACATCATACCATGCCTGAAGCAGCACGGAGAGAATACCGCGTGTACGCGATCCCTCGGGGGCTGCTATACGCTCGGCCACCTCGCGCTGGAGCATACCTGAACAGAGCGTCACGGCATCCTTGTATTCAAGCACGTGGAAGAATATCTGTGATGATATATTGTAGGGGTAATTACCTATGACACAGAGATGTCCGTCGGCATCGGCAAACTCGGTGAGGTCGAGCCGCAGGAAGTCGCCGCTCACGATATGACCCGACAGCGCGGGATAGTTCTGCTCCAGATAGTCGACACTCTCGGTGTCGAGCTCTACCACGGTGACATCACGTCCGGCCTGCAGAAGATATTTGGTGAGCATTCCCATGCCGGGACCTACCTCAACAACAGGAAGTTGCGGCGAACAATCAATCGTTGCAGCTATGCGTGCCGCAACACTCTCGTCGGTCAGGAAGTGCTGTCCGAGTGCTTTCTTGGGTTTAACTTTCTCCATATCGCTGCAAAATTAATTATTTCCCGCGAAAAACAATAAACATAATCCCCATAAATCTTTCAAGAATTCACTTTTCTCAATTCATAATTCAAAATTCATAATTCATAATTGAGGCGCTACGGATTAGCGCGGGTCAGGAGACCCCCGCCTCGTGGTGGGGCCGTCCTCGGCCGCACTTAATCCGGGCGCTTATTATGAATCGCTCTCACCCGCCAAACCACAATTATGAATTATGCATTATGAATTATGAATTGAAAAAAGCGCCTTCGGATGGTCGGTTGGATTGCCGACTTACCCCGAAGGCGCTTGCTATGCTGTTGTGATTATTATGCTACCTTGGCGGTAGATAACTATCTGATAGCGTGATTATTTTACGATTTCTTTGGCAACTTTGTCACCGCGGACTACGATGTAGAGACCGTTGGCGGGAGCGTCAACGCGTACACCCTGGAGGTTGTAGTAAACGGGAGCTGCGTCGTTGCCCATCTCGATGTTGGCTACGCTGTCAACCTTCTTGCTGAGGATGATAGTATTGTCACCGAAGTCAACAGTGATGTCGTAAATGCCGGGGAGGACCTTCCAAGAAGTTTCGCCGCGCATAAAGTCGTAGTATTCACCGCTTTCAACCTCAACATCAGCCTCGGTTGCGCCATAACGGGTACCTACTGACCAGTCCTCGGCATCAGCTGAAAGCTCGGTGCAGAAGCTGAAGTAACCGTAGTCGTTGGCAAACGCAGTGTCGATGTCGATTGTGCCTGAGAATACATCACCATCCTTGGTGAGAGCTACACCGTAAGAGGGATTCCAGTGGTTGTCATCGCCACGGAGGTCACCGATTACGTAGAGAGTTTCGGGTGCGCCTACTACTACTTCACCGAGTTTCACTACGGTGATGGTGTTTTCAGCAAAGTCAACGGTCACGTTGTAAGAGCCGGGGAGAATCATCCATGAGAGGTCGCCGCTCACGAAGGGAAGAGTTTCGTCGGAAGAAATCTCAGTATCAGCTGCAGTAGCACCGTAACGGCTGCCTACTGACCAATCATCCGAGCTTGAAGAGAGTTTGGTGCAGAGGCTGAAGTAGCCGTAATCGTTGGCAAAAGCAGTTTCAAAATCAACTACGCCGGTAAATTTGTCACCATCCTTGGTGAGGGCGATACCGTAAGAGGGATTCCAGTGAGTGGTAGTGCCGATAAGGTCGCCGATTACGTAGAGAGTCTCGGGAGAGTAAACGGGTACGTCACCGTTAGTAGTCACGGTAAGAGTCATGGCTGCGGGATCGAACGCGAGGTTGTATGTACCGGGGGTGATAGTGAAGTTAGTACCTTCAACCATGCAGCTGAATGTACCGTTGCCTGAGATAGTAGCGGTTGCGGCTGCTGAAATCCATGCGGTCTGAGCGCCATTGGTGAGTTCACGGATACCGAAGTCACTGGCAGCGGTTACCTGCACGTTGTTAGCGCTCCACACGCCGTTGTTCTCTACGAGTTCGGTAGAAGCCCATGCTGAAGAGGCATTGGGAAGATTACCCCAGATGTCGTAAGAGACAACCACTTCCGCTTCCTGACCTGAGATTGTAAGGGTCTTGTTAGCTGTGTTGAGAACGATGTGGGGATTATCGATAGCACCGGCTGCGAGGTTGATGTTACCGGTAGAACCGCCTACGGCATAAGTGTAAGGCACGCCGAGTTCGAGAGCGCCGGCGCCGGCACCGAAGTTAGCGTTATCGTTTGACCATGTACCGTCATTGATTTTAAATCCGGAGGTAAGTTGTCCCTGAAAGTCAAGAACATATTCGTTAGCACCGCTGGCTGTGAATTTAGCTTTTGAATCCTTGAGAGTCCAGTTGTTGAAACCGCCGATAAGATAGTAGTCGGCCGCACTTGCTGACATAACGCCAAGCACAAGCGCTACAAGAAAAAAGTAAAATTTTTTCATGAATGAATTGAATTAATGGTTAAGTATAATATAAAATTTGTTAATCCTTCCTGTATTTCATTTCCTAATCCCTGTCACTGCACATCAGCTTTACTATATTGCCTGAAATAATTGCCAAACAATAACTTACGTGCATTGTACGGCTATTATCCTGTAAAAAATCTCTCCTTATTTTTATGTAAGTATGGTAGTCACTTAAGGATTATGGCGCTAAATTATAAATAAATTTTTAGTTAACAAAAAATTTATTCACTTATTTTTCAGAAATTTACAAATAGCAGAACAGGAGATTCTACAGCGAGTACCGTCCGGCAATTGCACAAAAACAATTGCGCTGACCTTCGGTACTACTGCTGAAATCTCCTGTTCTGCTATTTAAAACCGGCTACAGAGCGTAAAAAAAACTCTACCGCAGCAATAGTGGTTAAAGTATTTATTGTTAAGCTCTAGGTAACTGTTCAAAATTATTTTAAACAGTTACTTACGTTGCAACCGGGTTATAATCAGCTTCGTGTCTGGCCGTTGCCGGTGATAATCCATTTGTAGGTCATGAGTTCGGCGAGGGCCATGGGGCCGCGAGCATGCATCTTCTGGGTGGAGATACCGATTTCGGCGCCGAGACCAAACTGAGCGCCGTCGGTCCACGATGTCGGGGCATTGGTATAGACGCAGGCCGCATCGACCTCGGTGGCGAAACGCTGCTTCACCTCCTCGTCGGCGGTTACCACCGACTCGCTGTGACCCAGGCCGTAGCGCGCTATATGGTCGAGCGCCTCGTCGAGATTGTCAACCGTCTTGACGGCCATTGCGTAGGAGAGGTATTCGGTACCGAAGTCCTCCTCGGTGGCGCGCACGAGCAGTTCGGCGGGATAACGGCCGCTGAGAGCATCGTAGCTGCGCTCGTCGGCATGCACCACAACCTTAGAGGCCGCCAGAGGCTCACAGATGGCTTCTAACGAACCGAGCAGCGCACTGTTGACAATCACGCAGTCGAGAGCATTGCACACGCTTACGCGGCGTGTTTTGGCGTTGTTGACGATGTCGCGCGCCATAGCTATGTCGGCCGAGGCATCGACGTAGCAGTGACACACACCCGCGCCGGTCTCGATGACGGGCACACGCGACTTCTCGCGCACGCTGTCGATAAGGCGGCGGCTGCCGCGCGGTATGATAAGGTCCACGAAGCCGCGGGCGGCGAGCAGTTCGTCGGTGGCCTCGCGGGTGGCGGGGAGCAGTGTGGCCACGGCGGGAGATATACCGTTGCGTTCCAACACGCTGTGTATCACGGCAATGATGGCACGGTTGGAATCGTCGGCGTCATGTCCCCCTTTGAGCACACACGCGTTGCCGCTCTTGAAGCAGAGTGAAAAGACATCGGCGGTGACGTTGGGACGCGCCTCGTATATTACGCCTATTACGCCGAACGGCACGGCTACACGGGTGATTACAAGCCCGTTGGGGCGCACGCGGCGGTCAAGTTCGCGACGCGGCGACGGGAGCGTTGCCACGTTGCGCATGTCGGCGGCAATGCCGGCAATGCGTTCGGGGGTCAGTTTCAACCTGTCATACTTGGGGTCGGCAGGGTCCATACGGCTCAGGTCGAGAGCGTTGGCACGGATTATATCATCGGTGGCCGCAACGAGCGCATCGGCAGTGGCAACGAGGATTTCGTTGGTGCGCTCCGTTGAGAGCGAGAGCAGTTGGCGCGATGCTTTGCGGGCTTCAATAAGCTGTTGTTCAATCATATATCGAAATTTTCTAATACTTGGAGGGTGTTTAATAAATGCAGAATCCCCTCTTACTCTACGTAGAGATAATCGTAGTGGATGACGGGGCGCCGGCGATGGCGTCCTGCCGCCTCACGCACCTCCTCCGCGCTGTATGACGAGCGGCCTATTGCCACTACATGTCCCTCGGAATCAAGCACTTTAATAAGGTCGTCCTTCTCGAAATCGCCATCGACACTTACCACACCGATGGGGAGAATGGAGACGGCATGCTCGGAGTTGACGGCCCTGACGGCGCTGTCGTTTATAACGATGGAACCCTTGGCGAAACCGTCGCTGTGGGCAATCCAGCGCTTGAAGCTCGATGCAGGCTCTTCGGCGGCGGCAAACTCGGTGCATACCGTGTCGGAGTCGCTCAACACAATGTCGGTCAATATGTTGTCGCGCTTACCGTTGGCTATGATTACCGAGATACCCTCGTCGGCCACCTTGCGGGCGATACGATATTTGGTGACCATGCCGCCGCGGCCGAAGCCGGAGCGCTCGGTGCGTATATAGTCGGTGAGGTCGACATCGGGGTCGACGCGGCGTATCACCTCGGCACCCGGCTCGCGTGGGTCACCGTTGTAGATGCCGTCGATATTGCTGAGTATGATGAGCGCATCGCAGTCGAGCATGGCGGCAATGAGGCCTGAAAGCTCGTCGTTATCGGTGAACATCAGCTCGGTGAGGCTGACGGTATCGTTCTCGTTGATGATGGGGATGATGTTGTTGCGCAGCATCACCATCATGCAGTTGCGCTGATTGAGGTAGTGGCGGCGCGTGGCGAAACTCTCCTTCATGGTGAGCACCTGGCCCACGTTGATACCGTGGTCGCGGAAGAGGTCGTAGTAGCGGTTGATGAGTTTCACCTGCCCTACCGCCGAGAAAAGCTGGCGCGCATCGACATTGTCGAGCTGCGACAGTTGCATCTCGCGCAGCTCGGAACGGCCGCAAGCCACTGCGCCCGAGGTGATTATAATCACCTCTACGCCATTGTCGCGCAGCGTGCTTACCTGGTCGACGATTGATGAGAGACGGGTCACGTCGAGCGTGCCGTCGGCACGTGTCAGCACGTTGCTGCCTATTTTAACCGTTATTCTGCGATATGATTTCATTTTTTGAGCGGGGTTAGGACGGCGTTGATTACAGCCGAGGTAAATCCGGCATGCTCCAGAGCGTTGATACCCTTGATGGTCATGCCGCCGGGGGTGGTCACCTTGTCAATCTCGCCCTGCGCCGTGGCACCGGGCTGTCCGAGCATGGCGGCAGCGCCGTCGACGGTGGCACATACGTAGCGCAACGCCTCGGCGGGACGGAAACCCATCTCCACTCCGGCCTGCACCATCGCCTGCATGAACTTGTACACGTAGGCTATACCGCAGGAACTCAGTGCTGTAGCGGCATCCATAAGGCGCTCTTCAATGACTGCTACCTCACCCATGAGGGCAAACATGCTTTTAACAGCCTCCAGAGCCTCGCCTTCGGCACGACGGCCTGCGATGAAGGTCATCGACTTGCCGAGCGAGAGAGCCGTATCGGGGATTACGCGGCACACGGCGGGGAGCTCGTTGCCACGCATTAGCATGCTGTCGAGAGCATCGATTGACACCCCTCCGGCGAGCGATACGATAATGTTGCGACGATATACCAGACGCGGTTTCACCTGCTCTATGACCTGACCGAGGAGCCAGGGTTTCACGGCGAGAATCACGACATCGGCATCGACTACGGCCTCCACGTTGTCAGTGGTGACAGTGACGGCGGGATATTCGGTTCGGATAGCTTCGAGTTTGGGGAGGGAGGGATTGGCCACGGTGATGTCATAACCGCCGGCTACGGCAAGCGCGCGGGCCACGGCGCCCCCCATATTGCCGGCTCCTATTACTGCAACTTTCATAGCGATTCGAGAATACGTTTAAGCACTACTTCGGCTGAAATCTCACGGTTGGCGGCCTCGGGAATCACGAGCGAGCGGGGCGACTCTATCACGTCGTCGCTGACAATCATGTTGCGGCGCACGGGGAGGCAGTGCATGAAGTAAGCATTGTCGGTGAGGGCCATCTTCTCGGCGGTAACGGTCCATGAACGGTCGGTGGAGAGCACCTTGCCGTAGTTGGGGTCGGCATACGCGCTCCAGTTCTTGGCGTAGACGAAGTCGGCACCGCGCAGCGCCTCATCCTGATTGTGGTACACGGGGGTATCGCCCACAAATTCGGGAGCGAGGTCGTAGCCTTCGGGGTTGGCGATGACGAAGTCGACATCGGCCTCGCGCATCCACTCGGCGAAGGAGTTGGGAACGGCCTGCGGGAGCGCCTTGGGGTGAGGTGCCCATGTCATTACCACCTTCGGGCGGGGCTTGGTCTTGTACTCCTCGATGGTGATAAGGTCGGCAAACGACTGCAGGGGATGACGCGTCGCAGCCTCCATTGAGAATACAGGACGGCCGGAGTATTTGATAAACTGATTGATTATCACCTCGTTGTAGTCATCGACCTTTGACTCGAAGCGGGCAAACGAACGCACGCCTATCACGTCGCAGTAGCAGCCCATCACGGGGATGGCCTCAAGCAGGTGTTCCGGCTTGTCACCGTCCATGATGACACCGCGCTCGGTTTCGAGTTTCCACGCGCCCTGATTGACGTCGAGGACTATTGTGTTCATGCCCAGGTTCATAGCGGCTTTCTGGGTGGAAAGACGCGTGCGGAGCGATGAGTTGAAAAATATCATCAGCAATGTTTTGTTGCGGCCGAGGTGCTGAAAGGCGAAGCGGTCGGCCTTGACGGCCATAGCTTCCTCAACGGCTTTCTTGAGGTCGCCGATGTCGGCGACGGAGGTAAAATTACGCATAGTTTGCTTTCAAATTGAATGTTGAACTGCAAATATAATGAAAATATGCTAAAGTAGCACCTGATTTAATTAAAGATTGCATTGTCAATAAGCCCCGGCTGGGACGCGATACATCGCGTCCGCACCCGGATGGCATAATACCTTAAACACCGATGGCTTACTTATCCTCAACCATGCACGACTTGTTCTTTGAAAAATAGTAGTCGAGAATATCGCGGGCGGCGATAAACGAGCTCTGGCGGTTGGAGAGCACGAGGCGCTCGTGGTCGGCCAGCAGCGCGGCTATCTCGGGATTGTCGTAGAAATGCGAGCGCAGTCGGCTGTCAATCGTCTCGTACATCCAGTAACGGGCCTGCTGATTGCGCTTGCGCTCGAAGTAACCGTTCTCCTTTACGAAAGCGAAGTAGCGGTCAATCATGTCCCACACCTCGGCGATGCCAAGCTCGTAATAGCCTGAGTAAGTGAGCACTTCAGGCGCCCAGCCCGATTCGGCCGGCGGGAAAAGGTGGAGGGCCGATTTAAACTGAGCCTGAGCCAATTGCGCCGGGCCTATGTTGTCGCCGTCGGCCTTGTTGATGACAATACCGTCGGCCATCTCCATGATGCCGCGCTTGATGCCCTGAAGCTCGTCGCCGGTGCCGGCAAGCTGTATGAGCAGGAAGAAATCGACCATAGAGTGTACTGCGGTCTCGCTCTGGCCCACACCTACTGTCTCGACGAAAATATTGTCGTAACCCGCTGCTTCACAGAGGACAATGGTTTCACGCGTCTTGCGCGCAACGCCGCCAAGCGAACCCGCCGAGGGGGAAGGGCGAATGAAAGCGCCGGGGTGTTGCGACAGTTTTTCCATGCGGGTCTTGTCGCCGAGAATAGAGCCGCGGGTACGTTCGCTCGACGGGTCGATGGCGAGCACCGCGAGTTTGCCACCCTGACGGAGCACGTGGAGTCCGAACACATCAATCGACGTACTCTTACCCGCGCCGGGCACACCGGTAATACCGATGCGGCGCGAATTGCCGGAGTAAGGGAGACATTTCTCAATCACCTCCTGGGCCAGCGCGTAGTGGTCGGGCTGAATGCTCTCCACGAGGGTCACGGCGCGTGACAGCATGGTGATGTCACCCTTGAGGATACCGTCGACCATCTCGGCAGCCGTGGGGATAGGCTTGCGTCGGTGGCGACGCAGATAGGGATTGACCGACGGCGGTTGCGCTACGCCGGAGTTGACTGTGAGTCCGGTATATTTTTCATCGTTTTCAGGATGGTCCATTTGTAAAAACTGTTGTTAACGGGTTATGTATCAGGCCGTAGCCTATTGTTTCATACGATGTGCGGAGCGGTGTGCGCCCCGGTAGGTCAGAAATCGGAGGGAAGTCCTACGGCGCGCACAGTGATGTTGGAGCGCTCGGGGTCGTTGGTGATTACGGTGACGCGGCCGTTGAGGATGCCGGAATCGAGGGCCGAGGGGTCGACTTTCACCGTCACCGTGGCGTGGGCGCCCTTCTTGATTTTATCCTTGTCGACACTCACTTCGATGCCCTTGTCAACGGTGTAGACACGGCGCACGAGCAACGGGTTCTTACCCTTGTTGGTGATGGTGAAGGTGCGTGTCAGCGTCGACTTGGGGTCGAACGTGCCGAAGTCGATGCGGTCGTCGCTCAGTGCGGCCACGGGGGCTTTGTCGAGGTCGTCGGGCTTGAGCTGCGAGAAGTCCTCGGTAACTACGCCCACAAGGTCGATACGCACGGGCTTGGCGCCGGGCGATGCCGCTATATAGGCGCTGTCGGTGACCAGACCGTAGAGCGGGCAGCGGTAGCCTGAGAACATCAGGTTGTAGACAGCCTGCTGGCCGGGGGGCACACTCGTCTCGGCGGGGGCTACGGTGACATAGTCGGGGAGCGAGCTCCACACCGGGGTTATAGTATCATGAGAGGCGTTGTACACTTCGAGGAAGTCGCTCTTGGCGCTACCCTTCTTGACATCGCCGAAAGGCACAAGCGAAGCGTGGAGACGCATCTCGCCGGCATCGACGGGATAGCGTGTCTGGAGGGTCTTGGCGGTGCCGATTACAACGCCGCACACGCGCAGCGAGGCGCGGGGCACGTCGTCGGAGAATGTCACGGTGACTTTCTTTTCAAACTTGCCGGGGCGGCTCGTGGGGTCGTACTGCACTATGATGGTGGCCGTGTCGCCCGGATTGACCGGGTCGAGGGGCACACTGGCCGTGGTGCAGCCGCACGAGGTGCGCACGCCGGTGACGCTGACGGGAACATCGCCGGTGTTGACAAACTGCAGCTGATGCTCGGCCACACCGTCGGCCTCGGCGATAGCGCCGAAGTCACACACGGGATCGACCCACTGTATGCGCGCCTCAGCGCCGGCCGTTGCGGCCACGGCGAGCAGTGCGCCGGCAAGGAGTGTCATTTTTTTCATGATGCTGTCAGTGATTATCTGATGCTGTCAGTGATTATCTGCGGTAAGGGAGTACGACGCCCGAGATTTTGAGTTTGACGGTGCGGTGCTTCTTATCGTTGGTCTTTACCTTTACCTCCTTGATAAATTCGCCGGGGCGACCCTGGGGGTTGTAGGTCACTTTTATCTCGCCCGACTTGCCGGGTGCGATAGGTTTCTGGGGGAATGAGGGGCGTGTGCAGCCACACTGTGCCGAGGCCGAGATGATGACGAGCGGAGCGTCGCCGTCGTTGACCACGGGGAAGGTGCAGGTCACTGCGCCTTCCTCCTCGGGGATGGAACCGAAGTCGTGGGAGGTCTTTGTGAAATTGGCCACGGGCGCTTTATCCTCGGCCAGGGCCGGAAGCAGGGCCACCATAATCATGGCCAGCAATATCGTTACCTTTTTCATAATTATTCGGGTGTTAATCGTTAGTTGTCAGGTTACTTTTCGGGGCGTTATTCGGCCTGCTGTTCGCGGGCTTTGCCGGCGAGCATGCCGCAGGCTGCCATTATATCCTCGCCGCGCGATGCACGGATTGTGGCCGTGATGCCGTGGTCGTTGAGGTAGTCGCGGAATTGCTCCATGTTGCGCGTGGTGGAGGGGTGCAGGTCGGAACCGGGGATGGCGTGGAAACGAATCAGGTTCACGCGGCAGTCGAGACGACCTATGAGGCGCACCAGGGCCTCGGCGTAGTGGAGGCTGTCGTTGACTCCGTTCCACATAATGTACTCGAACGAGAGGCGTCGCTGATGGCTGAAATCGTAGCCCGACAGGAGCGCTATGACATCGCGCACGGGGTAGGCTTTCTCAACGGGCATGATACCGGCACGCTCGGCGGGGAACGGGTTGTGGAGCGAGATGGCGATATGCACCTTGGTGGTGTCGAGCAGCGTGCGCAGCTCTTTTAGTTTGCCGATGGAGCTTACGGTGATGCGCTTCGGACTCCAAGCGAGGCCCCAGGGCGCGGTCAGTATCTCGATGGCGGCAAGCACGGGCTGCAGGTTGTCGAGCGGTTCGCCCATGCCCATGAACACGAGGTTGGTCAGCGTGCGCGACTCGGGGATGGAGAGCACCTGGTTGATGATGGCGTTGGCGGTGAGGTTGCCGTTGAATCCCTGGCGACCCGTCATGCAGAACGAGCAGTTCATCTTGCACCCTGCCTGCGACGACACGCAGAGGGTGGCACGGTCGCGGTCGGGGATGTAGACCGACTCGATGTCGCGGCCGCCTACTCCGTCAAACAGATACTTCACGGTGCCGTCAACCGACACGGCTGCATCCTTGGGCGCGGTCAAGCCAACACAATACTCGGCGTTGAGGCGTTCGCGCGCCGCCTTGGGCAAGTCGGTCATCATGTCGATGGTCGTGGCCCGCTTCACGTAGAGCCACGATGCTATCTGCTTCGCGGCAAACGGACGCAGCCCTACCGCTTCCGTCACGTCGCGGAGCTGTTCGAGGGTAAGACCTATCAGTGGTTTCTTTAACATTGCGGTGTATATGGGAATTTTTTTGTCAACTTCTACTTATCTGCAAAAATACATAAATTATGACACATACCGCTCAGAATAGTTTAACAATAAAAGTTAAATTTGGACATTGGTCCGACGCATAGCAACGCGCCACCGGCTCCGACGACAATTTTTCACCGCCCTCCCCCATAGGGTAGGGGAGTGGCGCGCGGAGAATGAAATTTTGACGTCCAGAGGGGCGTGAAAAATGAAATATTGCAATCTCNAAGTTAATAAATGTTAANANNCANNNNTGAACTATTTGACTTTCAACGTTGTTACCATTTACGCAACTATTACGATTGACTACATCAAAAAAATCAGATTATGAAACGTTTCGGCTTATTGCTCAATTTAATGTGCATTTTTCTTTTTTGGGCCTGCAAGGANGATGAACCCGTGCTTACTTTCAACGGACATACCTANACTTACAACATAGGCGACGACAANACTCTCGTGGCAACGCTCAACGGTGTNCGCATCACGGAGAAGGATGGCGAGGTGGTGTTNTACACTCCCGACAATAAAATCGGCTCTTTCACTCTCAATGCGCTCATCCCCGGTCACGACAGCGTGTCGATNGCCGGCGTGGAACTGACNACGCTTCCCGACAATAGCGGCATNGCATTCAAGGGNGAGGCAATAGTCTCNGAAACGGAAAAGATAGTGTTTGACGGCACCATCATNAACACGGTGCTTACNATCAACATCGACACCNTCCCGCTCTCACAGCAATCATAGCGATTGTNTGTGGATAATTAGAAGTTGAAAATTTTACACCCTCCCGTCAATCCTGNGTATCGACGGCNGGNTGCGANGTGAAGAAGTCGCGGATGCTGCGGGCTTTNGCTTTGCCTACNACTTCGGCGAGTGCATCCTCTGTGGCCTCGGAGATTTTCTTCACGCTGCGGAAATGCTTNAGCAAGGTGGTGCGCGTAGCTTCACCGACGCCGGGTATGGAGTCGAGCACACTTACCGTCTGCGTCTTTGAACGGCGGTTGCGATGGTGGGTGATACCGAAACGGTGNGCCTCGTCGCGCAGATGCTGCACCACGCGCAGCGACTCGGAGTTCTTGTCGATATACAACGGCACGGAGTCACCNGGNAAATAGATTTCCTCCAGTCGTTTTGCAATACCNACCACGGCTATGGTGCCGCGCAGTCCTATCTCCTCCAACGCTTCGACAGCCGANGATAACTGCCCCTTGCCGCCATCGACCACGATGAGCTGCGGGAGCGGTTCGCCCTCGGTCATAAGGCGCGTGTAGCGNCGTGTCAGCACCTCTTTCATCGAGGCGAAATCGTCAGGNCCTTCCACTGTTTTGATATTGAAATGGCGGTAATCCTTCTTGGATGGTTTGCCGTTCTTGAACACCACGCACGANGCGACGGGGTTCGTGCCTTGTATATTGGAGTTATCGAAGCACTCGATATGGCGGGGCTGTTCCTTAAGCCGGAAATCNGCTTTCATGCGCTCCATAAGTCGGTCGACGCGCTGCTCGGGATCAACCTTTTCGAGGTGNTTNAGATAGTCGATTTTGGCCTGACGGGCGTTGCGGGTCGACACGTCGAGCAGTTTAGCACGGTCGCCGCGCTGCGGTATCGTGAAGGTCACGCCCTCAAACTCCACATCAGGAATTTCAGGCACNACCACCTCGTCATACACCGCGCCCACGCGTTGGCTTATCTCGTTCATGGCGTAGGCAAGAATCTCGGGAATGGTCTCGTCGAGGCGGCGGGTNTAGCGCANNGTGACGCTGCGCACNACGGCTCCGCGGCGCAGGTGCATATAGTTGACATAGACGTTGCGCTCGTCGTCGTCGACGCCAAACACGTCGATATCGTCGAGTACCTGCGATATGATGACACTCTTCGCGCGGTANCGTTCCACAAGCTGATACTGCTCNTTAAGCTGNTGCGCTTCCTCAAACTTCAACTCCTCGGCACAGGCCATCATGCGGCTTTTGAGATAGTCCATAAGTTCGCGCGTCTCGCCGTTGAGTATCTGCTTCACGTTCTCGATATACNGNGCGTAGATTTCGGGCGACACGAGTCCTTTGCAGCATCCCTGACAGCGTTTGAGGTGGTATTCGAGNCACAGTCGTCCCTTGCCGCGGTCGATATATTCGGGGGTAATCTGATGNCGGCAGGTGCGCANCGGATAGAGCTGGCTNATGAGCGAGAGCACGGCGCGCGCTGCCCCCGGCTCGGTGTACGGACCGTAGTATTTCGAACCGTCCTTCACNCGGTGGCGGGTCATGAACACACGCGGATACAGCTCCTTGGTGACGCANATCCAGGGGTAGGATTTATCATCTTTCAGCAGCACGTTGTANCGGGGCTTGAANTCCTTTATCATGGAGTTCTCGAGGTTGAGNGCGTCCTGCTCGGTGGGCACCACGATNTATGACATGTCGGCGATGGCGCGCACAAGCAGGTTGGTGCGCAACGAGTCGTGGGTGCGGTTGAAGTATGANGATACGCGNCGCTTGAGGTTCTTGGCTTTGCCTACGTATATGACGGTNCCCTCGGCGTCGTAGTAGGTGTAGACGCCGGGCGATGTCGGCAGGAAGGAAATTTTCTCCTTGAGCGCTTCGCTTTTGTCGTGCTTTGCCATATCGGTTTCAGGTAATATAAGTAGAAGTTGTAAATTATTTTATAATATCATAAGGTGTTATTTATACTAATTTTCAACATCTACTTATCTGTTGAAAATTGCTGCNNGGAGCANTGTGTTTTCCCGCANGAATCACGGTGCGGCATTACAACTCTCCAACTATAAAAAAACGTTGCCACGCTCATAATATTGTGAGCCGTGGCAACGCCCTGTATTATTTTTNCCGTGCCTCAGCGGGCACGNGCGGTCGTATATCAATATTTGATAAGCGAGGTCACTTCGGCGTCNGCGGGCAGTTTNTCGCGGCCACCGAGAGCNGTGAGTTCGATGATGAAGTTGACGTAGACCTTCTTGGGGTTCATGCTCTTCACGAGGTCGTAGGCAGCGCGCATTGTGCCGCCGGTAGCGAGCACGTCGTCATGNANCACNACGATGTCGTCGGGGGTGATGGCGTCGCGGTGTATCTCGATTACATCCTTGCCATATTCCTTGTCGTAAGAAGCCTGAAGGGTGTCGGCGGGGAGTTTNCCGGGCTTGCGCACGGGCACGAANCCTGCGCCAATTTCAAAAGCGAGGATAGAACCGCCGATGAAACCGCGTGACTCGATNCCTACCACTTTGGTAACACCTTTATCACGGTAGAGCTGGGCNAGGTCCCAGCCGATGATNTGNAGCGCNCGGGGGTCCTTGAACGCGGTTGTGAGGTCTTTGAAAAGCACGCCCTTCTGAGGGAAATCCTGGACGTCNCGGATGTGTCGTTTGATGTATTCCATGTCTGTTTAAAGTATGTTGTTGAGTTTATGTTGTTGTAAAAGCAATAATTACGTTTGTTTTGTTCCACGTGAAACAATTTTCACGGCTATCGTCCNAGGAGCAACAGGAGTATGTTGATATCGGCGGGCGANACNCCGGGGATACGCGATGCCTGACCGACGGTGCGGGGGCGTATGCGGGTGAGTTTCTGGCGTGCTTCAGTCGACAGCGAGGTGAGCGATTCGTAGTCAAACTTATCGCCGAGNGTGAGTCCTTCNAGGCGCTGCGCTTTGTCGGCNAGCTGTCGTTCGCGCTGCAGGTAGCCCTGATATTTCACCATGATTTCTACAGCCTCGATTATCTCCTCNATGCGGTCNTTGCCGAGCGATTCGATGAAGTCGGCAAGNNGTTTNATACCCTTNGCGAGGNTATGGATATTGAGNGCGGGACGGAGNAGCAACTGCGTCAGTTTAGTGCCCTGCTGCATGGGGGTCTCCCCTATCTCTACGAGGTAATCGTTGATGAGAGCGGGCTTCACGGAGAAGTTGTTGATGAAGTCGAGAAGCATGTCGCGGCGNCGCATCTTGTCGAGATAGGCNTCNTAGCGGCGGTCGTCAACGAGTCCGGCTTCGCGTCCNCGAGGCGTCAGGCGCGCATCGGCGTCGTCCTGTCGCAGGAGTATGCGGTACTCGGCGCGGGAGGTGAACATGCGGTACGGTTCGTCAACGCCTTTGGTGACGAGGTCGTCGATGAGTACACCGATATATGCNTCGTCGCGACCCAGTGTCAGGGGTTCGCGGCCNAGGGCTGANAGCGCGGCATTAGCTCCTGCGATGAGNCCCTGCCCTGCNGCTTCNTCGTAGCCNGTAGTACCGTTAATCTGTCCGGCGAAATAGAGTCCGCCAACGAGTTTGGTCTCGAGTGTGTGGCGCAGCTGCGTGGGGTCNAAGAAGTCATATTCGATAGCGTAACCGGGACGATAAATCTGCACGTCNCGAAACGCCGGAATGGTNTGCAATGCCTCTATCTGTATGTCGATGGGGAGCGACGATGAGAANCCGTTGAGATAGTATTCCTGCGTGTCCTCCCCTTCCGGNTCGAGGAAAAGCTGGTGNTCGGNCTTGTCGGCGAAGGTTACAATTTTNGTTTCAATCGACGGGCAGTAGCGCGGNCCGATACTNTGTATCTGACCGTTGAAAAGCGGCGAATCNGGCAGNCCGCGACGCANCACTTCATGGGTGGNCTCGGAGGTGTAGACGGTGAAACANTGGCGCTGCTCAAGCGTGCGATGCACNTCGGGGAGGTAGGAGAATTTGTGGAAGTCTCCCCCTTCGGTCAGCGCGTCGTCNCCATCCTGCGGCGTTGTCAGCGTGAAGTCAACGGAGCGTCCGTCGATGCGCACCGGCGTNCCGGTTTTCATTCTGTCGGTNGCGAATCCGAGTTTGCGCAGCGNCTCNGTAAGTCCGGTCGANGCGGGNTCCGACACTCGGCCGCCGCGTATCTGNGTGCGNCCTATGTGCATGAGTCCGTTGAGAAATGTACCGTTGGTGAGGACAACGCTCTTGGCGTAGAACTTCACGCCCATCGCGGTAACAACTCCCTTGACTCTCCCCTCTTCGACTATGACGTCGACCACGTCGTCCTGCCACATCGACAAGTGAGGAGTGTTTTCAAGTATGTGACGCCACTCNGCNGAGAACTTCATGCGGTCNCACTGNGANCGGGGACTCCACATTGCNGGNCCTTTCGAGCGGTTNAGCATGCGAAACTGTATGGCCGAACGGTCCGTAACTACGCCCATCATGCCACCAAGCGCATCTATNTCCCTGACTATCTGCCCTTTGGCTATACCACCAACGGCAGGATTGCAGCTCATCTGCGCAATTTTGTTCATGTCGATAGTCACGAGCAGCGTTTCAGCGCCNATCTGAGCCGACGCATGCGCGGCCTCGCACCCGGCGTGGCCTGCACCCACTACTATGACATCAAATTGATATTTCATCTCTTATTTTATAGTTCTTCAAAAAATNCGTACAACGAATTTTTACTATATTTATTTGATANTCAATATTTTAAATAATATTTAAAGCGATTTTAACGCGATTTCCCTGCGATATTTGCGTTCTCACGGGCAGTTGTAAGGAAATTTNCCACTCAGAAATCGGATTTCCANAGAGCGAGAGCATCATTTTCATGAGCCTCCATGATTTCGCGTTCGCCCGGNCCTTTGTCGTTGATGCCGCAGAGATGNAGCACGCCNTGGATTATCACGCGCATCAGNTCGTCGTCATATTTCGCTCCGACCGACTCGGCGTTGGTAGCGATGGTGTCGAGCGATATGAACATATCGCCGCGTATCAACTTGCCCGTAGTGTCATCAAACGTGATAATGTCNGTGTAGTANTCGTGATTGAGAAATTGGCGGTTCACTTCNAGAATGCGCTCATCATCGCAAAAGATATAGGTCAGCGCACCGGTGCGGCGACCGTGNCGNCGAGCTACCTCAACAATCCATTGCTCCACCTTCTCCCAGTCGAGAGCCGGCTTCTCAACATTCTGTGACAATACTTCAATCATATGTAAGTGTTCAAATTTAACCGATAGCAAGTGNATAAAAATCTCAGCACTTACTCATCGTGTAAAATGCTTTAAAAATAACCTACAAATATAACCAATCTCCACGACTAATGCAATAAGAAAATCCACCCCCNCCCAAAATTCCATCCCCCGCCNCAACCCCAACCGACCTACTGACACCGAGTCCAACCACTCCCCTACCCTATCACCTCCGGTGCAGAAAAAAAGTGCTCCGCCGGTCTCTTGTCATTCCGAGGTGATTTGTGGGGCTGTCATTGGGGGACGACAATCGGGNTNGAACANAACAAAACGTAGACTCGCTGACGGGTATGTGTCGAAAATCNGGNNGNGGGTGAGTATCTGTCAAGTTATTTTCTTAACTTTGCAGAAGTTATATACATGGAGACTACACTGTGATATGACGAAAGTTTAAGATCAATACAGCTTTTTAAGATTAATACAGCTTTCTACAAACTATACCTATTTATTATGCGTATTTCTTTGCCCGATTTCAAGGAGGGTTTCATGCGGTTCGTCAAGGACCGGCAGACCCGCGGCTTCATTTTCTCGGTCATCATTATGGCCGTCATATCCATCGCGTTCTTCTACCCCGACAATTTCGAGGGTAACGACCTGCGCCAGCACGACATGTTGCAGGGCATGGCCAACGGTCAGGAACTTAAAGATTTTACCGAGCAGACGGGCNAACAGAGTTTCTGGACCAACTCGCTCTTCTCCGGCATGCCCGCGTTCCAGATAGCGCCTACCTACCCCTCCAACTCNCTCTTCGCATGGTTCACCAAGGTCTACGGCCTCGGTCTCCCNTCCCCCTCCAATCTGCTCTTCATGATGATGGTAGGGTTCATGATACTGATGATGGCGCTTCGCGTGCGCTGGGAGTACGGTCTTATCGGAGCCATCGCATGGGGATTCTCCACCTACTTCATTATTATAATAGGAGCGGGACATATATGGAAATTCGTCACGCTGGCCTANATTCCCCCGACAATCGGCGGCATAGTGCTCGCCTACCGCGGACGCTACCTCGCCGGTGCAGCCATGGCGGCCTTCTTCGCCATGATGCAGCTAAATGCCAACCACATACAGATGTCCTACTACTTCGGCTTCCTCATCGTGGTGCTCGTCATAGCATACTTCGTGATGGCACTCCGCAGTAAGGAGCTGAAACGCTGGGGTATAGCCACCGGCGTACTCGCCGCGGCAGCCGCTCTTGCCATCTGTGCCAACCTCCCCTCGCTCTACCACACATCGAAATATGCNAAGGAAACGCAGCGCGAACAGAGNGAGGTCGACAACAACAACCCCGCCGAGGCCGACGCCGANATGCGTTCCTACATCACNCAATACTCCTACGGCCGCAGCGAGACATTCTCGCTCTTCATCCCCAACGTGAAGGGTGGCGCATCGGTACGCCCCGAAGGCGGCGGTCTCGCTCCCATGTCGCTCTCCGACATNGACGGTGCCGANAANTATTCCGACGACCCCTTNGTTGACCTCTATCTCCACTACTCCACNCAGTATTTCGGCGAACCGGAGATGACTAACGGTCCGGTGTATGTCGGCGTNATTATCTTCGCTNTCTTCATCATAGGCTGTATCATAGTCCGCGGACCGGTNAAATGGGGTNTGCTCTTCGTACTCCTCGTNACAGTGATGCTGTCGTGGGGACGCAACTGTCAGTGGTTCACCGATTTGTTTATCGACTACGTGCCNATGTACAGCAAGTTCCGCACCGTNGAGAGCATTCTCGTNGTNGCNGAGTTCATTATTCCCGTGCTNGCCGCNGTCGGCCTTTACCGTCTCTANAACNNNCNGTCGGGNCGCCTCGNAGCGCCNTCGNCCACAGCACNGAAAGATGCNAAATTCCTNTCNACCCGCAGCGACAAAGCCATCGTGGCAGGCTTCGGCATCGTAGGNNTNGTGTGCCTGCTCGGTGCTCTCAATCCGTCGCTCTTCGGNNNNGGATTCAACGAGCAGAGCGAGATGATGAACTCGCAGATGATAGGACAACAACTTTATTATCAGGGCTATCCCGACGAAGTGATAAANCAGGCNTCNTTTGANAATCCCAAGGTGAAACAAGCCGTNGAGGAGCTTCACCTCTCTATGGTAAGAAAAGANTGCNTGCGCTCGCTCATCTACCTCATCCTCGGTTTCGGNGCAGTNGCANTATGGCGNTTCAATCTGTTGAAAAACAAGAAGTTCAGCACAGCCGTTTCGGTTGGTGCTATCGGCTTGCTGGTATTGATTGACCTTTATAGCGTCAACAAGCGATATATCAGCCACGANAGTTTCTTNGTGCCGGAACTTACAGCCTCCGANGCTGCAATCGAGCCTACNGCNGCCGACNTCGAGATACTCCGCGACAAAGACCCCAACTACCGCGTGGCCGACTTCGACCGCTTCGGTCAGGCCGCTCCCTCCTACTTCCACAAGATGATTGGNGGCTACCACGCNGCCAAACTCGGTCGCTACAACGACCTCATCAACTCCGGCCTCATAGGCACAGAGCCTGTGCTCAACATGCTCAACACCCGCTACATCGTGGACCACAACCAGGTATATCCCAACCCCGGNGCGCTGGGCAACGCATGGTTCATCGACAATATCCGCTACGTCGACAACGCCAANGCCGANCTNCACGCCCTCGANACCCTCGCGCCCCAAANCGANGCCGTGGCCGACAAGTCGATGGAAGCCATTCTGGGCAAAGCGGCAGCCGGNAACCCCTCCGACCGNATCGNGGAAACCTCCTACGCTCCCAANCGTCTGACCTACAAGTCATCAGCAGCTACNGACCGCGTGGCGGTATTCTCCGAAATCTACTTCCCGTGGGGATGGGAGGCTACCATCGACGNNAAACCCGCCGAGATAGCCCGCGTCAACTACGTGCTCCGCGCCATGGTAATACCCGCCGGCGAACATGAGATAGTAATGACCTTCGACCCCTCGACGGTCCACTCCACCGTAACCGTCGCTACCGTNGCCATCATCATCATCTACTTGCTGGTGATTGCCGCCGCAGCATTCGGTATCGCAGGATGNAACGCCANCAAGGAGGATAAGGAATGACCTCACTCCGCAGCATAATCACGTGGCCCCGGCGCCGCTGGCGCTCGCGCGGCTTCGGCATTCACTCACCCTTTGCCTANGCATTTGTCACCGAGACACTTGCNGCAAAGGGTGCAGGCGACTGCGAGGAGCNGNTGCGTGCCGTNGCNGGCAAGGATTACCGNCGCATGGCTTTGCTGTGGCGCTGTGTGAGCCGTCTGCAGCCCGACACTATTGCNCTCTATCCNGAGGCTGACGACACCGCGCGGCAGGTCATCGAGATGGCNGCAGGCAGTCGNNANCCGCGCATCATCANAGCCGACNACACAGCCGCCGAGACTCCCACGTTCTACTTCATATCAGGNATAGACAAGGGTGAGACCCGCGACCTGTGGCAACGCATTNCATCACGCCACANCCGAGGNATGGACTTCACCGACCTGCACACNGGTATCCTNTGCCCCTACCCTCACCTGCCGCGACAGTCCTATCGCATAGTATTCCGCTGACACNGCNGTTCGANTCCTGCTTAACCATCANATTACTAACACATTAACCGCTGCACCTACAGCGTCGCCCTATCCACCTTGAAGCGCTCTCTACCATCAGCCCCCGACCTGCTTTCACTCTTCAACACCCACCTGAGTCTTGAGCGTGGCATGTCGCCCAACACGGTCGACGCCTACCTCGAAGATGTACGCAAGCTGCTCAATTACTGTAGCGGCGAAGGGATTACGGTCGACAAGATCACTCTTGACAATCTGCAGCAATTTGCCGCCGAGTGCCACGACCTCGGCATAGCCATACGTACTCTCGCCCGCATCATTTCGGGTATCAAGTCATTCTTNCGCTGGCTGGTGCGCGAGGAATATGTCGACGTTGACCCCACNTTGCTTTTTGAAGGGCCGCGGGTGGGGCGCAAACTGCCCGACGTGCTCTCTATCGAGGAGATTGACGCCATGATTGACGCCATTGACATGTCGAAATTTGANGGCGTGCGCAACCGNGCCATCATNGAGACGCTCTACGGCTGCGGACTCCGNGTGTCGGAACTTGTAAACCTTGAAATATCACGTATTTATGCCGACGAGCANTATGTCATAGTGCGCGGCAAGGGCGANAAGGAGCGGCTTGTNCCTATGGCCCCCGCCACNATCGACGCCATCAACGACTACATGACGATGCGCGCCGACATACAGNTGCGTCCCGGCGAAAACAACATACTGTTTGTGAGCCGTCGNGGCGCCCGACTCACACGCATGATGGTATATTATATAGTNAGCCGCCTGGCCGAAGCGGCAGGCATAAGCAAAGAGATTTCGCCCCACACGATGCGTCACTCCTTTGCCACCCACCTCCTTGAAGGGGGCGCCAACCTCAGGGCNATACAGCAGATGCTCGGCCATGAATCAATATCCACCACCGAGGTCTACCTGCATCTCGACCGCACATTCCTGCGCAACGAAATCCTCGACCATCANCCCCGCAACAACCGCGGAGCGACNCAATAANTCAAAAGAACAGCACCTCAACACAACTGCACCCCAAAAGTTNGNNNCNAACTTTTGGGGTGCAGTTAAATATCGTGGAACGGGGTCTAAGCCCCCGTTCCCCAATATTTGTTAAAACCTCGGCGGTCGATTTTTGAGTGCATTTGTTCGGTGGTTGAAGGAGTTATGGGGTTCCATAACGACTGAAACCGACGGACAAATACGCCAAAAAGCGACCGAGGCGAAAGTAACTTTCAT
>JAAVEW010000009.1 GCA_014801075.1 Barnesiella sp. | reverse complement strand
TTTTTTCTTTCCCACCAAATTTTTCATAAACTTTTTTTCATGATTTTTTTGTTACTTTCGCCACGTTTTAGACGCAATGCGCTGTGTGACATCATGTTGAGCCCATAAAAAATTTTTCGACTTTTGTCACTTTTTAGCGCACCGTTTTGATATTATAATTGAGATGAACGATTATTCAAGGATATTTAGTAACTTTGAGGAGGTCAAAAAATCGTATAAAAACTCAATAAAAACTATTATGAAGATAGGTCACGCCATTATATATATATCTGCATTGGTCGGGTCGGTGGGGAATGCGCAGAGTATCAGATGGCACAACGAAAGCGCCGACACGTTGAAAATCAACGAGTTACTCGCTATTTCAGCAGCAATCAACGACCCGCAGGAGCGTGTAGCCGCTGTGGCACAGCACTTTATCGATATTCCCTACGTTGCGGGCACCCTCGAGTCAAATTCAAAAAATGAAAATTCTTCGGGAGGGGCTGAAAATATTTCCGGAATTAATGAGACCTCTACTAAAAAAAATGGTGAGCCTGCTAAAAAATTTGATGGCGTTACCGTAAAAAATGGTGAGACGAATGAAAAAAACGATGAACTTACCGGGAAAAATATTAAGCTTACGGAGAAAAATGGTGGGTTGAATGGGAGTGACGAGGTGCTGACCGTAAATATTGACGAGGTTGATTGCACTACTCTTATTGATTATGTGGCCGCATTGGCACTGACCGGGGGCGAACATCGCACGTCGTGGCGCGATTTCGTTTACAATCTCCAACGCATGCGCTATCGCAACGGCGAGGTGAAAGGTTACCCGTCGCGCTTACATTATATAAGTGATTGGATTGTTGACAATGCCCATCGCGGCAACCTGGAGGAGGTGACCAACCGATGTGACCTCGCTACTTACGAGGTGAAGTCGCTTAATTTCATGAGCGCGAACCGCAATCTTTATCCCGCGCTGGCCGATTCGGCCAATTTTGCCGGGATTAAAGAGGCAGAATCGGGCTACCGCAACCACCGCTACCCTATCATCAAGACGCAACGCGTGGGCAACGCTGCAAAAAATTTCCTGCGCACGGGGGACATTGTCGCGCTGTGCACGACCAAGAAAGGTCTCGACGTTTCGCACATGGGTATTCTCTTTATCGACGAGAAGAAGGTGCCGTACCTGCTGCATGCCTCATCGAAGGCGGGAAAAGTGATACTTGATACCACTCCGCTTGAGCAGTATCTCACCAAGAACCGACTTGCAGGTATTCGTGTGATAAGATTGAAGGAGTAAGGGGGGCATTATTATATAAGATATATAAGATATATAAGATATATAAATCATATAACATATATAATATAAATAAAGCGGGGCGGTCATTGGGGGTTGATGACTGCCCCGCTTTCTTTTATTTTTATTTTATTGGTGGGAGGTGATTGTGGCCGAGGCGGGGATGGCGGGGGCGGGAGAGGCGCCGCGGTCGGGGCCGAGTGGGGCCGGGGAGGTGAACACGCGGACGGCGTCGTAGAGGTTGGCGTCAATGAGGGCGCGGAGCATGCGGGGGCCGCATTCGGTCAGGAGGGAGGTTATGCCTTTGGAGTAGAGGATGGACATTATTTCCGGGAGGCCGGTTGCGGGGGTTATGGGAATCACCTCCGACAAACCGCTTGGCGGGGTGAAGATTGATGATGCGGGATTTTTCACCTCCGACAAACCGCTTTGCGGGGTGGAGGCGGTTGGGGCTGCGGGGGGGATCACCTTCGACAAACCATTTTGCGGGGTGAAGAGGAGGATGCGGCGGGTGGGGTTGGTGAAGAGGCGGAGACGGGTGGCGGTGGCGGCGTCGATTAGGCCTTTGCGGTCAATGATTGCTATTGTGGGGGCGGGGCCGTCCCAATTGCGGACGTCGAGACGGGGATTGTCGGCGAGGAGGGTGGAAGCTGTGGTCAAGATGGCATCGTGGAGCGCGCGCTGACGGTGGACCATCGTTGCATCGAGCGGGGTGGAGAACTGAAACGGCGTGGCGTCGGGGGTATCGCGGCGGGCATCCATGTAGCCGTCGGCACTTTGTGCCCATTTGAGCGTGATGTAGGGGCGACCGAGCGTGTGGGCGGTAAAGAATCGCGGATTGAGCGCCCACGCTTCCTCTTCCAGTACGCCCTCAACCACCTCAACCCCGGCGGCACGCAGCATGGCGACACCGCGACCACGCACTTTTTCAAACGGGTCACCGCACGCGATAACCACACGAGGAATACCGCTGTCGATGATGAGTTTGGAGCAAGGGGGCGTCTTGCCGTAATGCGAGCAGGGTTCGAGCGTCACGTAGATTGTAGCCTCGCGGAGCAAATGACGGTCGGCCGCCGATACGGAATTAACGGCATTGACCTCGGCGTGAGGCTGACCGCAACGTCGATGGTACCCCTCCCCTATTATCCTGCCGTCGGCCACTATTACCGCTCCGACATTGGGATTGGGGTGGGTATCCTCCATTGATGACTTGGCCAACTGAATGGCACGTCGCATATATTTTTCGTCACAATTCATTGTAAAACTGCATATTAATCAAGAAACACAGGTTGCCACTCAACGCCATAACGATCATAGGGACTGACGGCGATACGATGGTTCTTACGGTATTTGACCGGCAGCGTATAGAACGCATCGTAGGTGACAGCAATAATATACTCAGGGGCGATACCGTCGCAATCGGTGTTGAACATCTCCTCGTCGCTCACTCCATACGGGATGGCATAGACAACGTAGCGAGCATCACCGACGGCATCCCATTTCAGCAATCCCGAACCGGAGAGAGTCAACCCCGTAACATCGAGCTGATGCACGTGTTCCTTCCACCGCATCGGCGGCACGAGCGCAGGCACACTGAATGACTCCCTGCGCAACTCATCGCCGAAACGCTTGGCGCCCGGTTTTCCAACAATGAAACGCGAGGAATACAGCACCGTGCCGGGAGCATAGTTAAAGGAATACTCGCGGTTGAGTTCGATCTGTCGAAGCGTTTCCTTCCACTGCTTCGGAGAGTTATCCTTATCGAAAGCGGCCATCGTCTGGCTCGGGAAACAGTGGCGCCCATACATTTCGGCCACATCGTTCCACCACTGCGACAGTCCGCCGTAGGGGTGGCGGGGATTGTCGGTAGTCCAGTAGATTTGCGGCGAGATGTAATCGACAAGGCCGTCGCGGAGCCAGCGCACCGGATCGGAATAAATCTTGGCATACTGGCTGTCGCCCGTGATGACGCCGTAGGAGGTGAGCAACGGCACACCCTCGTCGGCATACACACCGTTGGCGCCGCCGATACCCTGCGGCGAAACGCCGAAACGTATCTTGCCATCCTTCACGGTGCTGAGAGTGGCGTAGACATCGGAGATGGCGCGGTTGATATTCTCACGGCGCCAGTCGGCCATCGACATACCCTCCGCAGCGGCCTCGACATAGTGCTTCCAGTCGGCAGCCGAGCGGTCCTCGGGGATAAACTCCGGGTTGTAGAAATAGTCGTCGAAAACAATACCGTCAATATCATATTTCTCGGCAATCTCGCGGCACACGTTGCAAAGATGCGCGCGTGTATCCTCAAGACCCGGGTTGAAAATAGTCATTTTCGACTTGCCCACGCTATTGGTCATCCACAGGCGTGATATACGGTTGTCGAGTTGCGTGGCCGGCGGACGGGTGCCCACGCGGAACGGGTTGACCCACGCATGACATTCCATACCCAACGCGTGGCAACAAGCCACACACCGCGCCAACGGGTCGTAGCTCGCGGCCGAACCGCGACTGCCGGTCAGATACCCTGACCACGGCTCGTAAGAGGACTCATAGAGCGCATCGGCCATAGGGCGCACCTGAAAGAACACAGCGTTGATGCCGGCACGATGGAGCTGCGTCAGCAACGAGTCAAGTTCCTGCTGCTGCCGCCTCACCACCTGATTGGTAACACCCTGACACGAAGGCCAGTCGATACCGTAGGCCGTCACAAGCCAAGCCCCGCGCATCTCATACTTACGCGAAGCATGAGCGGCGGGGGGTAGCATTAATACTATAAGAGAGACAATTGAAATCAGTAACTTACGGAAATCAAATCTACGCATGACACTCGGCATTAATCATTGACAGTCAATCCCAAACCGGCTGAGTGGGCCGTCATCTCCGGAGCATACTGGCTCTGAATAGTGGCTATGCCCGATGAATACTCGCCCTCGTTATTGACATTCATTTCATATTCAATGACATACTGTCCCTTGGGGAGACGGTTGATAAACAGATTGGTGGCGGCATCGCGGTTTTCGAGATAGAACACAATGCCGTCGCAGTAGACGGGACGCGGAGTCTGCACCACCGGTTCGAACGTAGCCGCGCGGTTGTCGACCACAGTCACATAGTCCATATCGCGCGCAGCCTTGATGACGAGGCGCACTTTGACAACCTGACCTACCGAGAACCTGTCAGCGGGAGCCCAACCCGCATCCTCACGCACGAACAACTCCTTGCTGACCGAGAGTTCGGGGTTAGAGTGAGCCTTGACGTCGCGCATCACCTGAGTGGACTGAGCGACCAGAGCGCCCCATGCGGGACCGTCGGCCGTGCGGTCAATCTTCAGCTGACCCTTGGCGTCGGGGACGGCTGCTATAATCTGTCCGGTAAGCGAGTCAAAGCGGTCAGCCTCAACCTTATGGCCGTCGATTGTTACCACAGCCTCGCCGGGACGGTTGATCCACGACGAGCCGCATTGCAGTATTGCGGTCACGCAGGCCATTGCATCGACCGACGTGCCCCAGTCCTGCACAATCTTGTTGAGAATCAACCACTGGCGTATCTTGTCAATCTCGGCGCAACCGGGCTCTACGGTATTGAAAGCCTGAAGGATGAACGCCGTCTGACCAACGCGTGTGAGCGACATACCGTTGCTTGCGTCGACAGAGTCCCACCACATACCTGACTGAGAAGTCGAGGTAGCATACTCGCGGAGCGATTCAAGAATCTGACCAGCCACCGTGGGATAGTTGCTGCGGTAGAGGAGCAGCGCATCGGCCGCCTTGGCTGCGGTGCCGGCCTTCTTCCAGTCCTTCAACGTGCGCTGCACTGTTGCGTCGTAAGCCTTGCGGGCACCCGTCGACATGGGGAAGTCGAGATAGAGGGAGCGCACATAAGCGTAGAACGAATAGTCGGCGTCAGGATAGCGGGCGTAATCCTTAGCTATATTATTGTCGACGTAGCCGAGAGCCGATTTCACCATGCCATCGAGTTGCGACGGGTAGCAACCGAGCTGACGGAGTTCGGCGAAATTATTGAGTATAAGCATTGTAGCCCAGTAGGAAGGCTCATCGTAGTTTTCGGTCCATGACCAACCGCCTCCGGGGCGATTGAGTTTCTCAAGCTTGGCCACAGCCGCCTTGATACTGCCGTCAATTTCCTTGCTGTCAAAGAGAAGAGCCAGACGGGCAATGCGTTCCTCATCGCTCTGCGCCTGCTGCACCCAGGGGGTGGAAGCGAGCACGAGCTGCTTGAGGTCGTCGTTGCGATTGAGCATCGACAGGAGTTCGCCCTCATCGCCTGCGGCATTGAGCCATTCCTTCAGGGCAGGTTCGATGGCGGGATTGAGCGACATCACGTAGCGCGAGACGGCTGCCGCAAACAGTTGCGCCGAGGCACCAATCGAAGTGGAAGCGTCGTCGGAACGGAGTCCCGGGAGCGCCGACACCACTTCCCATGTCGGGTTCTTGCAGAACGAGAGAGTTACCTTCGAGCCGGGAGCCGAGGCGGGGATTTCCTGCGTGAACTCCTTTTGGTCGGGAGCGAGGTAGAATGTAGTCGCGTCAATCACGGGCTGCGACGAAGAGAGGACCGGGAGCAGAGTGCGCACGCCGTCGGAATAGTTGGAGGTCGACGACTTCACGGTCACAATCAGCGCACCCTCAACGGCGGGAGCGTCGATGCGGAATCGTACGGTAGCCGAGTTGCGGGCCTCGATATCGGAGTCGACGGTCTGCGAGGATATGATATTGCCGGTGGCGGGGTCAGTCACTTCAAAGAGGGTGGTGACGGCAGCGGCATTGTCGGTAGCGTTCATAACCGAAACGCGAATGTCGGCGACATCGCCGGTGCGCAGGAATCGGGGAAGATTGGGCTCGACCATCACCGGTTTGGAGGCGATGACTTCGCGGACATCGAGCGCCGTTGCAAGCACATCGTTGTAGGCCATAGCGTTGAGCACCCAGGTAGTATTGGCATTGGGGACGGTGAACGAATAGGTCAACGTGCCCTCGGCATCGCTCGAAAGCATCGGCGCGAAGAAAGCCAGCGGCACCTCAGCGGGTCGGTATTCCTCCTGCTTCGGCTGCTCAGGGACGGCGGTATCGGCCGCCACTTCATCTGCCACACCGTTATCGGCGCCCGCGGTCACGACGGTTTCCATCAGCATGCCATCACTACTTTCCTCCGCACTTTGCATTTTATACATAACCGGAGCGTTGCTTCTCGAGCCACGGATACGCACACCGGCCGCTGCTCCGTAAAGTTGACTCACGATGCGGTAGTTGTTGCCTGTCCACGACATGTCATACAGATTGAACTGCGGAGCAAGAACAGTATTTTCGGGGAGACTGCGGAAAGAATTGGAGAAATTATAATAGGCTCTGCCCGACAGACTGTTACCGTAGACAACCTGAGGCACATAGACTGATGCCGGAGTGAATCGCCATGACTGAACGGCAAGATTGTCGAGAGCCTTTGAATACATATCGAGTATCACGGCAGCAGCTTCACCTTTGCCCGAACCGTCGGTCACTTTTACCGTTACGGTCTCCCCGGCAAGCGGAGTCAGCTTATCGCGCATGTGCTCAATCCTGACATTAAGCTTATCGGCGGGATTCTCAACCGAAACGTTGAACATAAGCTCCGACGAACGGAAATCGGTAATCGACACCAGTCTCACACGCATGTCGGCGATGCTGTCGGGCACGGTCACGGTCAAGCGGTTCATACCCGTGCGTGCCTCAACCCAGCGGCTGTCAATAAGCGATTCGTCGCCTGATATTGTCATAAGCACATTGGGGGTAGCCGACGCCACTCCGAATACTATTTCAGCCTTGCGTGAAGAGCCATCGGCCGTTACGTTGAGTGACGGCGACCACAGTCCCTTGCTGACGGGGCACGCGCTGTCATTCACATTATATATTATAATATCCGTTTCAAACGGTTCGGCCTTAAGCCCGTCAGCGGTCACTTCGAGCGAATAGGTGGCGGAGCGGAGCGACGAAAGGTCGAGCTTGGCAACGCCGCCGCGACACTGTGCGTCAAAAACATACTCGCGTCCCTCGCTGTCGGTAAACTTAAACCTCAGCGCGCCATCCGCGGGATTGCCTAACGCATCGAGCAAATCTACTTTAACGACAGCATCCTTGGCGGCACGCAACCAGTCACTGTTCACTGTAATATAAGCCTCATCGGCGAGAGTGAACATCTTTTGGCAGGTGCGGTTCTCACCCGAAGCTGAGGTAACGGTGAAGTCGGCGCGATAGCGGCCGTTAATAAACGGAGTCTCCGCAAGCACGCTCTTCGGAAGCACCCAACGGAAATTGCCATCGGCATCGGTGGTGAGAGTATCGGTGTGATACTTCACGGCATCCTGTCGCCACCATCCGCGCTGCAATCCTTCAAGTGAAGCTTCCACAACGGCGTTCTGCACGGGGAAACCGCTATATGTCATAGCGTTGCCGATAATAGTAACCGACCCGTCCGCGCTGTCAACCGTCAGCGTATCGACCTTTACCTCATAGGAGGGCAACTTGTAGTCGCTCACCATGACGTCGGCCTGCCCGCAGTACATCCCATCTTTTTCGGCCGTAACCAGTCGGAGCGTGTAGTTGCCGGTCAGTCCGTCGGCCGGGAGCTTGAAGCAACCCGAGGCGCGGCCGTAAGCATCGGTAGTAAGGTCAAGGGTATCAATCGGCTGATAGTTGGCGTTGTGGAGTATCATGCTCACCTGCTTGTCGCGCAGGAGTAAACGCTTGTTGCGGGCCACGTCGTAGACCACGGCCACGAAGTCGAGCGAATCGCCGGGGTGATATATAGCCAGGGAGGTGCGGATGAAAGCCGCCACCATATTGTCGGGCTGCGGATAGCGCGACATATATTCGCTCATCGAGGCGCCGTAGATGTCGCTACCCTTAGTGCCCTGTATGTAGAGCTGCCTAATAGAGCCGGGATTTACGGTGACCATGCCCGCGGCGTCGGTAAGGCGGCTTCGGAGTCGCGCGATGGAGTCGCGTTTCTGTTCGTAAGTGGTGATGTCGACACCCGTGAGCGGAGCGCCGGTAGTGCCGTCGACAGCATATATATTCATGGCATTCACGGCGCGGACATCGTTCAGCGCTATGTCGGAGCATGTCACAGGCTGGTAGTAGTTCTTGTCATTGCGCTTGGCATCGGCCGATACTATCAGATACACACCGTAGTCATCGAGGCGGCAGGTGACCTTGCTCGTGTCGGTGAAAGGCACCGTTGAGTTATTGGTGACAGGGATGCGCGCCACCGGAGTATTGTCGCAATCAATCAGGCGGTAGTTCGATGCGTCTAATTCGAACGCATTCTTTCTTACGCGGTACACGACCAGTTCGGCCGAGTTAAGATTGGTAAGCGTGACATCAACCGTAAACTTCTTGCCGCGGGCCACCTGCGAGGGTGATACCACTGAGATAGCGGTTTCGCCAAGCCGGCCGAGCATGTTCTTCACCGCATTGATGCGGTAATAGTCGGGATGGGCCGCCGCAAACTCTTTGAGAGCGTTGTAGAGACCGGTCTTTTGCTGTTGCGACATGCTGTAAGCATTCTCGCGCAGCAGGAACTCCACAGCGTAGGGGTTGGAGCTGTTGTCACGATAGAGCTGAGTCAGCGGCGAGGCAGTATCTTCCTCATCGTCACCGTTGACCACGTAAGGCATAAGGAGGTCGTAACGGCGGAGCATGGCCGCTACGCGGGGAGCGCCGTTGTTGACCTCAACCCATCGGTCAGCTATGCTGATGGCAGTCTGCGACGGTTTGGACATCACGTTGGGGAGAGACAGATTGATTGTAGTAAAAAACAGAGGCGAAAGCACTCGCACCGATGAGTTGTTGAATTGGGAAATTCCGTCAACGGCACGCACCGACGCGAAGTCAAAGAGCGTGGGGTAAAACAGTTCCGTGCTCTTGTCGCCCGCTATGATTGATTCATAATCGGCCAGACGCGCACCCTGCAACGCCTTCTCGCGTGACAACGCGGCTTTATACAATCCCGTCACCGTGTCGCGGAACTCTTTGCCGCTCCACAGGGTGATGTCGCTGCCGGGGGTAGCCAGAGCGGGACGTTTGTTCAGGTCATAGGCATTCTCGCTATAATACGCGCCGTAGATGTCGGCCGTGAGCAGCTCGAGCAGCGAGCGTGTCACGGGGTCTTTCTCCACGGCCGCCACCGACTCTACGCGGCGCACCACCGAGGGGAGTGAATCGGGGGAGATGGCGGTCTGCGCCAGGCCCGACTGAATGAGCGCGTTGACCACACGCTTGCCGTCGCCATCCTTGAGCGCCTTGTCGAGCATTGCGTCGGCATTCTTGATTACTTGCTGCGGGTAGGCGAAATCAGGCGCATCCGATTTACGGCCCCACATTGAAAAGGGGACTAAAGCCATTATGAAAATTATTAGACGTTTAAGCATAACGGGTAGATTATTTTTATAGCGAAAATAGTGAATTTATGTTATAGTGACGTTAAAATAAGCAATAAGTTGCTGCGAGTGAGTGATATTTAACAGTTTTTATTAATTTTGCAGACTATGGAAGATAATAGACCGACACTACAGCAACTCATGAAGGATACTCGCCGGCAACTTGCAGCAAAATACGGCGAGCGTGAAGCATCGGCTATGGTCGATGAAATGCTGTTCCGCATCAAGGGATGGGACCGCACAGCTACCATTATCCACGGCTCCGAGACAGTAACCGTGTATCTCGAACGCCACGTCTACGACGCCACCGAGCAACTGCTCGACGGCAAACCGATACAGTACATCTTCGGCAAAGCCAATTTCTACGGGATGGATTTCGGAGTCACCTCCGCCACTCTCATTCCGCGCCCCGAGACGGCACAGCTCGTCGACATTATCGTCGACGACTACGGCCACCGCACCGATCTCAACGTGCTCGACCTCGGCACCGGTTCGGGCTGCATAGCTATAGCGCTGGCGCGCACGCTGCCGTTTCCGTTTGATGTCACGGCGGTCGACATTTCGAGCGACGCCCTCGCCGTGGCCCGCGACAATGCCCTCAACCTTAAGGTGAAGGTAAATTTCATGCTGGCCGACATGCTCGACGTCAAGACTCTGTCGGGACGTCTCTCCAATAAATACAATATCATTGTCAGCAATCCCCCCTACATAGCAGAGCACGAGAAGTCGTCGATGGACAGCAATGTGCTCGATTACGAACCGGCCTCTGCGCTCTTCGTGCCCGACAACGACCCGCTGCGCTTCTACCGCGCCATAGCTGCCGTTGCCTCAAAGGCACTGGCCGACGACGGCACGCTCTATCTTGAAATCAATCCGCTCTACTCCACGGAACTTACCGAGATGCTGCGCGCGGCCGGCTTTTCCGACATCACCGTTGAGAAGGATATGCAGAAAGCTGACCGCTTCGTGATAGCGAAACGATAACCGCCCGATGCCATGCAACGACGACCATTAACGCCTGAAAACGCCCTCGTGCGCCTCGAATCGCTCTGCGCCCGCGCCGAGCACTGCACCTTCGAGATGGCTACCAAGCTACGCGGCTGGGGCATCACGGGACATGAGGCCGAGAAGATAATCGACCGGCTCGTCGACAACCGTTTCGTCGACGACGAGCGCTTCGCCCGGTCATTCGTGCGCGACCGTTACCGCTTCTCGGGCTACGGTCGCCGCAAGATTGCATTAGGACTGATAGCCAAGCGCATACCGCGCGACATTATCGACACGGCCATGGAGGAAATCGACGAGGATATCTACTTCGAGAACCTGCGCCGGCTCATCGACCGCAAGGCTTCGGGACTCGACACGAGCCTCTTTGACGACCGCAACAAGCTCTACCGCTACGGCATAGGCCGCGGCTACGAAAGCGCGCTCGTGGCAAAGGCCATAAAGATGTATATCGCAGAAAACCGCGAGTGATGCACAGCGTCGGCAGGAATATCCGTGGACTGATGGCGAGGTTGGGCGAGGCACTGTTTCCCGCGGTGTGTGAATGTTGCGGCCGCTCGCTTGTAGAGGGTGAGAAACTGCTTTGCCTGCACTGCCTCCACGGCATGCCCCGCACTTTTTTCCATCGCGAAACCACCAGCGAGCTTCACAAACGTCTCGCCGCACCGCAGTTGCCCGTTGAGCGCACAGCCACCATGTTTCATTACATCAAGGAGAGTCCCTACGCACAGCTCATACAGCGGGCGAAGTACAACGACCGTCCCGGCATAGCGCGCCACCTCGGCGCGGCCTTTGCCCGCGAACTGCAGGCCGAATCGTTTTTCGACGGCATCGACATGCTGCTGCCTGTCCCCATCCACCGCCGCAAACTGCTGCGCCGCGGCTACAACCAGAGCGAGGAGATAGCGCGCGGCATCAACGAAGTGACCGCAATACCCTGCGGCGACAATCTGAAAGCTCTCCCCCACTCCACGCAGACGCGCAAGAATGCCGTGGAGCGCGTAGCCAACATGGAAGGAATGATACAGGTGTCCGACCCCGCCGAACTCGCGGGGCTGCACGTGCTGCTGATTGACGATGTCGTGACCACGGGTGCCACGCTGCTCACAACCGCCAAGGCCATAAAGCAGGCATCGCCGCTGACTCGAATAAGCGTGCTGACTCTCGCAGCTTCCAAAAAAGTATAATCAATTGTTATAGAGGCTTCCCGGGCAGATGCCGGGATTTATTCTACCCCAACAGAATATGCTCGGCCTCGACAGGCATGTCGAGGAACACTGACGCCATTTCGCTGAAGCGACGGGCACTCTCGGTTGTGAGGTAGCGGCACGATGCACCGCGGCTGAGGCGCTGCTCCATCTCGGGGTGGCGGTGCAGATAGTCGTTGAGTGAACTTCCCGTTATCTCGCCCTGACGCACGGCGGTGACCCCTTCGGGCAGGTATTTGCGTATCTTGGGGAGCAGCAGCGGGTAGTGGGTGCAGCCAAGTATTACGGTATCAATCAGCGGGTCCTTCTCAAAAAGGCGCTCTATCTCCTGACGCACGAAATAGTCGGCGCCCGGAGAGTCGGCCTCGCGGTTCTCCACGAGGGGCACCCACATGGGGCAGGCATGACCGGTGACTGTAAAGTCGGGATAGAGTTTGGCAACCTCCATGTCGTAGGAACGGCTGAGTATGGTGCCGGGGGTGCCGAACACACCTATGTGGCCCGTGTGAGACAGCTCGCCGAGGCGTTCCACAGTGGGACGGATTACGCCAAGCACGCGGCGGGTGGGGTCGGCCATCACGGGTATATCATTCTGCTGGATGGTGCGCAATGCCTTGGCCGACGCGGTGTTGCAGCCGAGGATTACGAGCGGGCAACCCATGTCGAAGAGATATTGCACGGCTTCGAGGGTGAAGCGATAGACAATCTCGAAGGAACGCACTCCGTAGGGGGCGCGGGCGTTGTCGCCAAGATATATATAGTCGTATTGCGGGAGGGCCTTGCGCAGTCCTTCAAGCACTGTCAGTCCGCCATATCCGGAGTCGAAAACGCCGATTGCTCCCGTAGTATCCTTGCTATTCATGAACTTTAATAGTTTAGGAGGGTAAAGTTAAGAAAAAAATCACTAATTTTGTATAACAAAACAGCACAGAATATGGAAAAAATAATCCTCACCGGCGACCGTCCCACCGGCAAACTTCATCTGGGACACTTCGTAGGCTCTCTGCGCCGTCGCGTGGAGTTGCAGAACTCTGGCGAGTTCGACAAGATATATGTTATGATAGCCGACGCTCAGGCTCTCACCGACAATGCCGACAACCCCGAGAAGGTGCGTCAGAACGTCATTGAGGTGGCCCTCGACTATCTCGCGGCAGGCATCGACCCCGAAAAGACTACAATCTTCATTCAGTCACAGGTGCCCGAACTGGCCGAACTGGCTTTCTACTACATGAACCTCGTGACAGTGTCGCGAGTGCAGCGCAACCCCACAGTCAAGACTGAAATCAAGATGCGCAACTTCGAGCAGTCGATTCCCGTAGGTTTCTTCTGCTACCCCGTAAGCCAGGCTTCCGACATCACGGCGTTCCGAGCCACTACCGTTCCCGTGGGCGAGGACCAGGCTCCCATGATTGAGCTTACACGCGAGATTGTCAACCGCTTTAACAACATCTACGGCCCCACACTCGTTGAGCCCGAAATACTCCTGCCCGACAACGCGGCCTGCATGCGACTCCCCGGCACCGACGGCAAAGCCAAGATGTCAAAATCGCTCGGCAACTGCATCTACCTCTCCGACACTGCCAAGGAAGTGGCCAAGAAGGTGAAGAGCATGTACACCGACCCGTTGCATCTCAACATCGACGACCCCGGTCACCTCGAAGGCAACTGCCCCTTCATATATCTCGACGCATTCTCCAAGCCGGAGCACTTCGCGAAATACGCTCCGCAGTATGCCAACCTCGACGAGATGAAAGCCCACTACACCCGTGGCGGCCTCGGCGACGGCACAGTGAAGAAACTTCTCATCAACATTCTTGAAGAGACCCTCGCACCGATGCGCGAACGCCGTGCTCAGTTTGAGAACGACATACCCATGGTCTACGACATCCTCCACCAAGGCTCAATCAAAGCCCGCGAAGCCGCAGCCAAAACCCTCGAGGACGTGCGCACCGCAATGCACATCAACTACTTCTCCGACACCGAGCTGATAAAAGCCCAATCAGAGAAATACCGCAAATAACGCCCTTCAACAGTGTCGTCAGCGACCCTGACGACCCTACCCCATACAGGACCCCGCAATGCGAGGTCCTTTTTTTACGCCTGTATGATTTTGACGCATCGCCCTCCCCTGCATTCCATAATTTTGCATCGAATCCGAATAGTTAACCAAAATCATATAGTTTATGAAACAATTTATTTTAGAGCATTTCTACGAGCACGGTATGTGGATTGTGCTCACCTACGCCCTCGTGGTAGTGTCGATGATTATCGACTTGATTACCGGCATACGCAAGTCGCGCAAGCTTGGTCGCAAACTCAATTCGCGCGGTTATAAACGCACCTGCCGCAAGGCTCTCGACTATTTCCTGCCCATGACATGCCTCGCATGTATTGACATGCTCGCATCGAGTGTCACCGGTGTGCCGGTACTGACGATGGTGTTTGGCGGCTACTGCGTGTTCTGCGAGCTGAAATCGGTGATGGAGTCGACGTGCGACAAGGCAGCGATACGCAACGACGTGCAGGAACTGATGGAATGGGGCGAGAGCCTCGGCGAACTGAAAAACATGTTACACAAAATAATAGCAAAGGAGGGAAACCATGAGAAAGATTGATGAGATAATAGTGCATTGCAGCGCCACGCCGAGAGGGCGCGAAGTAACCGCCGCCGACATTGACCGCTGGCATCGCGAACGAGGCTTCCGCTGCATCGGCTACCACTACGTGATACGTCTCGATGGCACCGTAGAGCGCGGTCGCGCCGAAAGCGAAATCGGTGCTCACTGCACCGGCCACAACGCCCGCTCCATAGGCATCTGCTACGTGGGCGGACTTACTACCGACGGAAAGACTGCGCTCGACACGCGCACCGACGCCCAGCGCGTAGCCCTGACTCGCCTGCTCATGGAACTGAAGGAGCGCTATCCGCAGGCCCGCGCGTTCGGCCACCGCGATTTCGCCAACAAGGATTGCCCCTGCTTCGACATCCACAAGGAGGTGTCATGGTAAGAGTGCTTCCGGCCGCCGTCGTCGCCGGAGCGTTGCTGACCGGTTGCAGCGCGTCGCGCAAGGTGGCCGAGCACTGCGAGGTCAGCATGGAGCGCGAGGAGGCGGTGACGCGCAATCTCGACGAACTTACCGCTGCGGCTGCGGCCATCGTAGAAAATATCATCATAGAGCGGCCTGAGATTATCGTCACCGACTCGGCTTCGCGCCGCTCCGTCATTATCCGCGGCGAGAGTCTGGAGCATGGTCGCGCAGCCGTTGAAGCGTCGGAATCCGTCCGGCAAGAGTGCGTCGACTCGGCCGCATCATCCGCCGGCGCCCTCGCCTCGCGTCGCAATGTCACCGGCAATATGAAAGCGTTTCGGCTCACCGACGCTTTGCTCGCAGCGGTAATTGCGGCCGCCATATTGTGGTTGTTGAAAAAAAGGGGATGATAACGATGCAATGAACACGATTTTGATGTATCTTTGCATAAAAATAAATCAGCTGTCCCCGCGGCAGTTCCACATACTTGCAAAATAAGTTCGTATGAAACTTGACAATCGTAAATTATGGGTAAGTGCCAAAGACTATATCTTTATAGTCTTCGGCATTTTTTTATATGGTTTCGGATTTTCGGCGTTCATCGCGCCCTACGGTGTCATCACCGGTGGCATGACCGGTGCCGGCCAGGTAGTGTACTACGCCGGCGAGAAACTGTTCGGAATCGGTATTCCGGTGGCTGTCACCGTCTATGTGCTCAACGCCGTGCTGCTGCTTATCGCTTACAGGATTGTAGGGCGAACGTTCTGCGTGCGCACCATTTTCGGTGTGACCTGCGTGGCCGTGGCTCTCGGTATTCTCATGCCGCTGTTCCCCGAACCGCTTGTCAAGGGGGAAATATTCATGAGTATCCTTATCGGCTCCATGATGTGCGGTATAGGTCTCGGAACGGCTTTCGTGCATAACGGTTCGTCGGGCGGTACCGACATCGTAGCGGCCATTATGTCGAAGAAAACCAACGTATCCGTGGGTCGCACCATGCAATATTTCGACTTCTGCATCATCACTTCGTCACTGCTCATATTCGGTATCGACGCCGGTATCGAGAAACTTGTCTACGGCTACGTGGTGCTCTTCGTGGTGTCAATGATGGCCGACTGGACCATCAACTCCAACCGTCAGGCGGTGCAGTTCATCATCTTCTCGCCTCACTGGGAAGAGATAGCAACCGCCATCAACAACGACGCCCACCGCGGTTGCACAGTGCTCAACGGCATGGGCTGGTACAGCAAAAAGGAAGTCAAAGTGCTCCTTGTGATGTGCCGCAAAATAGAGTCGGTGACCATCTACCGCATCATCAAGTCAATCGATAAAAACGCCCTCATAACCCAGGCACCCGTCAACGGCGTCTACGGTCTCGGCTTCGACGAACTCAAACTCAAAATGCCCAAACCGAAACCCAAACGCACCTCCGACCGACCTGACCCCTTCAACAGCCGCCCCACCGACCACGGCCTCGGTCACCTGACCGACGACACCATCCACCCGCTCCCCGTCAACACCCACACCCCCACCACCCCCCTNGCATCAACCGACCCCTCGGACAAAACCACCCACTCCGGCCACCCCGAAAAACTCAGCTAAGAAAAAATAACCCCGCGCGAAGTGCCCCTNCNCCCCCCAANAAAAGAAATAAATATCCCAAAATAAATACCACCAAAAAAAGATAGCGCCGCCTCTACCAAAAAATAGAAGCGGCGCTTTTTGCACCCATCCCCGCCCATCCCCGCGCAACGGATTGCCCCAAGCGCAGCAGGTTTGTCGGAGCGTAGCGGAGCTTTTTAGTACCATCCCCGCCTATCCCCGCGCAACCGGCAGCCCCAAGCGGAGCAGGTTTGTCGGANCGTAGCGGANCTNTTTGTANCCATNCCCGCCCATCCANNCGCAACCGGCAGNCCCAAGCGGAGCAGGTTTGTCGGAGCGNAGCGAAGGTGATTCANTCCGCCCATAACCGGCCATCAAAAGCAAAGCCCATCNCCAAGAATAAAACCGCNGGGATNNGTTACCGCCGCACCGCCATCCGCAATAAAAACAGCAAGAGGCTGCGCATTGCTGCTGCAGCCTCTTGACTAAAAATACAAAGTTATGTTGTAACGTTTCTTTCGGGGTTGGGATTACTCGGCGGTAGCTTCCTGAGCNTGNACTTCTTTAGCTACGGTGAACACACCCTCGATGTCGTCCTTGCTGCCGACTACGAGACGTTCGTATTCGCGCAGACCTGTACCGGCGGGGATGAGGTGACCGCAGATTACGTTCTCCTTCATGCCCTCGAGTGTATCGGTCTTGCCGTTGATAGCAGCTTCGTTGAGCACCTTGGTGGTCTCCTGGAATGAAGCGGCCGACATGAAGCTCGAAGTCTGGAGAGCGGCGCGGGTGATACCCTGNAGTATCTGCTCTGAGGTAGCGGGCACGGCGTCGCGCACNGTNACGGTGCGGAGGTCGCGGCGCTTGAGGGCCGAGTTCTCGTCGCGGAGCTTGCGGGCGGTGATAATCTGACCGGGCTGCAGTGTTTCGCTGTCGCCGGCATCGGTAACCACCTTCTTGCCCCAGATGCGGTCGTTCTCTTCCATAAAGTCGCGTTTGTCGACAATCTGCTGCTCGAGGAAGCAGGTGTCACCCGGATCAATGATGTTGACCTTGCGCATCATCTGGCGTACGATAACTTCAAAGTGCTTGTCGTTGATCTTCACACCCTGCATACGGTACACATCCTGAACCTCGTTGACGATGTACTCCTGTACGGCTGTCGGNCCCATGATGTTAAGGATGTCGCTGGGGGTGATGGCACCGTCGGAGAGAGGNGTACCTGCACGCACGTAGTCGTTCTCCTGAACGAGAATCTGCTTNGACAGGGGTACGAGATATTTCTTCTCTTCGCCGAGTTTTGAAGTAACGGAGATTTCACGGTTACCNCGTTTCACCTTGCCGAACTTAACCTCACCGTCGATTTCCGATACGATAGCGGGGTTCGACGGGTTACGTGCCTCGAAGAGCTCGGTCACACGGGGCAGACCACCGGTGATGTCACCGGCGCCACCTGCTGCGCGAGGTATCTTGACGAAGATTTCGCCGGTCTTGACTTCGGCGCCCTCTTCGAACATGAGGTGAGCTCCCACGGGGAGTGCGTATGTNTTGAGGATAGTACCGTCGCGGTCCACGATGTTGGCTTCGGGAACCTTGGTACGGTCTTTCGACTCGATGATAATCTTTTCGTGGAGACCTGACTGCTCGTCGCGGTCAACGCGATAGGTGACATTTTCCACGAGGTTGGTGAACTGAAGTTTACCTGAAACCTCGCTGACGATAACGGCGTTGAAGGGGTCCCATTCACAGATAACGTCGCCTTTCTTGATTTCGGCACCGTCCTGGAAGTAGAGTTTCGAACCGTAAGGTATGTTGGCCGAGGTGAGCATCATGCGGGTATTGGGGTCGATGATGCGCATTTCGGCAAGACGTCCGATGACCACATCCACTTTCTCNCCGTTGACGCCGACTTCATCGGTGGTAACGGTGCGGAGTTCGTCGATTTCGAGAACACCGTCGTAGCGTGATGTGATGGTTGACACGGCTGCGATATTCGAAGCCACACCACCGACGTGGAATGTACGGAGTGTAAGCTGAGTACCGGGCTCACCGATTGACTGGGCTGCNATGACACCGACAGCCTCACCCATCTGCACGAGACGGTTGTTGGCGAGGTTGCGGCCGTAGCACTTGGCGCAGACACCCTTCTTCGACTCACAGGTGAGTACCGAGCGGATTTCAACCGACTCGATGGGCGATGCGTTGATGCGGTCAGCNGCTGCNTCGTTGATTTCTTCGCCGGCAGCGACGATGATTTCGCCGGTCTGCGGGTCAACTACGTCGTGAACTGAAACGCGGCCGAGGATACGTTCGCCGAGCGAAGCGACAACCTCGTCGTTGTTCTTGATTTCCTTGCATACAAGGCCGCGGAGCGTACCGCAGTCCTCTTCGTGNATAATNACGTCGTGGGCAACGTCGACGAGACGACGGGTAAGGTAACCTGCGTCGGCGGTCTTCAACGCTGTATCCGCAAGACCCTTACGGGCACCGTGGGTAGAGATGAAGTATTCCAACACTGACAGACCTTCCTTGAAGTTCGCCAAAATCGGGTTCTCGATGATCTGACCACCCTCGGCACCTGCTTTCTGCGGCTTGGCCATAAGACCACGCATACCGGCGAGCTGACGAATCTGGTCCTTCGAACCACGGGCACCCGAGTCGAGCATCATGAATACTGAGTTGAAGCCCTGGTTGGCCTCGGTCATCTGCTTCATGAGGATATCGGTAAGACGCGAGTTGACGTGTGTCCATATATCGATAATCTGGTTGTAACGCTCGTTGTTGGTGATGAAACCCATAGAGTAGTTGTTCATCACTTCCTCTACCTGAGCGTAACCTTCGTTTACGATGGCTTCCTTCTCGGCGGGGATGATNACGTCACCGAGGTTGAACGACAGNCCGCCCTTGAACGCCATGTAGTAACCGAGGTTCTTGATGTCGTCGAGGAACTGTGCCGAGCGGGGAATACCACACTTCTTGATTACCTTCGAGATGATGTTGCGCAACGATTTCTTNGAGAGGATTTCGTTGACGTAACCGATTTCCTTGGGCACGTACTGGTTGACGAGCACGCGGCCTACGGAGGTGTTCTCCACGAGGTGCTTGATGGGGTTGCCNTCGGCGTCAACGTCGTCAACGACGATTGACACGGGAGCGTGAAGTGTCACACGGCCTTCGTTGTAGGCGATTTCAGCCTCTTCAGGACCGTAGAACTTGAGGCCTTCACCCTTGTCGCCCTTGCGGAGTTTGGTTATATAATAGAGTCCNAGCACCATATCCTGAGAGGGGACGGTGATAGGAGCACCATTTGCGGGGTTGAGAATGTTGTGGGCACCGAGCATGAGCATCTGGGCTTCGAGGACAGCCTCGTTGCCGAGAGGCAAGTGTACCGCCATCTGGTCACCGTCGAAGTCGGCGTTGAATGCCGTACATGCGAGCGGGTGGAGCTGNATAGCCTTACCCTCGATGAGCTTGGGCTGGAATGCCTGNATACCGAGACGGTGAAGAGTCGGGGCACGGTTGAGCAATACGGGGTGACCTTTCATCACGTGTTCCAGAATGTCCCATACNTCGGGCTTCTTCTGGTCAACCATCTTCTTGGCGCTCTTGACAGTCTTGACNGAGCCGCGCTCGATGAGTTTACGGATGATGAACGGCTTNTAGAGCTCGGCGGCCATGTTCTTGGGCAGACCGCACTCGTGCATCTTAAGCTCGGGACCTACGACGATAACCGAACGTGCAGAGTAGTCGACACGCTTACCGAGAAGGTTCTGACGGAAACGACCCTGCTTACCNTTCAAGCTGTCGCTGAGTGATTTCAGCGGACGGTTGGCCTCGGTCTTGACTGCCGATGACTTGCGCGAGTTGTCGAGCAGTGAGTCAACAGCNTCCTGAAGCATACGCTTCTCGTTGCGGAGGATGACGTCGGGAGCCTTGATTTCGATNAGGCGTTTGAGTCGGTTGTTACGTATGATGACACGACGGTAAAGGTCGTTAAGGTCGGAAGTAGCGAAGCGGCCGCCATCGAGGGGCACGAGGGGACGGAGTTCCGGCGGGATGACAGGCACAGCCTGGAGAATCATCCATTCGGGCTTGTTGCGTCCGCGCGATGCACGGAACGATTCTACGACCTGGAGGCGTTTGAGGGCCTCGGTCTTGCGCTGCTGCGAACCGTCCTTGGCTGCCTGGTCGCGGAGTTTGTAAGAGAGGCTGTCGAGGTCAAGACGCTGCAGAAGCATGAAGATAGCTTCGGCACCCATCTTGGCGATGAACTTGTCGGGATCGCTGTCCTCGAGCTGCTGGTTGCCCTTGGGGAGCTTGTCGATGATGTCGAAATACTCCTCNTCGGTGAGCAGGTCGTTGGTCTGCACGCCTTCGACAACACCGGGCTGCACCACTACATAACGCTCGTAGTAGATGACAGCGTCGAGTTTCTTCGAGGGAAGACCGAGCAGGTAACCTATCTTATTGGGAAGTGAACGGAAATACCAGATATGAGCTACGGGAACCACGAGNTTGATGTGGCCCATGCGCTCACGACGTACCTTCTTCTCAGTCACTTCAACACCACAACGGTCGCACACGATGCCCTTGTAACGGATACGCTTGTACTTACCGCAATGGCACTCNTAGTCCTTGACGGGACCGAAGATGCGCTCGCAGAAAAGACCGTCGCGCTCGGGCTTGTAGGTACGGTAGTTGATGGTTTCGGGCTTGAGCACTTCACCGCTTGAGTTCTCGAGAATCTCTTCGGGAGAAGCCAGGCCGATACTTATCTTGGAAAATCCGGGTTTGGTTTTATTTTCTTTCTTAAAAGCCATATTCTGTAAAAAAAGCTATTAATATTTTTTTTGAGGGACGCCCGGCAGTGAGAGAGGTCATCTCCCGCTGCCCGGCGACTCTAATATGGTGATTACGACTGTAGTCGAGTGGCTTATTGCTCGAGCTTGATGCTGAGGCCGAGGCCGCGGAGCTCGTGGAGCAATACGTTAAGTGACTCGGGGATACCTGCCTGAGGCATGGGATCACCTTTGACTATGGCTTCGTAGGCCTTCGAGCGGCCGGTGACGTCGTCACTCTTGATGGTAAGAATCTCCTGAAGGATGTGTGATGCGCCGAATGCTTCAAGCGCCCAAACCTCCATCTCTCCGAAACGNTGACCACCGAACTGTGCCTTACCACCGAGCGGCTGCTGGGTGATGAGTGAGTACGGACCGATAGAACGGGCGTGCATCTTGTCCTCGACCATGTGACCGAGCTTAAGCATGTAGATGACACCCACGGTAGCCGGCTGGTCGAAGCGCTCGCCGGTGCCGCCGTCGTAGAGGTAGGTCTTACCGTAGCGGGGAATACCTGCCTTGTCGGTCCACTCGTTGAGGTCGTCCATAGTGGCGCCGTCGAAAATCGGAGTGGCGAATTTCTCGCCGAGCTCGCGGCCTGCCCAACCGAGTACGGTCTCGAAAATCTGACCGAGGTTCATACGCGAAGGCACACCCAGCGGGTTCAGACAGATGTCGACGGGAGTACCGTCGGCAAGGAACGGCATATCTTCCTGACGCACGATACGCGACACGATACCTTTGTTACCGTGACGACCCGCCATCTTGTCACCTACGCTGATTTTACGCTTCTTGGCGATATATACCTTGGCCATCTGCATGATGCCTGAGGGAAGCTCGTCACCGATNGAGATATCGAATTTCTTGCGGCGGAGTTCGGCATCGACCTCTTTCGATTTACGCAGATAGTTGACGATAGTCTGACGGATAAGGTCGTTGGTGTGCTCGTCGTCGGTCCAGTTNCTCAGGTTGATGGTATCGTAGTCGATATCCTTGAGCACGGGAGCGGTGAACTTCTGGTCCTTGGCNATGATGTCNGTGCCGAGGAAGTCCTTCACGCCGTTTGACTTNCGTTTCTCTGTGAGTTTCAACAGTTTTGAAACGAGAATATCCTTGAGGTTGTTGAGCTTTTCTTCGTACTCTTCGTCAAGCTTGGGAAGAAGTGCGTTGGTAGCTTTGTTCTTCTTGGTCTTGGCTGCACGCGAGAAGAGGCTTGTNCCGATAACGACACCCTTGAGTGAGGGAGAAGCCTTGAGTGAGGCATCCTTCACGTCGCCCGCCTTGTCGCCGAAGATGGCGCGGAGAAGTTTCTCCTCGGGGGTGGGGTCTGATTCACCCTTCGGGGTAATCTTACCGATCATGATGTCGCCGGGGACAACGTGAGCACCGATACGTATGATACCGCGCTCGTCGAGGTCCTTGGTTGCGTCCTCGCTNAGGTTGGGGATATCAGAGGTAAGTTCCTCCATACCGCGCTTGGTTTCGCGCACTTCGAGTGAATACTCGTCNACGTGAACCGAAGTCAGTAGATCCTCNTTAACCACGCGCTCGTTGAGCACGATAGCGTCCTCATAGTTGTAACCCTTCCAGGGCATGAACGCTACCTTGAGGTTGCGACCGAGAGCGAGCTCGCCGTTTTCAGTAGAGTAACCCTCGGTGAGGATGTCACCCTTCTTCACGCGCTGACCTTTCTGACAGATAGGACGAAGGTCGATAGTGGTGCTCTGGTTGGTCTTGCGGAACTTGGGAATTGAGTATTCCTTAACGGCCGACTCAAATGCCACGAATTCCTGCTCTTCGGTGCGGTCGTAGCGGATACGGATGCAGCGTGCATCGACGAATTCGATTGTACCTTCAGCCTCGGCGGTAATCTGGGTGCGTGAGTCGCGGATAAGCTGACCCTCGAGACCTGTACCTACGATAGGACTTTCGGAACGCATCAAGGGAACTGCCTGGCGCATCATGTTCGAACCCATCAACGCACGGTTCGCGTCGTCGTGTTCGAGGAACGGGATGAGTGATGCAGCGATTGATGCNATCTGTGTGGGCGATACGTCCATCAGCTCTACCTCCTGNGGTGCTACCACAGGGAAGTCGGCGTCGAGACGCGCTTTCACACGCTCGTTGATGAAGGTGCCGTCATCATTAAGGGGTGCGTTGCCCTGGGCAATCACTTTACCCTCTTCCACCTCGGCGGTGAGGTAAACGACATCATCATTATTGAGGTTGACCTTGGAATCCTTGACTTCGCGGTAGGGAGTCTCGATGAAGCCNAGNTCATTGATTTTAGCGTAGACACAGAGCGACGAAATAAGACCGATGTTAGGACCTTCAGGGGTCTCGATCGGGCAAAGACGGCCATAGTGGGTGTAGTGTACGTCTCGCACCTCGAAGCCTGCACGCTCACGCGACAGACCGCCGGGGCCGAGGGCCGACATACGGCGCTTGTGGGTCATTTCGGCCAACGGGTTGGTCTGGTCCATGAACTGTGACAGCGCGTTGGTACCGAAGAATGTATTGATTACCGAAGAGATTGTCTTGGCATTGATAAGGTCGATGGGAGTGAACACCTCGTTGTCGCGTACATTCATGCGCTCACGGATAGTACGTGACATACGGGCAAGACCCACACCGAACTGGTTGTAGAGCTGTTCGCCTACAGTGCGGACACGACGGTTGCTCAAGTGGTCGATATCATCGACATCGGTCTTGGAGTTGATAAGCTCGATGAGATATTTGATAATCTCGATGATATCCTCCTTGGTGAGTACTTTGACGTCCATGGGAGTGGTGAGGCCGAGCTTCTTGTTGATACGGTAACGGCCCACCTCGCCGAGGTCGTAACGCTTTTCAGAGAAGAAAAGGTTGGTGATGACCTCGCGTGCGCTCGCGTCATCCGGCGGCTCGGCGTTGCGCAACTGGCGATAGATATATTGTATAGCCTCCTTCTCAGAGTTGGAGGTATCTTTCTGAAGTGTATTGAAGATAATCGAGTGGTCAGAGATGTTGGCATCCTCTTTGTGGAGAAGGATGTTCTGCACGCCTGACTCGAGGATAGCGTCGATATGCTCTTCCTCAAGCACTGTCTCACGGTCGATAACTACGGCGTAGCGCTCCATTGAAGCAACCTCACCGGTATCTTCATCGACGAAGTCCTCTACCCAGGTGCGGAGCACACGGGCAGCAAGCTTGCGGCCGACAGCTTTCTTAAGGTTGGTCTTGTTGACCTTAACCTCTTCGGCAAGACCGAAAATCTCGATAATATCCTTGTCGCTTTCCAGACCGATAGCACGCAACAGAGTGGTTACGGGCAATTTCTTCTTACGGTCGATGTAAGCGTACATTACGTTGTTGATGTCAGTTGCAAACTCTATCCACGAGCCACGGAACGGGATGATACGGGCCGAGTAGAGTTTGGTACCGTTGGCATGGGTGCTCTGTCCGAAGAATACACCGGGTGAACGGTGCAACTGCGACACAACCACGCGCTCTGCCCCGTTGATGACGAATGTACCTTTCTCTGTCATATAGGGAATCGGGCCCAGATACACGTCCTGGATTACAGTAGCGAAATCCTCGTGATCAGGGTCGGTACAATACAATTTCAACTTGGCTTTCAAGGGAACGCTGTACGTAAGGCCGCGGTCAAGACACTCCTCGATAGTGTAGCGGGGAGGATCGATATAATAGTCCAAAAACTCCAGAACGAAATTGTTGCGAGTATCGGCTATGGGGAAATTTTCCGCAAAAACCTTGTAAAGCCCCTCGTTATTTCTTTTTTCCGGCGCAGTCTCCAGCTGGAGGAAGTCGCGGAATGATTTTAATTGCACTTCCAAAAAGTCAGGATAAGGGAGCTGATTCTTTACGGAGGCAAAATTTATACGGGGTTTATCTTGTGAAACTGACATCTAAAAAATATTGCGTAGATTAGTGAACTTGAATTAATAATGAACACAATAAGGTTAAGAATCACCGGAAGATGATTCTTAACCTAATCGCCTGAATATCAGGCCTAATTATTTCAGTTCAACTTCAGCACCAGCCTCTTCGAGCTGTTTCTTGAGGCCTTCAGCGTCTGCTTTAGAAAGACCTTCCTTAACTACAGAAGGAGCACCGTCTACCAATTCTTTAGCTTCTTTCAAGCCAAGACCGGTGAGTTCTTTAACGAGTTTCACAACACCGAGTTTGCTTGCACCGGCGTTCTTGAGAACTACATCAAAAGCTGTTTTCTCTTCAGCGGCGGCTGCGCCTGCTGCGGGACCGGCTGCTACTGCAACTGCAGCTGCTGCAGGTTCGATACCGTACTCTTCTTTGAGAATCTGAGCAAGTTCGTTTACTTCCTTTACTGAGAGGTTAACTAATTGTTCTGCAAAAGCTTTCAAATCTGCCATTTTTGTATATTTTAATTTGTTTATTTACTTTTTTATTATTCTTTGTTTGATAATGTCTCAAGGATACCGTGAAGTTTGTTGCCACCAGACTGGAGGGCAGAAACAACATTCTTAGCAGGCGATTGCAGCAACGCGATAACGTCGGCAATAAGCTCGTTCTTGCTCTTGATGTTGGCGAGGGTTTCGAGCTGATCTTCACCTACGTAGATAGTTTCCTCTACATAAGCCGCTTTGAGGCGGGGAAGGGGTTGGTCCTTTTTCTGCATCTTCTTGAGCAACTTTGCAGGTGCATTGCCCGTATTTGAGCAAAGGAGCGAAGTCGAACCGTGAAGTACAGAGTAGATGTCACTGAAGTCAAAATCAATGCTCTCAAGTGCTTTGTGAAGCAAAGTATTCTTTACAACGACGAGTTTGATATCGTCCTGGAAGCATGCTTTGCGCAGCTCGCTGGTAGCCTCTGCATCAAGACCGGCGGTCTCAGCAAGATAGAAGCAGCTGTAGCTATTGAGAGTTTCTTTGATTTGTTCAATTATGATAGCTTTATCTTCCTTTTTCATTTCTTCGTCTCGTTAAATGGATTAAACGTCAATGCTCTTGGTGTCAACCTTTACACCGGGACTCATTGTGCTCGAAAGATAAACGCTCTTAATATAAGTACCCTTGGCTGCGGCGGGTTTCAGTTTGATAAGGGTGTTGATAAACTCGCGAGCATTATCTTTCATCTGCTCTGCGGTGAATGACACCTTACCGATTGAAGAGTGAACGATACCGTTCTTGTCAACCTTGAAGTCGATTTTACCCTTCTTAACCTCTTCTACAGCTTTAGCTACGTCTACAGTCACTGTACCGCTCTTGGGGTTAGGCATCAAGCCGCGGGGACCGAGTACACGGGCCACAGCACCGATTTTACCCATGACAGCGGGCTGAGCGATGATGACATCAACGTCGAGCCAGCCACCTTTGATCTTGTCGATGTATTCTTCAAGACCTACATAGTCGGCACCTGCTGCAGTAGCTGCTGCTTCAGCGTCGGGATTGCAAAGTACAAGCACTTTTACTTGTTTGCCGGTACCGTGGGGCAGGGTCACCACGCCACGTACCATCTGATTGGCCTTTCGGGGATCTACGCCAAGACGCACGTCGATATCAAATGAGGCATCAAATTTGGTATAGGTGATTTCCTTTACCTTCTCTGCCGCTTCCGCAAGTGTGTACGCCTTCCCAGCTTCAATCTTCTCTAAAGCCAACTTTTGATTCTTTGTAAGTTTACCCATGTCAATTGAAGTTTATTAGTTATTTTCAGGGAACGCCCCTTTTACGGTGATACCCATGCTTCTGGCTGTTCCGGCAACCATCTTCATTGCAGACTCTACAGTGAAGCAATTCAAATCAGGCATTTTATCCTCAGCAATTGCTTTTACCTGCTCCCAGGTGATTTCTGCCACCTTGGTACGGTTAGGCTGAGCCGAACCGCTCTTCTTCTTGGATACTTCCAGCAACTGGATAGCAACCGGGGGGGTCTTAACAACGAAGTCAAAGCTCTTATCGGTGTAGTAAGTGATTACTACAGGAAGCACTTTGCCTGCCTTGTCCTGGGTGCGGGCATTGAATTGCTTGCAAAACTCCATGATATTGATACCCTTCGAACCCAGTGCAGGGCCTACAGGCGGCGATGGATTTGCTGCTCCACCTTTAATCTGCAATTTGATCTGTCCAGCAATTTCTTTAGCCATTTCTAATTACTATTTAAAGTTGATTATTTGTGCATGATTCACTTCGGGGTTTCGTGTTCGTAACCACACTACGCCTCTCGCAACTCACGCTCTACCTGCGAATTTTCCAACTCCAACGGAGTCTTTCTACCAAAAATCTTTACTTCTACCTTCAGCTTCTTCTTCTCGGGATACACATCAATAATCTCTCCGATGAAACCGGTGAAGGGTCCGTAATTGACCTTCACACTCTCGCCAATCATATAGTCATTGACTGTTTCGTCGGGGATTTCATTGAGGTCGTCGGCAGTTCCGAGCATTCGCATCACTTCGCTTTCGCGCAGCGACTCGGGCTTGGCATCCTTACCGCGTCCCTTGAGGAAATCAATTACATTGGTTGTGTTACGCAGTGTGTGCATAACTTCACCCTGAAGGTCAGCCTCAACAAAAACATAACCGGAATAAAGGTTCTTTTCTTTAACAACCTTTTTCCCGTTACGCACTGTCAGCACCTTTTCAGTGGGTATCAACACTTGAAACAGATAGTTGCCGAGGTCAGTGTTGCGCATCTGAGCGTCCAACACTTCTTTTACCTTTGCTTCTTTTCCTGAAATGGCACGCAACACGTACCATGCCTTTTTAGACTCAGCCATCGATCAATCCACTTTCAGAAGTTAGTTGGGATAAACAAATCCCGTTAAATGTTGCCACACAAAGTCAATCAAAAAGATTATCAGAGCGATAATCACGGAAGCAATCATGACAATGCATGCGCTTTTAATCAACTGCTTTCTGGTAGGCCAAGAAGTCTTATACCGTAATTCAGCGTAAGACTCCTCTATATTCGTAAGTAGTTTTAATTTTTTCATTTTCGGAATTTTGGCACGGGAAGAGAGGCTCGAACTCCCGACACCTGGTTTTGGAGACCAGTGCTCTACCGACTGAGCTATTCCCGTGTGTAAAAAGTCAGGCTTCTTTCGTCTATCGAGAAGTCAGAAACCTGACTTTGACTTTTTATCGTTCGGTTAATACCGGCGGGTATTATTCGATGATTTCAGTGATCTGACCTGAACCTACGGTGCGGCCACCTTCACGGATTGCGAAGCGGAGACCCTTGTCGCAAGCTACCGGGTTGATGAGCTCAACGTTGATTTCAACGTGGTCACCGGGCATTACCATTTCTACACCTTCGGGAAGAGTGATTTCACCGGTTACGTCAAGTGTACGGATGTAGAACTGGGGACGGTAGTGGTTGTGGAACGGAGTGTGACGACCACCTTCTTCTTTCTTCAGGATATAAACTGAAGCTTTGAATTTGCTGTGGGGTTTAACAACACCGGGGTGGCAGATTACCATACCGCGTTTGATGTCTTTCTTGTCGATACCGCGGAGGAGGAGACCTACGTTGTCACCGGCTTCACCCTGATCGAGAAGTTTGCGGAACATTTCAACACCGGTTACGGTTGACTTCATGTCAGCGCCGAGACCCATAATCTGTACTTCGTCACCAACTTTTACGATACCAGTTTCGATACGACCTGTAGCAACGGTACCACGACCGGTGATTGAGAACACGTCCTCAACAGGCATAAGGAAGGGTTTGTCGATATCGCGGGGAGGCAGGGGAATCCAGTTGTCAACTGCTTCCATGAGCTCCATAACCTTAGCTTCCCATTCGGGCTCGCCGTTAAGCGCGCCGAGTGCAGAACCGCGGATGATAGGAGTTTCGTCGCCGTCATATTCGTAAGCTGAGAGAAGTTCACGCATTTCCATCTCAACGAGTTCGAGCATCTCTTCGTCGTCAACCATGTCGCATTTGTTCAGGAATACAACGATACGGGGAACGTTCACCTGACGAGCGAGAAGGATGTGTTCACGAGTCTGGGGCATGGGACCGTCAGTTGCAGCAACTACGATGATAGCGCCGTCCATCTGAGCAGCACCGGTTACCATGTTCTTAACGTAGTCAGCGTGTCCGGGGCAGTCTACGTGAGCATAGTGACGGTTAGCAGTCTCGTACTCTACGTGAGCGGTGTTAATTGTAATACCACGCTCTTTTTCTTCGGGGGCGTTGTCGATCTGGTCGAATGATTTCACTTCAGAAAGACCTGCCTTAGCAAGAACAGTGGTGATAGCCGCAGTCAGGGTAGTTTTACCGTGGTCAACGTGACCAATGGTACCGATGTTAACGTGCGGTTTGGTTCTTTCGAATTTCTCTTTAGCCATAACTTTGCTATTATTTGGATTAAATGATTAACTTTCAACAAGCAACCTCGATACCGCAAGGCGCTATCGGGGCTTTGATTGGGTTTTGTTTTGGAGCCGATGGCGGGATTTGAACCCGCGACCTCTTCCTTACCAAGGAAGTGCTCTACCCCTGAGCTACATTGGCAACTATATTTTCTTGGAGCGGAAGACGAGGCTCAAACTCGCGACCCTCAGCTTGGAAGGCTGATGCTCTATCAACTGAGCTACTTCCGCAAAATTGCGTGGGCGAAGATGGATTCGAACCACCGAAGGTATAAACCAGCAGATTTACAGTCTGCCCCATTTGGCCACTCTGGTATTCGCCCTTTGACAAACTTACGCTCAGCTCGCTTCGAGCCTTGACTCACGGTTACCGTTTTACCGGAAACCCGCGAACACTTTCGCGCTTCGTCTGTTCTTGATTTTAGAGCCTCTTGTCGGATTCGAACCAACGACCCCGAGATTACAAATCACGTGCTCTGGCCAACTGAGCTAAAGAGGCATGTTTCAATTTTCGCTTGCATTTTTGCCGTGTTATCGTCTCAAATGCGGTGCAAAGTTACGCAAAGTTTTTTAATCACCAAACTTTTCCGACTTATTTTTTATCGTTTTTACGATTTTTTGCTTTTCGGAAGGAAAATATATACCTTTGCACTGTGCAAAAGCACCACTACTCATTAATTAATAAATAAACTCGCGAAACACTCCGCCGTCGCCCCGCAGCCGCTTTCGCAGCGCTTCAACCGGGGTCGTCCGGCAATTTTCCAATCATCATGATACTCCAGTGCGCAATAATTTTCGTTTTTCTGGGACTCGGCGAACTCATCGTCGCAGCCACCGGGATAACAATTCCCTCAAGCATCATAGGCATGCTGCTGCTCACAACCGCCCTCCGAACCGGCATCATCCGCCTCTACCAGGTCGACCGCATCGCCGACCTGCTCATACGCAACCTCGGCTTTTTCTTCGTGCCCGCAGGCGTGGGACTAATGCGATGCCTCGGCATTCTCCGCCAGGAACTCCTCCCGATTGTCCTCGCCACCGTGGTCAGCACGCTCGTCATAATCGCCGTCACTGGCCACACGCATTTCATAACGCGCCGCATAATCTCCCGCATCAACCACAAATCCCCCACCCTGACTTCCCACAGCCATGGAACTGCTCACTAACCGATACTTCCTCATCGCGCTTACATTCTGCGTTTTCGGCGGCGCACAGCTTCTGCAAAAACGCACCGGACTGAAGCTCCTCAACCCTATCCTCATCTCCATAGCCGTGCTGATATGCATCCTCTGCGGCTGCGGTATCGACTACGAGACCTACAGCGAGGGTGGCCAGTTCATCGACTTCTGGCTCAAACCGGCGGTCGTAGCACTCGGCGTACCTCTCTACCGCCAGCTCGAATCTATCAAGAAACAGATGCTGCCACTGCTCGCCGCCGAACTTGCCGGCTGCGTGGCGGGCGTAGTGTCGGTCGTCGTGGTGGCAGAACTCCTCGGCGCGCCGCGCGAAGTGGTGCTGTCCCTCGCGCCCAAGGCGGTCACCACACCTATCGCAATGGAAGTTTCCGCCACCACGGGAGGCATCCCCTCACTGACGGCCGCCGTCGTCGTATGCACCGGCATATTCGGCGCAATGGCGGGCTTCAGCATAGTGCGCCTTAGCCGCATCCACAGCCATATTGCATCAGGCCTGTCAATCGGCACCGCCTCCCACGCTGTGGGCACCTCCGCGGCAATGGAACGCAGCGAACGCCACGGTGCCTACTCTTCACTCGGCCTGACGCTCAACGGCCTCTTCACCGCCCTGCTCGCGCCCTACATTCTCTCAATCCTCGGCTACTACTAAACCGTTGCCACATAAAAAGCCCGGGGCAGTGTCAGCGCGACACCGTCCCGGGCAGTTTTCATTATGCAGTCAGCCTGCGGCTACTTATCAATCGCGGGGAGTGAGACGCACAACCGCGCCACCGCCCTTGACTATTGACAGCGGAAGCACATCGCCCGCCTTCGCACTCTTACGCACGAAGTCATAATGACGGGGATAAGCCTCGGAGTCAGCTGCGTCGACGATAATCTCCACGTCATACACTTTGCCGCGGGGAAGGAAGTCGAGCTTCACATCGTAGTTGCGGGCCGAGTCGGAAGTCATCGCGCCAACATACCATTCGTCGCCTTTACGCTTGGCCATCAGGATATGCTCGCCCACCTCGCCGTCGAGAGGCAGTGTTTCGTCCCAAGTCACGGGCACTTGTGTGATATAGCTCTGCAGCTCGGGATACTTCGCATATTCGGTGGGCGAATCGCAGATAGTACCGATCCACTGGTCGAGAATCATGAAGAGGGCCATCTCCTGCGCTACCGTGCCGCGTGACATCGGGGGCGTATTGTCCACGTCGATAGGCTTGAAATCAGCCTCGGTCACCTGGCGCAGCGAACCGGCGGTAAAGTCGTTCGGGCCGACGAGCAGTCGTATATAGGGGAATGTGCAGTGATGACGGGTTGAGATAGTGTGGTCCCAGAAGTTGCACTCCTGACCGCGGTTGGCCTCATAGCCCATCACGTTGGGGAACGCACGACCCAGACCCGAAGGCACGGGGCAACCGTGGAATATCACCACCATCTTCTCGTCGGCAAGACGGCGCGCCATCTCGCGCTGCCAGCGCATAGCTATCTGGTCGTTACGCTCGAAGAAATCGATTTTAGCACCCGAAACGCCATAGCTTTTCATCTTCTTGACCCAGTCAAACGGCGCTTCAATCGGGCAACTTATCCATGTCCACACGATGATACCCACGCCCTTGTCGTTGGCATAGTCGCAGAGTTCCTTAAGGTAGCTTTCCGACCAACCTGCATCGAGCGTCATGTAGCGCACACCATGCTCGGCAGCCCAGTCCACGTAGTATTTATAGAGTTCGAGCGACAGGTTATGGTTGCCGACGGGGAAGTCAACGCCGTCAAGCACAGCCTTGTGCCACCATTCCCAGGCACTTGCGCCCGGCTCAATCCACGACACATCGTCAAGTTCCAACGGGTCGGCCAGCAGATACACGAGCTCATTGTTGAGCAGGTCGGCATCACGGTCCGAAGCGATAATCACACGCCAGGGAAGCGAGCGCTTGCCGTTGATGCGGGCGATGAAGTCCTCGCGGGTCTCCACAAGGTGGGTCGAATAATACTGCTTGCCGTTGACAGTGTCGCCGTCGAGCACAGTCTTGGGATAACCGGCCCAGTGACCGCGCACCATCTCCTTGCCCGTTTCGTCGGCAGGCTTGAGATAGAGCCCGGGATAATCGTAGACATTTGACTCCGTGACAGCTACGCGGGTCACACCGTCGGGCATCGTAAACAGCGCCGGAGTCGTACTGATGGCCGAGTCGGGTATATCCTTGATGCTCTTGTAGTTGATATATTCGCGCTCGAAGTTGCGGTAAGCCTGATTGATTTCGTGGGGTTGATGCTTGGTGTCCCACTCAGTCCACGTGCGGGTTTCGCATTGCGGATAGAGCACACTGATATTCTTCGGACCGAAATCCACCTCAAATACCTCATCCTCAACGGTCAACTGACCCGGATAATTGAGTGTCCACTGATAGGCCACACCCTCGTTGTAGGCACGCAGCGCCAGACTGTAGTCACCGTTGTCATAGGTCAGCACGAGCTGATTGTAATTGTCGGCAAGCGTTTTGTTCTTACCTACGACAACGTCAACCTTACCCTTGTGCGACGACTTGGCATGCGACGTCAGCGCGCCGTCACCAATCAATTTGCCGTCAGCCTCCTTGATACCGATGTTGGAGTCAAAAACAATCTCTTTACCCTTATATTCAAGTGAATACACAGTAGGACCCTCGCCGGCGGTCACCGTCAGCTTGTAAGCCTTGTCGGGCGATTTCAATGTAAAAGTTTTCGCAGAAACGGGCGCAGCCACAGCCGCAACCCCCAATGCAAGACACAGGAATTTTTTCATGATTTATGCAGGTGTATTGATTTGAGATAATATCCACAAATTTACCACCCCCGCCCGAAATCCAAAATGGACTATCCCCCAAAAACAATGGACAATATTACGATTTCCTCCACTGAAATATCAACGCAAAACAAATTTTGCACATTAAAATATTTTATAGGGAAAATATAGCCATAGGATTAAAAAATTTTGTAACTTTGCGAGGTGGGTAATTTAGGACGGCAGTGATGCCGCCGGGTTTATTATCCGCTTTTACGTCGCTGCCTCCGCGGCAGCCTATTTATTAACGCTTTCGATTTTTTAGGTTTCTAAGACATTCCCAATGACACTGAGCCCATTAACAGCCGTTTCACCCATCGACGGGCGCTATCGTTCAAAGACCGAGGCCCTCGACAACTATTTTTCAGAATACGCTTTGATACGCTACCGCGTTCGCGTCGAGATTGAGTATTTCATCGCTTTGTGCAAGATTCCCTTGCCGGCTCTCGCAGGCGTAAGCCACGACCTCTTCCCCGAGCTGCGCGCCATCTACGGCAATTTCAGCGTCAAGGATGCCGAGCGCATCAAGGAGATTGAGTCAGTAACCAACCACGACGTCAAGGCCGTGGAATACTTCATCAAGGAGCAGTTTGACCGTCTCGGCCTCGAAGCCTACAAGGAATTCATCCACTTCGGCCTCACCTCGCAGGATATCAACAACACCTCGGTGCCGATGTCAATCAAGGAGGCTATCACCGACGTGTATCGCCCCATGCTCTCCGAGCTCATCGCCAAACTCGACTCGCTCGCCGACGAATGGGCCGACATACCGATGCTTGCCAAGACCCACGGTCAGCCCGCATCGCCCACACGTCTGGGCAAGGAGATACGCGTATTCAGCTACCGTCTCCGCTGCCAGCTCGACGCTCTCGACAACGTCAGAATAAGCGGTAAATTCGGTGGCGCCACCGGCAACTTCAACGCCCACCTCGCCGCCTACCCCACCATCAACTGGCAGAGCTTCGCCATCAACTTCCTGCGCGACAGCCTCGGCATAGAGCGAGAGCAGTTCACCACCCAGATTTCCAACTACGACAACATGGCCGCCCTCTTCGACGCCATGCGCCGTATCAACACCATCATCCTCGACCTCGACCGCGACATGTGGCTCTACATCTCGATGGAATACTTCAAGCAGCGCATCAAGGCGGGCGAAGTAGGCTCATCGGCAATGCCCCACAAAGTCAACCCCATCGACTTCGAGAACTCCGAAGGCAACCTCGGTATCGCCGACGCCATCCTGGCCCACCTCGCTTCGAAGCTCCCCGTATCGCGTCTGCAGCGCGACCTCACCGACTCCACCGTGCTCCGCAACGTGGGCGTCCCCATGGGCCACATGCTCATAGCCCTCGCCAGCACGCTCAAGGGCCTCAACAAGCTTATCCTCAACCGCGAAGCCATCGACAACGACCTCGCCGCCATGTGGAACGTCGTAGCCGAAGGCATCCAGACCATCCTGCGTCGCGAAGGCTACCCCAAGCCCTACGAAACGCTCAAGGAACTCACCCGCGTCAACTCCACCGTTACGGCCGAAAGCATCGCAGCATTCATCGAAACGCTCAACGTCAGCGATGAAGTGAAAGCCGAGCTCCACCGCCTCTCCCCCTCCACCTACGTGGGCTATTGATGCGGACAACCACCCTACACCGATTGGCATGTCGCGCGGGCGCATGAACCGCGCCGGCATGTCGATTGTTAACCCAACGGAAGAGTGCCGCGCCCCGGCCGGCCACGCACGCCCGTGCAGCGCGCTCCCTTCATTGAAAAAACTCTACATAAAACTACGACTAACAGTCAAAACTATTTAATAACAACTCAACTTAATAACAACTCAACAAAAAACTCTCTTGTCAGCATCAACTCAACTAATATCATTGCCAACAGCTGACTATTGAAACCCAATTAAAAAAACTTGCCGCGAGGCAGAAACAACTTCTAAAAGTAAATAAAGCGTTATGGACATCAACGAGAAAAGACCGCGCCGTCCGCGCATCGGCGAAAACAGAGGAACAGAGGGAACTGCCGGCGAAGGCCAGCACTTCCAGAAAGTAGATTACACTCCCGGCTACAACCGCGAGAATCAGGGCACCGAAGGCGAAGGCCAGCAGCGCCCCTATCAATACCGTCAGAACAACTACAACCGTCAGGGCGGCTACAATCAGGGTGGCTACAACAACTATCGCCAGGGTGGTTACAACAACCGCCAGGGCGGTTACAACAACAACTACCGCCCCCGTCCCGACCACAATGCCGACCAGGCTGCCGTCACTACCGGCGACGCCACCACCACTCCGGCAACTACCGACGACAGCGTTGCCACACGTCAGGAAGGCGGATACCAGCCCCGTCAGTACAACAACTACAATCAGGGCCGCAACTACAACCGTCAGGGTGGCTACAACAACAACCGTCAGGGCGGATATAACAACAACCGTCAGGGTGGTTACAACAATAACAACCGTCAGGGCGGATACAACAACAACCGCCAAGGTGGCTACAACAATAATAACCGTCAGGGCGGCTACAACGCGCAGGGCGGCTACAACAACAATAACCGTCAGGGCGGATATAACAACCGCCAGGGTGGTTACAACAACAATAACCGTCAGGGCGGCTACAACGCGCAGGGCGGTTACAACAACAATAACCGTCAGGGCGGATATAACAACAACCGCCAGGGTGGCTACAACAACAATAACCGTCAAGGCGGATATAACAACAATCGTCAGGGCGGCTACAACAACCGTCAGAACGGCAACATGCCCCGTCAGGGCAAGAGCTTCACTCCGCGCCCCAAACGCATCGAGTACGAAATGCCCATACCCGATCCCAACGAACAGATTCGTCTCAACAAATTCATGGCCAACGCAGGTATCTGCTCACGCCGCGAAGCCGACGAATTCATCACCCAGGGCCTCGTCAAGGTCAACGGCCAGGTTGTCACCGAACTCGGCACCAAGATTTCTCACGCCGACACCGTTGAATACGACGAAAAAATCGTTACGCTGGAAAACAAATGCTACATCCTTCTCAACAAACCGAAGGACTGCGTGACCACCAGCGACGACCCCAACGGCCGCCTCACCGTTCTCGACCTCGTCAAGGGCGCCTGCGACGAGCGCATCTACCCCGTGGGACGTCTTGACCGCAACACCACCGGCGTGCTCCTGCTCACCAACGACGGCGACCTCGCCTCCAAACTGACCCACCCCAAATACGTGAAGAAAAAAATCTACCACGTATGGACCGACAAGGACATCACCGAGGAAGACATGCAGCGCATCGCCGACGGCATCGAGCTTGACGACGGACCCATCCACGCCGACGCCATCTCCTACGCCACCGAGACCGACCGCAACCAGGCCGGCATCGAAATCCACTCGGGCCGCAACCGCATCGTGCGCCGCATCTTCGAGTCGCTCGGCTACCACGTGACCAAGCTCGACCGCGTCTACTTCGCAGGCCTCACCAAGAAGAACCTCCCCCGCGGCCGCTGGCGTTACCTTACTCAGGAAGAAGTCAACTACCTGAAGATGGGCTCTTTTGAATAATCATTATTACCGTTCAACCGGTTTCATTAAACATAACCGCAATGAAAAGAACTAAAATAGTCGACCTCTTCAAGCCCGACATGCTCGGCAAGGAGGTCAGTGTCAAAGGCTGGGTGCGCACCCGCCGCGGCAACAAGCACGTGCAGTTTGTTGCCCTCAATGACGGCTCCACAATACGCAACATCCAGATTGTGTTTGACCTCGCCAAGTTTGACGAAGAGCAGCTCAAAGCCGTCTCTACCGGCTCGGCCATCCACGTCACCGGTATGCTCGTAGAGTCGATGGGCAAAGGCCAGTCATGCGAGATTCAGGCCAACCTCCTCGAAATCTACGGAGGCGCCGACCCCGATAAATACCCCTTGCAGAAGAAGGGCCACACCCTCGAATTCCTTCGCGAGATTGCCCACCTGCGTCCCCGCACCAACACCTTCGGTGCCGTGCTCCGCATCCGCTCGGCCCTCGCCTTCGCCATCCACAAATTCTTCCAGGAAAGAGGCTTCTACTACCTCCACACTCCACTCATCACAGCGAGTGACTGCGAGGGCGCAGGCGCCATGTTCCAGGTGACCACCCTCGACGTAGAGAATCCTCCCCGCACCGAAGAGGGCAAAGTGGACTACACCCAGGACTTCTTCGGCAAGACTACAGCCCTGACCGTATCGGGCCAGCTCGAAGGCGAGCTCGGCGCTACCGCTCTCGGCGCAATCTACACCTTCGGCCCCACATTCCGCGCCGAAAACTCCAACACTCCCCGCCACCTGGCCGAGTTCTGGATGATTGAGCCCGAAGTTGCCTTCTACGACATCGCCGACAACATGCAGCTCGCCGAGGACTTCATCAAGTATTGCATCAGCTACGCCCTCGACAACTGCCGCGACGACATCGAGTTCCTCAACGAGATGTACGACAAGGACCTCATCGCCCGACTCGAAAGCGTGCTCAAGAGCGACTTCGTGCGCCTGAGCTACACCGACGGTGTCAAGATTCTCGAAGAGTCAGGCAAGAAATTTGAATTCCCCGTCTACTGGGGTGCCGACCTCCAGAGCGAGCACGAGCGCTACCTCGTTGAAGAGCACTTCAAGCGTCCCGTAATCCTCACCGACTATCCCAAGGAAATCAAGGCCTTCTACATGAAGCTCAACGAGGATGACAAGACAGTGCGCGCAATGGACGTCCTCTTCCCCAAAATCGGCGAAATCATCGGCGGTTCGGAACGCGAGGAGAACTACGACAAACTCATGAAGCGCATCGAAGAACTCAACATCCCCATGAAGGACATGTGGTGGTATCTCGACACCCGCCGCTTCGGCACCGTGCCCCACTCGGGCTTCGGTCTCGGCTTCGAGCGCCTCGTGCTCTTCGTGACAGGTATGACCAACATCCGCGACGTCATCCCCTTCCCCCGCACCCCGGGCAACGCCGAGTTCTAATCAATCGATATCAGTACACATTATTAATATACCTAATATTAATATACATTATTAATATACATATTTTTATACGGATTGGAGGTGGCATACATCAACTGAAAAGATAACCCGAAAACATCAACCTCAGTAACGGCTCGCACCCGTCGAGCCTGACATAGAGCCGAAGTCAGCGCCCGCAGCGCCGCTACGGCCGATATGACAACATGTTAAATCGCAAAAATTATTTCGCAATACGCGAAAAATCAAGCGAAAAAGTTTTGTCGTGTCGAAAACTATGCTTAATTTTGCCCCCGCAAAACGCATAAAAAATTGTAAATTAATCAAAAACCAATACTAAAACAAAATCACTGATATGATTATCGTACAAGTTAAAGAAGGAGAGAACATCGAAAAAGCGCTTAAGAAATTCAAACGCAAATTTGAGAAAACCGGCATCGTTAAAGAGCTTCGCAGCCGTCAGGCTTTCCAGAAGCCCTCTGTAACCAACCGCAAGAAAATGATGAAAGCGGTTTACGTTCAGAAACTTCGCACTGTTGAGGAATAATACTCCTTCCCGACTTTCAGATACGCAGTAGCGCGACCGCTATGATTCGCACTACTCTTTCAACTATACATTTCACCAAGACGCGGGGATGCTTTAAAGCTTTGAAACACCCACGTCTTGGTGATTTTTTTATACCAAATACCTATATTCATATCACATAAGTAACTGTTCAAAATTATTTTAAACAGATACTTATTCACATCACATTTCAACCTGATGAAAATTATAATCACCACCGCGATAGCCGCCCTGATGGGTGCCACCTCCGTAATGGCAGGCCCCGCCCGCTCGGCTTCGCTCGAAAACCTCAGGGTCAAAGGCGTGCTCATGTATGACAACGACAAGAACGACGCCAAACTCGGACTCTACTCCTACAGCGTGACCAACCCCGTGGAGCGCCGTCTGCTCACCTCCATCTCGCCGCTCTACGCCAACGGCGGCAGCGTCGCTATTGACAACAAACTCTACACATTCTACGGCACTATCGACTACGGCTGGGTCAACACCGCCTACTACTACGTCTACGACCTCACCACCGGCGAGCGTATCAAATCCACCTCAATGGGCTACGACCTCGGCGTGTGCTACAGCCACATGGCAACCTCGAGCGCCGTCGACCCCACAGACGGTACCGTCTACTGCTCGGGCTACGAATACAACGAGGGCGAAAAACTCCTCTACACCAAACTGAAAACCTGGGACGTCGACAACAACGTCAAGACTGTCGTAGGCGACATGCAGGCACCCCTCATCGCCATGGCCTTTGACAACGACGGTCAGCTCTGGGGCATCACCTCAAGCTCATCCACTACATCAACCGATGGCGGTTTCCTCGTGAAAGTCGACAAGGCCACCGGCAACCAGACTCTCATCGGCGACACCGGCGTGCGCCCCTACTACGACCAGTGCGCCATCATCAACCCCGCCGACGGCACTTTCTACTGGTTTGCCAACACGCAGACCGAGCAGGCCGCAATCTACACCGTCGACCTCACCACCGCCAAAGCCACCTACGTAGGTGACTTCCCCAACGGCGACGAAGTGGTAGCGCCCACAATCAACCCCTCCGAGTTTGCCGACAACGCTCCCTCCGCCCCCTCCAATCTTACTCTCACCCCCTCGGCGCCCTACAACGTAGAGATAGCATTCGACATGCCCTCCACCTCCTACGACGGCAGCGCCATCGCAGGTGACCTCAGCTGGACCATAACCGTCAAAGGCAATGCCGAAACCACCCTGCAGGGCACAGCCGCAGCAGGCGCCCGCGTATCTCAATCCGTTGCTCTCGACGCATCGCAGCAGGCCGAGGTATCAATTGCCGCAGCCTCAGGCAGCATCGCAGGTCCTGAAGCCGTGGCCGACGTGTATATCGGTTATGACAAGATGAAAGCAGTAGGCAACCTCAAGCTCACCCACGCCGACGGCGTCAGCACCCTCTCTTGGGACGCCCCCGCTGAAGGCTACTTCAACGGTCTGACCGCTGCCGAAGGCTACCGCTACATCGTGCGCCGCATGCCCGACGACATCGTTGTAGCCCCCGCCCACGACTCCACCACCTACACCGAGACAATCGACGACGACACCCTCCGCAGCACATACTTCACCGTTACCACCGTCAACGGCGACGTAGAGGGTGATGCCGCTTCCTCCAACTCAGTTATTACAGGTTCAGCCATCAATCCCCCCTACGCTCAGGATTTCGACCTCGCCAACGCTCTCGACCTCTACACCATAGTCGACGCCAACAACGACGCCAACACCTGGTACTACTCCGTGAAGTCAGCCAAATACCGCCAGTCAACAACCACCGGCGCCGACGACTACCTCTTCACCCCCTGCTTCAACCTCAAGAGCGACTGCAGCTACGAACTCAGCTTCGACGGCTACGGCACCAACGCCCGCTACATCAACCTCGTTGACGTAGTCCTCGCCACCGCTCCCACAGCCGAAGCGGCCACTCCCGTTACCGACGAGCCCTTCACATACGCCAACACCTCTACCTCGGTCGACAACCATAAAGTGATTATCTCACCCGCCACCGACGGCAAGTATTACATCGGTTTCCACCTCACCAGCGAAAAGTCAATGGGCACATTCACCATCGACAACGTGGTTCTCTCGGCCGGTAAATCGACAGCCGTTCCTGCCGAAGCCGCCGCTTTCAAAGTCACTGCCGGTGACGAAGGCGCTCTCAGCGCCCACTTAAGCGTCGTCGCTCCCGTGGCTACCGCAGCCGGCGAACCCCTCGCCGATGACGCAATGCTCTCACTCAGCGTGAAGCGCGGCGATAGCGAGGTTTATGCAGGCGAAGCCGCTCCCGGCGCAGTCGTAGAGTTTGACGACACCGACATCGCCGAAGCCGGCAACTACACCTACACCGCCACATTCGCCAACGACAAAGGCGCAGGCGAACCCGTCGCCACTACCCTCTACGTCGGCGTTGACGCTCCCGTAGCACCCGCCGAGGTAACTATCACCGACAATAACAACGGTACCGCCCTCGTAAGCTGGACACAGTCAATCGACGGCGTCAACGGCGGCTTCGTCAACCCCCGCAACGTTGTCTACAACATCACCGACGCTGCCGGCCGCGCAATAATCAAGGGCGGTATCCGCGCAGCCAACGCCACCATCGACATCCCCGCCGACGGTGCGCAGGCTCTCTACTCGGTCAAAGTTGCAGCATCCTACAGCGACGAAGCCCTCACCCCCGCCACAGCCTCCAACGAGATACTCTCCGGCCTCCCCTACTCTCTTCCCTACGTAGAGTCATTCCCCGGAGCAGCAGCCTCAACATCTCCCTGGATTAAAGAGGTCGTATCGGGCAAGAGCAGCGACACCTCATGGGCCGCACGCGCCGACAACACACAGGACAACGACGGCGGCGCAGCCGACATGACAGCCTACTCGGCAGCCGCAAGCCGCTGGGCCGGCCCGAAAATCGACATCTCCAACGCCGCAGAACCCGTAGTATCAGCCTACGTCTACCTCCCCGGCGGCAACACCATCCTCACCCTCCAGGCCCGGAAGGACAACGGCGAGTGGGTCAACCTCGCATCGGTCGACAACGCCCCCGACGACTGGGTTGAAGTGACCGCACCCCTTACCGAGTACAAGAGCAAGAACGTGCGTCTCGGTCTGCTCGGTGAGTGTCTCGGCGGCATGAAGTTCATCTACGTCGACAACATCCGCGTCACCGACAAATCGAGCGGCCTTGACACCATCCTCGCAGGCACCGACGGCATCAGCATCACCACTGCCAACGGCACCGTCACCGTAGACTCCACCACCACCCTCCCCATCGCAGTCTACACCGCCGACGGCCGCCTGATAGCCACCCGCACCGCCGCCCGCACCACCTTCACCCTCACCCCCGGCGCCTACCTCATAAAAGCCGGCACCCAAACCGCCAAAATCATCCTCTAACCCCCACGGGAGGATAACACCCCCATCCAAAGGGTAACACATCCCATCCTCATGCTATCCCCGTATAAAAGTGGGGCATATCCCAAAAAGAGGAAACAACACCAACCAAAACCGGGCAACGGAACAATTCTCCGCTGCCCGGTTTAACTTAATGCCTCGCTGAAGCTCCCTATTTAATAAAAAAACACTATATTTGTAGCGATATAAAGATTTATGAAAAAAACAGAATCACTTCAGGCAAAACCGTTTCTAAAATGGGCGGGGGGAAAGACTCGTCTAATTGATGAGATTAAAAACATTCTGCCTCAGAACCTTTCTAAAATTAAATCTTTTACTTACATTGAACCGTTTGTTGGTGGAGGAGCAGTCCTTTTTTGGATTCTTCAGGAATATCCCAATATATCTAAAGCTGTTATTAATGATATCAATGCACAGCTTATATGCACTTACAGAGTCATTCAAAATGATGTCGAAAATCTGATAATCGAATTGAGACGACTTCAAAACTCCTATCTACCTCTTAATGATATCGAAAGGAAATCATTCTATTTAACCCAACGCAACCGCTATAATAACGGGGATAATTCTGAGATAGAGACTGCGGCTCTGTTTATATTCCTAAATCGCACTTGTTTTAATGGACTTTATAGAGTAAATTCAAAAGGAAATTTCAACGTACCTCATGGTAGTTACAAAGCTCCACGTATATGCGATGAAGAAACATTACGTGCCGACTCGCAACTACTCGCAAAGGTTGAAATTTTGTGTGGAGATTTTGAGCAAACCGAAATATATGCAGATGAATATACGCTCTTTTACTTCGATCCTCCCTACCGGCCGCTGAACGAAACATCCGCATTCACTTCTTATTCCAAAGATGGATTTGACGACAGCGAACAAACTCGGTTAAGCAACTTCTGCCAAAGAATATCAACTAAAAAATCGTCATTTATTGCAAGCAATTCCGACCCAAAGAATGAAAAAAATGATGATAACTTTTTTGATGATCTTTACAGTGATTTTCATATAAAACGTGTTGCAGCCCCACGAGCTATTAATTCCAAGGCCGACAAACGAGGCTCCGTCTCAGAAATTATTATTTCAAATATTGTCAACCACTGATACCACGATAAAATGAGAGATTTCAATACCTGGATTAGCAATTTTCGCCCGTCCATAGCCGACTTTAAATATTATGTCGATTTTGAAAAGGTTTATAAGAATACCGACCAGATAAAGATACCCTTATGTATTCTTAACTCGCTTGTAGGCTCCAAAGATATAGAAAATGAATTCAAAAAAATTCTTATCGATTATCCGGAAACACTAAAGTGTATTCCAATTCTGCTCGCGAAAAGAGAACTCGAGATTATGGCAATGGATGGAGATGGGCAGTTCTCATTCAAATTTGACAAAATGAACTATACCGTTGAAGAGTATGCAACATTTATGCGCAAAACAGGCCTTTTTAATCTTCTCGAAAATCATATAGTCAATAATCTTATTGACTATGTCACCGGTATCGAGGTAGGCCTTGACTCTAACGGTCGTAAAAATCGTGGTGGCGATTTAATGGAAGACCTTGTTGAGCGATACCTCATTGAAGCTGGATTTGTCAAAGGTGTTGATTACTTCAAAGAAATGTATATCAACGAAATAGAACAGAAATGGGGTATCGATCTATCCTGCATATCAAATAACGGAAAGGCTGAAAAAAGATTTGACTTTGTCGTCAAGGGTAAAGATAAAATATACGGTATCGAAACAAATTTCTACAGTAGCCAGGGCTCAAAACTCAATGAAACGGCACGAAGTTACAAGACTTTAACCACAGAAACGCTTGACCACGAATCTTTTAAGTTTGTATGGTTTACTGATGGATGTGGTTGGTTCAAAGCAAAGAACAATCTCAAAGAAACTTTTGATATCTTACCTAACTTATATAGTATAACCGATCTTGAAAACGGCATAATAAATCAGGTTCTCGTCTGAATGCTTACTCCATACTATAAATCCGACGACCGCGCATTCACACTGCTCCACGGAGATTGTGTCAAATTGTTAAATTCATTTGATTTTAAATTTGATATGATTTTCGCCGACCCCCCATATCATCTTTCAAACGGAGGAATTAGCGTTCAGAGTGGAAAAATTGTAAGCGTCAATAAAGGAGATTGGGATAAATCTCATGGATACGACGAGGATTATCAATTCGATAAAACCTGGATTGCTGCTTGTCGCGATAAGATGAAAGATAATGCCACAATATGGATAAGCGGAACTTACCATAACATTTTCCTTGTGGCTCGGTGCCTCACCGAATTAAACTTCAAAATTCTCAACTGCATTACTTGGGAAAAAACGAATCCGCCACCAAATATATCATGTCGATACTTCACTTTCTCCACAGAATACCTTATCTGGGCACGGAAAGAAGCAAAAACGCCCCACTACTTTAATTATGAACTTATGAAAAAACTTAATGGTGGACGACAAATGCGAGATGTATGGCGACTCCCGGCAATTGCAACCTGGGAAAAATCAATGGGAAAACATCCCACCCAAAAACCTCTAAGCATTTTGTCTCGAGTAATTCAGGCATCAACACCTGACGGAGCTTGGATTCTCGATCCTTTTACAGGGAGCAGTACCACCGGAATAGCTGCCAACCTCTTGAATAGGCGTTTTTTGGGAATTGATTGCTGCAAGGAATATCTTGAACTCAGTAGAAATCGTCGCATTGAGATTGACGATATAGCAAAAAAAACAGAGTATCTGAAAAAACTACACAAACAGGCTCCAATATTTGGAGACAATTGCTTAAATACAGTTATGGAGGATTCAGCAGACTATGGTAACGACCTCCCATTCTGATTTTCTTGCATAAAATTTGGATAATTGGGAAATAAAACCTATTTTCGCTATTGTTTCAATTGAGTTTTGCACTTGTCTGATAGTGTGATTTTTCACACAGGGCAGCCGACTTATAGATTGTTACAACATGACGATGATGGTAGAACGTTATCTGACATATTTGCGGTGTGAACTGAATTATTCGGTTCACACCGTTTCGTCTTATTCCCGCGACATACGACAGTTTGCCGACTATTGCAGCAACACCGCGGGCACCGACTTCAACCCCGTCAACGCCACCAACAGCGACATACGCGCCTGGATTGCCACCCTCTCGCGCCGTGGCGACAACCGCCGCACGCTGCGCCGCAAAGTGCAGTCGCTCCGCTCCTTCTACAAATACCTCATGCTCATGGGCGTCACCGACCGCAATCCCGCCGTCGACATAGCCATAGCGCGCCCCACCGCCACACTCCCCGCCTTTATCCGCTCCGAGGAAATAAATTCACTGCTCGACAGCGAGTATGACACCACCGACCTCATCGAGTGCCGCAACCGATTGATTATCACTCTGCTCTACACCACCGGCATGCGCCGCGCCGAACTGATAGGCCTCCTCGACCGCAATATCGACACCTCGCGCGGTGAACTAAAAGTGCTCGGCAAACGTAATAAAGAAAGAGTGATACCTTTTGGTAACGAGCTGAAGAGTATGATTGACCACTACCGGGCACTCCGCCGTGAGAAAGGGATTGACCACGCCCCGCAACTGCTGACACGCCCCGACGGGCAGCCGCTCTATGCGCGCATCGTCAACAGTATCGTAGGCAAAATCCTCGACCCCGACGCAATCCACGCCCCGCGACGCTCACCCCACGTGCTCCGTCACACCTTCGCCTCCGACATGCTCAACAACGGCGCTGACCTCAACGCCGTGCAGCAGCTTCTGGGGCACTCATCTCTATCAACAACCCAGATATACACACATATATCGTACCGTGAACTGAAACAAAATTATCAACTTGCGCACCCTCGCGCACAAAAAAAAGGAGGATAATATGGAAGTACGTATTCAAGCGATCCATTTTGACATCGCCGACCGCCTCACAGCGTTCATCAACAAGAAAGCCGAACGTCTCAGCCGCCGCTTCGAAGCCATAACAAGTGTCGACGTCACCCTGAAAGTGGTGAAACCCGAGTCGGCCATGAACAAAGAAGTAATAATCAAAGTCATAGAGCCGCAGCAGCCCGAAATGGTAGCCAACAAGACAGCCGACACATTCGAGGAAGCCGTCGACAACGCCATCGAAGCCCTCGAACGCCAGCTCGAAAAACGCAAAGACAAATAACCACTCCCTGCAACCGCAGCGTGAAAAATATACTGATCCGGAAGCCGTGGCCTAACAAAAAAGGCCACGGCTTCCATGCTTTACCCCCCCCGCCAAGGCCAAAAAAGGCCCCGGGGAAATCCCCGGGGCAAAAATCCTCGACTACAACCCGCCGATAGAGATACCTGTGGAAATAGTGCTGAACTGCGGCGAACCGTGGCTCGACTTCAACACATGATACGGAGAGTATGTGAAATAAAGTCCCACACCCGGAGCGATGCGCACTGACAGTCGCACGTCGATTGAAAACTTATGCTGACCTATCTTGTCATAATTCTCCTTCACCTTTGTGCCGTCGGCAAGATCGTAGCGCGTCTGCATCGAGGCATGAGAATTGTAGTTGAGAATACCTGACAACTTAAACGCGAGAGTCGACTTGCCGAGCATCCTGACGGGAGAGTTGTAGTAGTAGGAGATGGGAAACGCCAGCGAGAACACCTTGATGCGCGAGTAGCAGACAACGACATCGTCGGGATAGTCGGTCACCACAACGCCGTCATCAACCATGTCAAAGCGGTTCATTCCCGTCATGCGGTAATTGCGCCAGTTGATACCGACACCCACCGAGAAAGCATTGCGGCTCGAACGACCGAAATTATGCTGATAGGCCACCAGCTCGCCGATGCCTAATTCAAACGATTTACCCATCTGCGTGTCCATAGCGTCGGGAGCGCCCACAGCGCCTGTAAAACCGGCGTGCAGGTCGCGCAGGATGCACACCATGTCATCGCAACCCTTGGCCCGCGCGGAGTACAATCCCATAGGCGTGGCGAAATTCTGATGCGACTTTATGGTAGTATTGCTCTCGTAAGGCACACTGTAGGAAGCGGTGTAGGTGCTGTCCTCGCCGCAGCCTTTGAGATTCACATTGAGTCCTTCGGGACTTTCGGTAACAACCACGCGGTAAACGGTCTCGACACTCAGCACGGTGTCGTTGGGTTCGGTATTGCCGTCGGCGGCCATTCCCACCGTTGCCGACATAGCGGCAATCGCGGCGGCCAATATATATTTTTTCATAATTATCATAATATAAGGATTAGAAACCAAGGTTGATACCAAATGACAGGACGTCAAACTGCGGACCGTTGCCGCTCTTGAACAGTGACACGGGCGAGTAGCGGCAATACAGCGCGATGTCCTCCAAGCCTATGCAGGCAAAGACATCGTAGGTCAGTATGCGCTGCTGCAGACCGCGGAGCGGCGTCTCGTAGGAGCGGTGGTCAATGGTGTATTTATTGGAGGCCGTGGTGTAGGAGTTGAGCTTCATTGCCACGCCGGCCGATACCGAGAAGTCGCGGTATATCTGCTGCTTGAAGGAGACGGGCAACTGAAAACCGAAGTTAAACAACCTGACATGGCTGTCGCGCGCGTCGGCCGGTAGCGGCACTATGACCAGCGACTTGCCGTCGAGGGCAAACATACTGTTGCCGTGCAGCGCGAACTTCTGCGCGAATAGACCCACTCCGACCGAGAACTCCGGTCCTTTGCTCCAGGGTCGGTAACTTACACCCACCAGTTTGCCTATGGCAAGGTCGACCGATTGGTCAAGACCCACAGGTCCGTCGAGGGGCATGCAGATACCTATCTGCGTGTTCCCGCCCCACACTATCTTGCTCTTGCTGCGCTTCTCATCGTGCAGAAACGGGAGCGATAGTCCCCACTCCTCCTCGCTGCGTGCCGCAACCGCGGCCGAGTCAACGCGCTCGGCGGTGTAGGAGTAGTAAAAGTCCTCGTCATCCTTACTGCCGGTGATTATAATGGTGTTGGCGGTGGGTGTGCGGTTGATAGTCACCCGGTTGGCGTTGTTTACCACAACCAGCGTGTCAGGCTCGGCTGTGTTGCCGCGTGCGGTCAGTGCCGAAGTCATCGCGGCGGTAATGGCTATTGCTATTGTTAAGGCTTTCATAATCTGATAGTTTGATGATTGACAAAAAGCAGTCTCAGGCAATCCCTCGCTGCCTATTTGAGCATCTGCTTGATTTTGTCGCGCGATGCACGACCTTCAAGGTAGATAAGGATAATCTTGTTACCCCCGTTGCGGTTCTGGTCGAGGTAGAAGAGATAGCAGTTCTTACCTCCGCGTGACTTGAGCTGATAGAACCCGTAGTAGAGCCCGCCGTCGCGATACGACACCTCGCGGTCCACGGCCTTGGCGGCGTCGCGCGTCACCAGCGGCACTATCTCCGCTGCCTCCGCCGGCATGTCGGTGAGGGTGAGCGAGCGGTAGAGCGTGAGCTGATAGTTGCTCAGTTTCTCCCCCTCGATCAGCGTCTCCGACGCCCGCGGGTCGTCGTGATAACGACCGTCAAAGAGCTCCCCTATGTTAAGCCGGTCCTGCGCAAGCGCGGTCGAGGCGCCTATAGCCCATAGCATTAACAGTGTGATGAGTTGTTTCATAATTATATTTTATTGATTATTTTCCTGTTGTACTGTTTCACTCGGTTAAGCATCTGTTGGAAATTGTTTTATACTTATTCACTCGCCGCCGAGCGGGAGGTCGCGCAGAAGAGTGAAATCCTCCTCCATCGACTCATACACCGAGCGCTCCGCCTCGGCCATGAGCCCCATCTCGCTGCCTATGATAGAGGCTATCTCGTCGGGAGTGTCGGGTCGGTTGACGCCTCCCGTCACCATCGCCAGCGCCATATGGTTATGACCGGCGGCGTTGTTCATCCTGTACTGAGCCACGGAGTCGTAGCTGCGGGCAGGCCCTTTGGCCATCATGTCGCCATCGGTCATGCTGCCGGGACTCATTATAGAGAGCACGGCCACAATGATTACGGCCACCGAGGCTGCCGCCGACACCGCCGCGAAGGGGAAACTCCGCTTCGGCTTTGCCGCGGGCATAGCGGCGGGTGCGGGCTGCTGCCTGCGCGCCGTGGCAAAGAGGCCCATCACGGCGCGGGCTTCCTCAATCTCCGGCATGTCGCAATCGGTATCGACAAGATGGCGACGGAGTGTCATCTCCTCCTCCCTGCTTGTTTCCCCCTCAAAATAGCGGTTGACCAGATTGAGCAGCAATTCATATTCTCTGTCAGGATTTACTGTTTTCATATAAGTGTTTTTCTATTGCGATATATTTGACGTATAGTTTTACGGGCACGTGAAAGAATCACTCGCACATTGGTCTCCGATAAGCCCATCTCCTCGGCAATATCCTCCATCTCCCACCCGTCGCGGTCGCGCAGGTAGAGTATGCGTCGGTCGCGCTCCGAGAGACTTGTATCGATGAGGCGTGACACCTCGCCGTAGAGCTCGCCGCGTTCGCGGCTGTCGTCGGCATCGTCGGTGACGGCCGTGGCCTTCTCGTTGTCGGCGATGTCATCGTGACGGCGCACGGCATCGCGTCGCAGCGTGTCGATGCATATATTGCGCACCGTCGTGACAGCCATTCCCTCCACGGCACTCTCCGTATCGAGGTCGGAACGACGGTTCCACAGACGCACAAACGCATCCTGCAACGCATCATCCACAGCCTCGTCGTCCACCAGACGCCGTGCCGCGGACTGCAGCCTGCCTCTGATGCGCATGAATACCGATGTCAGTAGTTCTTCTTTCATTGCTTTCGCTATCAATACGCACCGACAAGCCGTTTGTTACAAAAAAATTAAATTAATATCGGGGTTTGTCTCCCCCCATCAGCAATCAAGGGCAATCAAAGGCCATCAAAGGCCGGCAAGGGCTCAAAGCCTCCCAAAAGAGCAGAGAGCCTCCCCCGGCAGCTTCGGGGTTTGTCGTCAGGTGATGGTCCGCAATCCCCGGCCGCCCGCTATCGCTTGGCGCGGGGGCGATGGAGATAAGTGTGGAGGCAGCCCACGAAGAGAGCGCCGCCTATGATATTGCCTATCGTGGCGGGCAATATGTTATTGGTCAGGCAGGTGTCGATGGTCAGCGGCGCGCCCTCAAGCATTGCCAGCGGCAGGTAGAACATGTTGGCAACACAGTGCTCATAGCCGAGCACCACAAATGCCATCACCGGCAACCAGCATCCCAGCGCCTTCTCCGCGAAACTGTGACCCGACAGCGCCAGCCACACGCCCAGACACACAAACCAGTTGGCACCGATACCTTTGACCAGCACCACGGGCCACGTCATCGATGTCTTGGCGATACCTATCTTGACAATAGCGCTGTGATAAGGCTCGGCGGCGGTCAGTCCGGCGTAGTACACCAGCAGCCACGTGAACGCTACCGCTCCGATAAGGTTGCCTATATACACTATCGACCAGTTGCGTATGACGGCCGACAGCGTGAAGTCGCGCTTCATATAGCCGGGAATGAGCATGGCATTGTTGCCAGTGAACAGTTCGGCGCCGAGCACCACCACGAGTATAAGTCCTATCGGGAACATCACGCCGCTCAGCAGTCGCTGCAACGACGGATTGCCACCCGTGAGCTCCGGAAAACCGAATCCCACTATCAGCGACAATATGCCGCCCATCGAGATAAAAGCTCCCGCCAGCATTGCCGACGCAAGCAGTGATACAGGTTGTCTCAGTGTACGTGCCACCTTGGCATTTCCCGCGTTAATCGCGGCATCGGTAATCTCAACAGGCGTTTTTATCTGCATAATATACTATATTTTAGTTTGTTACAATTGTTTTTCAATCCTTCTTACGGTCAATCCTCCAAAGGAACATCCTCCTCCACGGCGGCGACAGCGGTGAAGATGGTATCGACCGACTGGCGCACGCTGTAAGGCGTCCCTGCGGCACGCGACCGCTTAGACCCTACGAAGTAGAACGATTGCTGCGCATCCCACGAACGAAAATCGACCTTGCGGGTGCTTCCGGCGGGAATGTCGGCGTTGATGCGCCGCGTTACTTCGTGAAACTGACGTCCCTGCCCGTCGATATACTGCGTGGTGAGTGACAGCGAGCTGATGTCGCGGTCGGTGTGATTGGCCACGAACACCGTCTCGCGGTTGCTGCGCAGCGGTTTGTCGTAGCCGAATAGCCTTACGCTGCTGCTGTCGGGCCTCACGATGGTATCGGTCGCGGGCATCCCGGCGGGGAGCTGCCCGGAGCGCACGCTGACGTTGCCACGCGTGGTGCGACGGCGACGTGCATTGCCGTCGGCAGTCGCTATCAGCGCGCTCAATATCAGTAATATGAGTACCTTTATCTTCATAAATATCGCGGTATCTCGGGTGGAAGTGCCGGCAGCGGATAGACCCGCAACGCTCCGTCAAGATTGTTCGGGCGGTCATTGACACGGGTGACGACGTTGCGAAACATATATGGCAGCATGCGCCACAGGTTGAGCTTCAACCCGTCAGTCACGGGGGTGATGGTCAGATGCCCGTCGTCGGTTATCGTTACTGTAAACCGCTTGGGCGACCCGAGGTTGCCGTCGTCGGCCGAAGTGAATATCATAGCGTCGTAGCTGTCCTTGCGTCCGAGTGCGGTCAGCGCGCCCATCACTGTGCCGGGGCGCTGCGTGCGGTCGGGACTCTCCACAAGTATCATGCGGTAGAATATGCTCCCGGGGTCGGCCGCGATAGCCATCATCCCCTCGCTTCCCGATATGCGCCACACCCCCTCGATTGCCGCGAGACCGCGGCCGGCGAAAAGCGTCTCGGCATCGATGGCCGTGATGCTCTCCGACGTCCCGGCAGCTGCGGCGAGGTAGCAGTCGAGTTCGCTCGGTGGCGCAGCGGCGCCGCCATGCGTCACCGCCCCAAGCATCGAAGCGACCAATACCGTTGCTACCCTGCGCATAAACGATTGCTGCAGGCCCGATTAGAGACGGCCGAGTTTGTAGGCGAAACCGAAACTGAGCACCTCGCGTATCTGCCATTTGTGCCAGTCGGTATCCTCGTAGCGGCGGGTGGTGGAGTCGTAGCGTATGTGTACGTAGACCTGCGTTGACAGGAAGCGGTTGATGCTGAATGACAGCGTGTTCTCCCAGTCGCCCTGCAGGTAGTCGTAGTTGGTGAAGGCGGTGAGCCTCGACCGGAAACTGATATTGTAGGCAAGTTTCCATTCCAGACTGCAGTCGACGTTGCTACCGTACTGACTTACCGACGTGTGCCCCTCCTTGATGCCGAACTGCCGCTCGTCAATCTTCTCGTTGGTGCATATCTTGAGGTTGTATGAAAGGGGCGCCAGCGAGGCATTGGTCTTGAAATTGCCTGACGGGGTGGAGTATTCATACGTGAGACCGAGACCGAGGTTAAACTCGCCGGGCGAGAGGAATGCCGCCGAGAGGTCGCGGGTGTTGGTGCGGTAGTTGTTGAGGAGCTGTGTCTTGAACTGCATGGTGGCTGAGTAGTACCAGCGTTTGGCCGCTCTCACACCGAATTTCGAGTTAATCTGGAAGTTGTCCTCCGAGATGCTGTAGTTGCGCAGCGAGTCGTCGGGCGCGCTGTTGAGACCGAGTTTGTACTGCACGGTGTTCTCGAAGAGCAGGTTGGGGTGGAACGCCTGATTGAGACGGCCCTGGTACACTCCCTGGATGATGGTGTTGAGGTTGTTGTTACCGCCCTGGTACCAGTTGGGCGAGTTGTAGGCCTGCGAGAACTGCACGAGGCCGTCAAACTGCTGCAGCCAGTGTATCTTCTTCACCTTGACGGCATCGAGCGTACCCTTCACCTGCGACTTGTCCACCGCTATCTCCTCCACGGTAATCTTGGCCGTGTTGGGGTCGACGAAGCCGTGGAAACGCTTGGGCGCCTCGGGCAGGGTGTTGATATTGTATTTCACATCATTCACATTATCGACCATATAGCGCTGGCGCACACGGTTGTAGCGATTGATTGCATCCATGCGGTCGTTAACCCAGTCGAGCGGGCTCGCTTCGGGCTGCTCCTTGGCTTCGATTTTCACGGAGTCGCCGATAAGATTGACATCGTAGCCGTCGAAAATCATGGGCATGAAGAGCGTGGAGGGCAACAGACGGTTGCGCACGTCGAGCGTGGTGTCAATCTCAAACGCTTTCTCGGCGTAGAGGTCGGCATAGTCCACCCAGTCCTCGTCAAGCGTGTCGACGGGAGCTTTGAGTGTCTCCGACACCTCGGTCACTATCTCCTCGATCCACTGTCCGTTGACAAACTTATACTTCTTCGTAACCTGCGCGCCCGCAGCTATGCAGGTCAGCACCAGCACCATAAGCAGGTATCTCAATCGTGTAAGCATAACCGTGTTAATTATTAATCGATTCCAAAAATGTGTAATGTGAAAATTTTCCGCAAAGATAGTAAATAATATGGAAATTTCGTAACTTTGCACATCAATAGAGCGTGTTTGGATTTAAATGCACCGCGCTTCCACGACACGGACGCTGCTTCCGAGCCGCTCCGACCAATCTTTATGAATTAAACTTAATTACTGATGATTGACAAGATAAATGCTCTCAAAGAGCAAATCGCCGCCCTGACCGCTGCCAACGACGCCGAAGTTGAGGCTCTGCGTGTGAAATATCTGAGCAAGAAAGGTGAGGTATCTCTCCTTTTCAACGACTTCCGCACCGTAGCTCCCGACCATAAGAAAGCCATCGGTCAGGCACTCAACGAATTGAAGAACTTTGCAACCGAGCGCATCAACGCCCTGCGCGAGGCCACAGCATCGGCCGACAACGGTCTCGAAGGCCTTGACCTCACCCGCACTCCCGCCCCCATGCGTCTCGGCACACGCCACCCGCTGTCGCTCGTGCGCGAGGAGATTATCGCCATCTTCCGCCGTCTCGGCTTCAACGTGGCCGAAGGTCCCGAAATCGAGGACGACTGGCACGTGTTCGGCGCGCTCAACTTCGCTGCCGACCACCCCGCCCGCGACATGCAGGATACATTCTTCATACAGCGCAACCCCGACGTGCTGCTGCGCACCCACACATCGTCAGTACAGTCGCGCGTCATGGAGAATACGCAGCCCCCTATCCGCATCATCTGCCCGGGACGCGTCTACCGCAACGAGGCCATCTCGGCCCGCGCCCACTGCTTCTTCCACCAGGTCGAAGCCCTCTACATCGACAAGAACGTTTCGTTCGCCGACCTGCGTCAGACTCTCCTTTACTTCGCACGCGAGATGTTCGGACCCGATACCAAGATACGTCTGCGCCCCAGCTACTTCCCCTTCACCGAGCCTTCGGCCGAAATGGATATCTCATGCGACCTCTGCGGCGGCAAGGGATGCTCATTCTGCAAAGGCACAGGATGGGTTGAAATCCTCGGCTGCGGTATGGTCGACCCCAACGTGCTCGAAGCCTGCGGCATCGACTCCAAGGAGTACACCGGCTTCGCTCTCGGCATGGGTATCGAGCGTATCACCAACCTGAAATATCGCGTCAAGGACCTGCGCATGTTCTCGGAAAACGACGTCCGCTTCCTCGACGAGTTTGTCGACGCCTGATTGCGCGCATCGGCAACTGATTCCCGACCAACAGTTTAACGTATGCCCGGCATCGTTCAGATACTTACAGTGGGAGCCGGAGGCGCTATCGGCGCCGTGTGCCGGTTCCTGCTGCAATGTTGCTTCGCCGACACCACCCACCGCCAATGGGCCGTCGTGGCCATCAACCTGGCGGGAAGCGCGCTGATAGGTGCAGCCTGGGCGCTCGTCAGCCGTCTCGGTCCATCGCTGTGGCTCAATCAATGGCTCATAGCGGGATTGCTCGGCGGATTCACTACCTACTCCACCTTTGCCTGGGACAGCTTCGACATGTTCCGCAGCGGCCGCTCCCTCGAAGCCGTGCTCTACGTGGCCGCTACCCTGACAGGTGGTTTCTTACTCTGTGCCTTGGCTTTCAACGCTACCGAAAAACTACTCAAATGACTATAAAGCAACGATATGCCGCCGTTTTGGAACGCTTTGCCGCTTCCATGCCGTCGCCACAGACCGAGCTGCACTACGACACGCCGTTCCATCTGCTACTCGCCGTAATCCTCTCGGCTCAGTGTACCGACAAGCGCGTCAACATCGTGACGCCTCCTCTCTTCGAGGCCTTCCCCACCCCCGAGTCGATGGCAGCCGCCACGCCCGAGGATGTGTTTCCCTACATCAAGTCAGTATCCTATCCCAACAACAAAGCGAAATCGCTCGTCGGTGCGGCGCGCACCCTCGTCGAGCGCTTCAACGGCGAGATGCCTTCCGACATTGACTCGCTCATGGAACTGCCCGGCGTAGGCCGCAAGACAGCCAACGTGATGCTCGCCGTAGTGTTCAACCGCGCGGCTATGGCAGTCGACACCCACGTGTTCCGCGTCAGCGAGCGCATAGGTCTGACCACCAACTCCAAGAACCCGTTGCAGACCGAGCGCACCCTCGTAAAGTATATTCCCGACGACATCATCCCGCAGGCCCACCACTGGCTCATACTCCACGGCCGCTATATATGCAAGGCGCGCCGTCCCGACTGTCTCAACTGCCCCATCACCGACCTCTGCCGCTACTACAACAAGCAGTCATGACGCTCCCGCTCAGCATCATGGCACAGTCAACTCATATCATAACAGTCCGTTAACCACCGGTCAACGCATCCCCAACTAAAAGCAATGGATACAACGTTCCTATTCATCATCGAACTCGTAGGCACATTCGCCTTTGCCATAAGCGGTATCCGCATGGCAGCCTACAAGAACTTCGACCTCTTCGGAGCCTATGTCATAGGTCTCGTCACCGCCATCGGAGGTGGTACGCTGCGCGATGTTCTTCTCGACATTCCCGTGTTCTGGATGCAGACTATCACCTACCTCGCCATCACCGGCGCCTCGCTGATTATCGTAATCCTGTTCAGGCGCATACTCATCAGCATGAACCGCATGCTATTCTTCTTTGACACGGTGGGTCTCGCGCTATTCGTGGTTATCGGTATTCAAAAGACACTCGCCGTTGACTACCCCATGTGGGTAGCGCTCGTAATGGGCGTAATCACAGGCTCTTTCGGAGGCGTCGTCCGCGACATCCTTATCAACGTAGAGCCCCTCTTCTTCCGCAAGGATATATACGCAACGGCCTGTCTCGCAGGCGGCTTCGCCTACTGGGGCAGCGACGCCATAGGCATGAGCGACGTAGTGTCGCAATCGCTCTGCGGCATCACAATCATAATACTGCGCATGCTCGCCATCCGCTACAACTGGTCACTCCCCCAACTCCGCTACAACACCGAAAACGAATCTGAAACCACCGACCCAAACAACCGCACCGACCGCTCCTAACTATCTAAAAACCTACAGCCAAGACGTGGCGGGGGTCTCCTGACCCGCGCTCACCAACCTCGTGGTGGGGCCGTCCCCGGCCGCACAAAAAAATACCAATCCGTACTCGTAAGCCTCCCCGCCTCACATAGCCATCAAAGCGCGGGTCAGGAGACCCCCGCCACACCCCCCGTCACAAAGCCACAACTACACCTCGCGGCGGAGGTCATAGTGATTGCGCAGGCTCTCAAACCGCGCAGCGAAATCAGCCTGCCCCGCCGCCTCACGGAGAACACGGGTATCATCTAACGGATTGTAGGACTGAACAATGGCATCAGCAGTAACATACTCCGCAGCCCCCGCGGGCACACCCTCGGCCACCATGCGGTAATCAACACCGAAATATTCACATAAAGCGTTGACAGCCATCATTGTAGCGCGTATCTTACCATTAAGCGAATACCCGGCTATATGAGGCGTAGCTATTGACACCAGCTCAAGCAGACGGCGCGAAATCTCCGGCTCACCCTCCCAGCAGTCAATCACGGCGCGTCCTACCTTGCCGCTCTCAAGGGCAACAACGAGGTCGTCGGTTTTCACGATAGGTCCGCGGGCCGAGTTGATAACAACAGCACCCGGTTTCAGTTTGTCGAAGAGCGCGGCATCGGCAATATGATGCGTAGGGAAATCGCCCCCTTTGATATGCGGCACATGAAACGTAACCACGTCTGCTACAGGCAATAACTCATCAAGAGGCGTGTTATTAAAACCCGGTTCGGCCAACGCGCGGGGCGGGTCGTTGACAAGAACTTTCATGCCAAGCTGTGCAGCCCAGTCAGCCACGATGCTGCCCACGTGTCCCACGCCGACAACCCCTATCGTCTTGTCTTTCAGCCCCTCAGGCATCAAAGCCAGCAATGAGGCCGTCACATACTGCGCAACGGCGGGAGCATTGCAACCGGGCGCCGAAGCGATTGTAATACCATGACTTTCACACCATTGACGGTCAATATGGTCAGTACCGATAGTCGCTGTGGCAATGAAACGCACGCGGCTGCCGGCAAGCAGGTCGGCATTGCAGCGGGTGCGTGTGCGTATAATCATAGCGTCGGCATCCTCTACCGCATCGGGTGTAATATCTTCAGGCGCAATGCGTTCAATGTCAAAATATTCGCCCAACTCGTCGGGCACGCAGGGCACATGGCTCTCAATAACAAGTCTTGGCTTTTTCATAAGCAGCATATATTTAACCGACGGCAGGCAAGCCGCGGATTCACATAAAGTAGCAGATTCCATGCCCGCCGGGGCGTCACATAAAGTAGCGGATTCGCGGGGTCACACAAAGTAGCAGGCGGCGTAAATTGCCACGTAAAGTACAATAAGAGAGAGTATTATCCACACTGCGCTGCGTTGACGATGAACCGAATAATAGTGGGCCACCTGATAGGCACTACCCAGACAGAGGGTCGGGAAATATACCGACAGATTCACGTAATCGACTATCAGAAAGATGACTGTGGCGATATAGAGCAGTGTCAGGAAACCGTTGTAAGCGCGAAACTTGGCGTTGTAGCTCAATATCTTGATAAGGTTGACACACATCGCCGCGAAACCGACGATGACCGTGATACCGACGGCAGCAAACACCGTAATCATATCGGGCACAGAGAGTTGCGAAAACGTGCTCTCAAACTGCGGCCAGTGTATATCGTCAAAGTCAATCAACCCGAAGCCATAGAGAATCCAGAATGGCGTCACGACACCCAACACCGCAGCAATCAGCGACTTAAAGTTGAGCAGTCGCATCTGCGCCATTCCCGGCACAGCAATCACGATATAGAACATGAACGCATACTGCACCATCGAGGCGAGCGACAGCAGGAAGAAAACGAGAAACACGCGCCGATTGGTCGACGTATCACCGTAGCAACTGAACAATATGGCGGTAACTCCCAGCAGCACAACGCAAAGCAGACCGCCGCCGTAGAACTGTCCCGCGGCCAGAGGCAACGAGGCCAGCATAAGCAGGTAGAGCGACGACGTCAGAGCTGACGGGGCGCGCATAAAATTGTACACCTTGTTGAGCGCGATAAACGACACTGCGGTGACGGCCATAAGCGTAAGGCTTATCACGAGCGAGAGGTCGCACGGAGGGAGCCAGCGGTTGGGCGACGGGAACAGCGGACCGCGACTGCCGGTAATCTCGTCGACATGCCCGTTGGCATAGGCCATGCATGTCATTACAACCGCACAGAGAATCATCAGTGCGGTGCAGTTACGCGAGTTAAAAAAACGATAAAGTCTTGGCATACAGTCGCTATCTTCGTATATTGGTCGTATATTGCAATATTATCAGGCAAGGCCTGACGATAGTTTGTCAGTAGGGACGCGATATATCGCGTCCGCGCCAAGTGGCTGATATAAAATCGTTAAGCCATCCGGGTGGTAAGCCATCCGAGTGCGGACGCGATATATCGCGTCCCTACTGCATTATTCGCCGCGCTGGAGGCGGAGGAGGTCCTGACCGATGTCGCGGCGCAGGTTCTTGCCGTCAAACGCTACCTTATCGGCTGAACGATAGCTCTTTGCAAGCGCTTCCTCAACGGTGTCGGCCATCGAACTTACGGAAATAACGCGACCGCCCGAGGTAACGAGCTGACCGTCAGCTTCAACCTTGGTGCCGGCGTGGAAAAGAATGCTCTCATCTACCTCACCGTCGATGGTGATAGCCTTACCCTTGGGGTAGCTGCCGGGATAACCGCCCGACACAAGCATCACTGTCACAGCGGCTTTGGGGTTGATGGCGAGGGGAAGGTCGCCGAGGTTGCCCTCAGCGGCTGCTTTGAGAAGCGCCACGAGGTCGGAATCGACGCGCAGCATCACGGCCTCGGTTTCGGGGTCGCCCATGCGCACGTTGTATTCAATTACCATAGGCTCGCCGCCCACGTTGATAAGACCGAGGAAAATGAAGCCGCGGTAAGTGATATCCTCCTTCTTGAGGCCGTCGATTGTGGGACGGATGATGCGCTCGTCAACCTTACGCATGAACTCATCGTCGGCAAATACCACGGGGCTTACCGCACCCATGCCGCCGGTGTTGAGACCGGTGTCGCCTTCGCCGATACGCTTGTAGTCCTTAGCCACGGGGAGCACGCGGTAACCGCCGTTGCCGTCGGTCAGCACGAACACCGAGCACTCTATACCTGAAAGGAATTCCTCGATTACGACCGTGGCCGACGACTTGCCGAACATGCCGCCAAGCATCTCGGCCAGAGCAGCCTTGGCCTCGTCGAGCGAGTCGATGATGAGCACACCCTTGCCGGCCGCCAGACCGTCGGCCTTGAGCACGTAGGGCGCTTTGAGCGATTCGAGGAAACGGTAACCCTCCTCGATATTGTCGGCAGTGAAGCTGCGGTAGCGCGCTGTGGGGATGTCGTGGCGCGACATGAAAGCCTTGGCGAAGTCTTTGCTGCCTTCGAGGGCAGCACCCGCCTTGGAGGGACCGGCCACGAGAATATCGCTGTCGGCGAAGCGGTCGTAGATACCGGCTACGAGGGGGTCCTCATTGCCCGACACTATCATATCTATCTTGTTATCAGCCACGAAACGCTCCACGGCATCAAAGTCGAGGGGTGAGAGCGCCACGTTGGTGCCATACTGCGAAGTGCCGCCGTTGCCGGGGGCAATGTAGAGGTTGTCGACGAGGGGGCTTTGTGACATTTTCCATGCCAGAGCCGATTCACGGCCACCTGAGCCAAGCAGAAGGATGTTCATATCGTTGTCTGTATTTCAGTGTTGGATGTTCAATTATTTCTTGCGGGGGCGCATCTTGACGCCGAGCTTTGCGATTGAGGGCTGACGGCCTGTGATACTCTTGAGGGCATCCTCATTGCGGCGTACTGCCAGCGGGTTTTCGCTCTCGGGGGCTTCGCGGCGGTCGTTAAAGCGGTCGTTAAAGCGGGGACTACGGTCCTTGAATCCGTCGCGCGACTTAAATCCGTCGCGCTCCTTGAAACGATCGCGGCGGTTGAAGCCTCCGCCACGGGGAGCGTAGCGCTCTTCGAGTTTGTTGCGGGGCGACTTGAAGCGGGCTTCATCACCCTCGTCGTTGGCGGCTGTGCGACGGCGTTCCTGACGGAACTTGCGGTCATCGCGCTCCCTACGGTCATCGCGGAATTTGCGTACACCTTTCTCCTCGCGGCGCTCGCGGGCACGGGGCTGCGACTCGCCGTGNTGTATCTTGCCACCCGACTTGCGGAACGACTTGTAGTCGCCGTCAAATATCTCGTACTCACGCAGTTCACATTCGAGCGCACCGTTGAGAATGGGTATCTTCACCGAGGGTGACAGGTGTATCATGTCGAAATACTCCTTGCGGTAGCCGATAATCCATGCNTGGTAACCCTTGAACACGTTTTTCAGCTTGTTGCCGAGCATTTCGTAGAGGCCCTCCATGTCGTCGGCCGAGATACGCTCGCCGTAGGGGGGATTGGTGATGAGGACAGCATCGGCCGGAGCGCTTATCCACTGTGACAACGGCTTGACCTGGATNTCGATGTAGCGTGCCACACCGGCGCTCTTGATGTTGCGCGTGGCTATGTCGACCGCTTTGGGCGATATGTCGGCGCCATAGATTTTATAGTTGAACTCGCGCTCGGCNCTGTCGTCGTTGTAGATTGAGTCAAANAGCTCGGCGTCGAAGTTTTTCCAGTTTTCAAATGCGAAACCCTTGCGGTAGATACCGGGGTTGATGTTGGCGGCAATGAGGGCGGCCTCGATGAGGAATGTNCCCGAACCGCACATGGGGTCGACCAGCGGACAGTCGCCGCGCCAGCCCGANCGGAGTATGATACCTGCGGCAAGCACCTCATTGATAGGCGCTTCGGTCTGCGCCACGCGATAGCCGCGCTTGTGNAGCGACTCGCCCGACGAGTCGAGCGACAGGGTGACGCGGTCGCCGGCGATATGNACGTTGATCATGACGTCGGCATCCTGCAATCTCACTCCGGGNCGCTTATCGTTGCCGTAACGGTCACGNAACCAGTCGACTATGGCATCTTTTACTCTATATGTCACAAACTGCGAGTGAGTGAACTCGTCGCTGAACGCCACGGTGTCGATGGAGAATGTCTTGTCAATCGACAGTACCGAGCTCCAGTCAAACTCCTTCACGGCATCGTAAAGCGAATCGGTGTCGGTGGCAACGAACTTGTAGATCGGTTTCAATATACGCAGCGCGGTGCGGCAGCAGAGATTGGCCTTGTAGAGCATNGCGAGGTCACCCTCGAACGCTACCATACGCCTGCCCGGCTCCACATTGTAAGCGCCAAGATTGCGCAACTCTTCGGCAAGCACCTCTTCCAGTCCCTGGAAGGTCTTGGCCACCATTTCAAATGTATCGTTCATCTGTTATCTCGAAAGATTATTTTGTTGTCCCTCAGGACTATTGTTTATATCTGATTGTATTNTCGGCACGAGCCTGTAGCACTATGCTGCCCGGCTCCACGTTGTCGGTGACCCATATATTGCCNCCTATCACGGAGTCGGAGCCAATGTTGATTCGGCCNAGAATGGTGGAGTTGGCATATATCACCACATTGTCGCCGATGACGGGATGGCGTTCAAGCCCCTTGACGGCGTTGCCCCCCTCGTCGACGGGGAAACTGCGCGCACCGAGGGTAACGCCCTGATAGAGACGCACATTGTCACCTATAATGGCTGTCTCGCCTATCACGACACCCGTGCCGTGGTCAATCATGAACGACTTTCCAATCGTGGCACCGGGGTGGATGTCGATACCCGTTTCGCGGTGGGCGCGCTCGCATATCATGCGGGGCAGCACGGGCACTCCGAGACGGTAAAGACGGTTGGCCATGCGGTAGTTGGTGATGGCGCGCACTGCGGGATAGCTGCAAATCACCTCGTCGACCGACACTGCCGCCGGGTCGCCGCGGTATATAGCATCGGCATCGAGCGCCAGACACGCGCGTATCTGCGGCAACGATTCCACAAACTGCATCGTCACGAAGTCACATTCGCTGACCGTTATCTTCTCCCCCTCCTTGCGGTCGAGCATATTGAGGGCGGCGCAAATCTGCTCCGAGAGCAGGTCGCCGAGACGTTCCACAAGGTTGCCTATCCAGTAGACGGGGTTGTGACGCGCGGTGATATGGCGTCCGAAATGACGGGGGAAAACGATGGCGCGGACAAGGTCAATTATCTCATCGACAGCACTCTGCGACGGCAGCGGCACATCAGCGCCCTCGCCTACGCCTACCTGGCGCAGCGACTCCTTTTCGAGCAGTCGTTCAACAGTATCATTTATAATCTGTCGATATTTCTCCATAATTTTATCCGCTTAGGCCACAAAGTTAATAATTTTCGACCAATTCGGGAAATCCAATCGCAATTATTCCCGCAACTATACATGAATTTATATACAACATATTAAAAGAAATGTTACCTCCCTTAATTATTGATAATGGATTTTTTTGTTAATTTTGTATTTGTATGACAAAAGAAGAACTCGTAGCAAGGCTACGCGATATAGAATGGGACGATTTCGAGGCAAAAGCCGCCAAATCGGACTTACCTAAGAACATTTGGGAAACTGTCAGCGCGTTCTCAAATTGTTCAGGTGGTTGGATTGTACTTGGCATCAAACAGTCCGGACGCTCGTTTGAGGTTATCGGTGTAGATAACATTGAGAAGCTCGAACAAGATTTTTTCGGTACTCTGCGGTCAAAAAAATTCAATGTCCCTCTCTTTGCGACTATAAATCGCTATAAAATTGACAATAAGAATATACTTGCTTTTTATATCCCATCCTCCGACATCAAGCCGGTATATTTCGGTTCTCTCGATAATACCTTTATCCGCATGGGTAGCGGCGACCAACGTGCTACCCAGCAGGAAATAATGTCAATGATTCGAGACCAATCGTTCGGAGTTCAATCTCAGAAATCCATAACCGATACAAATATTGACATGCTTAACCGAGATGCGCTGACCGATTTTAGAAGCGAAGTGCGTCACTGGGGATTGGTTTCACATCTTGACAATGTGAGCGACGATGAGTTCTGTAAAGGAGTTGGTATTACTGATTATTCAGGGCAACTTACCTACGGCGGCCTTATAATGCTCGGCAAAAGCCCTTACATTTTCAATTTCGTACCAACGTTCTGCGCTGATTATGTTGAAATACCCGGAACTGGATTGGATGCTACAATAAATAACTATACTTACCGAATTCCGGAACAACAAAATCTTTGGGAAGCAAGTCGTATTATTCTACGTCGACTGCGCACTCTCGTCAACGCTCCAATGATTGGCATAAACGAAAACGGGCAATCAGTAGAGGACCTATCTGAATATGACATATTACGCGAAGCCTTGGCTAACCAAATGGCCCATGCTGACCACTTCAGCCCTCGTCGCAGTTGTATCCATGTTTTTGATGACCGTATCGAATTTCTTAATCCCGGGGGAATGCCAATGCCGTTGGAGGTAATGGAAAACTCTTTTGAGTCGCAGCCCCGTAATCCAATAATAGCAAAGCTATTTCGTTTAGCCCACCTGTCGGAGAACCTCGGGTACGGTTTGCGTAAGCTCAAGCGATGGCAAGAAATCACAGGTCGTACGATGCACATTGAGACAAATATCAATTCAGTAAAGGTGACTTTTGACCTCCAAACACGCGACATTAAAAAAACGGATGTCGGTGTAAATGTCGGTGTAAATGTCGGTGTAAATGTCGGTGTAACATTATCAGGAGTCCAAACTAAAGTTATTGAACTCATTAAAAAGAAACCCTCAATAACACATGCTGAAATTGCACGCACTCTTTCTATTACGCAAAGGACTGCGGAAAGGGCCACAAAAAGGNTAAGAGAACTAAAAATTATCAGCCGAGAGGGNAGCGACAAGATGGGTATCTGGAAAATCTCAAACGAAGNGTAGCGGGCGCGGGGTGACNGGGTGGACGGTGGTGCCGTCGTAGGCGGTGGCGCCGTTGACAAGGGTGAGCGCTATGCGGTAGCNGAGGGTGGTCAGCGAGTAGGGGGTCCAGGNGCAGGGCGACATCTTGTCGGCGGGGAGGTAGTTACCNANAGNGGGCGTGTAGNGGGCGACCGGCTCGGCCACGGTGAGGTCGGCGTAGTAGCCGGGGCGTATGAATCCGCGACGCTCTATGGCGTAGAGGCGTGCGGGATTGTTGGCCGTGAGGGCGACCACGCGCTCTATGGTAAGGTCGTTGTCAGTGCGCGAGGCGAGCGTCAGCATGGCCGGGAGCATGAAGCGGATGCCGGGCATGCCGGAGGCGGCTTTGAGCAGATTGCCCTGCTTCTCTTCGAGCAAGTGTGGGGCATGGTCAGTGGCCACGGTGTCGATAAGGCCGGCGGAGAGCGCGGCTATGAGGGCATCGCGGTCGGCAGCACTCTTGATGGCAGGGTTGCACTTGAGCATATAGCCCTCGGGGCGTTCAAGGTCGCGCTCCTCGAAGAGCAGGTAGTGGGGGCAGGTCTCTGCCGTGATGCGCTTCTGCCCGACAGGGCCGGGGGTGAGCAGCGAGAGTTCGCGCGCGGTTGATATGTGGAGTATGTGCAGACGGGTGCCGTAGCGGCGAGCGAGCTTCACGGCGCGCTCCGACGCCTTGTAGCAAGCCTCGGCGGGACGTGCCTGCGAATGGAGCGCAACAGGCTGATTGTCGCCATACTGCGCGGCAAGGCGCTCACGGGCGGCGGCCATCACACCCTCATCCTCGGCATGCACGGCTATCACACCGCGATACGAGGCGAAGAGCCGCCCCATAGTGTCGTCATCGTCGACCAGCATATTGCCCGTCGACGAACCCATAAAGAGTTTTACGCCGGGAATCTCGCGGGGGTCGGCGGCGAGGATTTTGTCGAGATTGTCATTGGTAGCGCCGAGGAAAAAGCCGTAGTTGGCATAGGCCGACGCGGCGGCGATGCGCTTCTTATCGGCTACAGCCTGCATGGTAACAGTGGCAGGACGCGTGTTGGGCATGTCGATAAACGAGGTGACGCCCCCGCTCACTGCGGCGGCGCTTTCCGTAGCCATCGAGGCTTTGTGGGTCAGTCCCGGTTCGCGGAAATGGGCGTGGGTGTCGATAGCTCCGGGGAGCAGCAGGCGACCTCCGAGGTCAATTTCGTTATCGGCCTGAGCGCGGAGTTCATCGGAGGGATTGCCCTCGACCACCTGCGCTATCACTTCGCCGTCAATCAACACGCAGCCGAGGAAACGACGTCCGTCGTCAACTATCTCGGCATTGTAAATCAGCGTCTTGCTCATTGTTTTGCTCACTGTTTTGCTTTGGGATATTTTTTGAACCAGCTCGAAATCTTCAGTCTCATCACTCCGAACACTGCTTCGGAGAAGATGCCCGAACTCATCTTGCTCGTGCCGAGCACGCGGTTCACGAATATGATAGGCACTTCCTTGATGGTGAACCCACACTTCAATGAGGTGAATTTCATCTCAATCTGGAAAGCATAGCCTTTGAATCTCACCTTGTCGAGCTCGATGGTCTCAAGCACGCGGCGGCGGTAGCACACGAAGCCCGCCGTGGTGTCGCGCACCTTCATGCGGGTGACAAGGCGCACGTAGGCCGACGCATAGTACGACATCAGCACGCGCCCCATGGGCCAGTTGACCACATTGACTCCCGACACGTAGCGCGACCCTACGGCCACGTCATACCCCTCCTCGGCACACGCGCGGCGCAGCTTCGGCAGGTCGGCGGGATTGTGGGAGAAGTCGGCGTCCATCTCCGTAATATACTCGTAGCCATGTTCCAGACCCCACTTGAAGCCTGCGATATAGGCCGTGCCGAGGCCGAGCTTGCCCTTACGCTCCACTATGTGGACGCGGCCGGGATGCTCGGCAATAAGCTCCTTTACGATAGCCGCCGTGCCGTCGGGCGAGTTATCGTCAATCACGAGTACGTCGAAGAGTGGTTCGAGCGAGAGCACCGCCTCGATTATGGCGCGGGCATTCTCTCTCTCGTTGTACATCGGTATTATCACCAGTGTGTCATTTTCCGGAGTGGACATTGCGGGTAGTATTTGCGTGAACCACAAAATTAATAATTTTTGCGAAAGGAAACATCACTTACCCGAATAATTTGCGCAATATGCAGGAAAATGCTAATTTTGGCTGTCAGCCCCGCGGCCACGGGGACAGGTAGGACGAGTCAGACCTGTCGGACAAGTCGGACGGGGCTGACGCAACACAAACTAAAAATCCATAAGATGAAACTGCAACTCACCATCGCCCTCGCGCTATGCTCGGCGGCAGCCTTCGCTCAGCAGGCCCTCTACAACTTCAACGCCGTGACCTCGCCTCAGCTCAACGCCGACGCCTCGGTCACATTCCGCTACGTCAACCCCGCAGCCGACTCCGTAAAGGTAATCGGCGACTTCACCGCCCCCGAGGGCGCCGAGGCCATCCCCTCCGTGCTGTCGATGACCCGCGGCAGCGACGGCGTGTGGGAAACCACTACCCCGCCCCTCGCCCCCGAGCTCTACAGCTACCGCCTCGAAGTTGACGGCGTAGCCACCAATGACCCCTCCAACGTGTACATAGCCCGCGACGTCACTACGCTCTCCAACATATTTCTCATCGACGGCGGCTACCGCGGCCTCTACGGCATCAACGACGTGCCCCACGGCACGGTGAGCCACCCCTGGTACCACAGCGATCTGCTCGGCACCGACCGCCGGCTCACCGTCTACACCCCCGCCGGCTACGAGACCTCGGGCCGCAATTACCCCGTGCTCTACCTCCTCCACGGCATGGGCGGCGACGAAAACGCGTGGAGCGAACTGGGCCGCGCCACTCAGATACTCGACAACATGATTGCCTCGGGCGAAGTGCGCCCCATGATTGTAGTGATGCCCAACGGCAACGTCGACATGCCCGCCGCCCCGGGCGAGTCACACCTCGGTCTTACCGTGCCCACGCCGCAGCTCCCCCACTCCATGGAGGGCACGTATGAAAAATCGTTCCCCGAAATCGTCAGCTTCATCGACGCCAACTACCGCACGCGCCGCGACAAAGCCTCGCGAGCCATTGCCGGACTCTCCATGGGCGGCTTCCACTCCCTCCACATCTCCAAGGACTACCCCGACATGATGGACTACGTAGGTCTCTTCTCGGCCGCCGTATGGCCTTTCATGGAGGAAGCAAAAGCCACCTATGCCGACACCGAGGCGAAACTCGAAAAACAGTTTGCCGACGCTCCCCGCCTCTACTACATAGCCATAGGCAGCGACGACTTCCTCTACGACACCAACAAGCAATACCGCGCCCTACTCGACTCCAAAGACTACCCCTACACCTACATAGAAACCCCCGGAGGTCACATGTGGAAAAACTGGCGCCACTACCTCGTAGATTTCCTCCCCCGCCTCTTCAAGTAGTAGGATTGCAGCGAGGTAACTACGTGGTGGGGCCGTCCCCGGCCGCACACCAACAAGAACAGTTAAATGAGCATATTTGAGCATATTAATGTGCGGCCGAGGACGGCCCCACCACGCGATTACCTCTTAATACTGCATAAAAATATTCCGGCCGGTCAAAGTTGATTTGACCGGCCGGACTTTATTATGGGAATTGCGCTGATTCCCGGAGCGCGGGTCGGGTGAGCCCCGCCCCAAGGCTGGGCGCGCTGATTACTTGATTACTTTTGTTGTTTTGGTGCCGCGGCGTTCGATGAATATACCGTTTGAGGGGTTGAGAACGCGCTGACCCTGGAGGTTGTAGTATTCCACGGGAGCATCGGTATCGTCGTTGGCATCGGTGAGTATGTCATTGATACCAGTCACTTCGTCCATGGAAATAAGGCTGAGAGTTGAAGCGTTCTTGTCAGCACCCATTGTCTGAACACCTACCGAGCTGATGTCGGAAACTTTAACCGAGGGATAGGTCATTGAAGTCGCGGTGGTAGAACCGTTGACGTCAGCGACAAGAGGTGTACCTGTTGTCTTGTTGAGGGGTACGTTGGAGATGGTAGAGCCGTCCTTCATGCGGAGCACGTAGTTGTAACGTGTGCCTTGGGGCATGTCGTCAGCATTGAGAACTACAACTTCGAGACCTTTATCTGAATCCTGAGCAGAACCCTTCACCACACCAATGTTGGTGTTGAGCATTCCGGCAGCGCGGCGAGGACGGGCATAAGCAGCAAGACTCGATTCTGAGTCAAACAATTGGTTGGCATCGCCGTCCCATGAATGACCCATGACAGCTACCGATGCACGGCCGACACCACGATAGTCGCAGGTTGCCACCGAAGTTGAAGCACGGTGACCATCCATGGTTGATTCGGCCTTGTAGATGTCGTTGCCATAGTTGATTACGGTTGAGGTGTAGTAACCGATGTGGTTCTCGCCTGAGTAAACGATATCGGGGTAACCGTTGCCGGTAAGGTCGGCCCAGTCGACACTACATTTTTTCATGGGGTCGAGGAGTACATCGGCTTTCTCAAACTCATCGTTGCCTTTATTGATAAGCAGGGCAGCACGGTAAGAGTCATAACGGCCGTCGCCGAGATTGTTACACTTACCGTTGACAAACACATCGAGGAGTCCATCCATGTTCATGTCAACAAACTTCACATCGCCGTCAAATACTGCGTAGCGTTGCAGCGATTCGGGGGTAATTATCTCAAAATTCATATCGGGGCGGGTAAGAACGATGCTGATTTTAGGATTATCCCAAATCCATCCATCCATACCACAGATAATAATATCAGCGAAACCGTCGCGGTCGTAGTCGCCGATTGACATCTTGCCGTTAGGCAATTTCGGCATATTGGTCTCCGCAGCTGTGAATGTGCCGTCACCGTTACCTACATATACACGCGGGTTACCTCCATTGTACTCAGTCTCCGCATCATATACCACTACATCTTTCCATCCGTCGTGGTTGACGTCAAGCACCACGGCACGTCCGTCAATGTTATTGTATTTGTACCATGTACCGTCGTTCCAATCATTCTCATTAAGACCGGTAACGTTTGATATACCTGTGTTTTCAATTTTGGAATACTCGCCGCTGCCATTGTTGACCTGCAACTCGGTAGTGCCGTCATTCTTCAGCACGAGGAAGTCAATGTCGCCATCGTTGTCGAAGTCGATGGGAACCAAGACGTGATTACCGTGATCACTACCGAACACATTCTCGTTCATGAAGTTAAAGCCACCATCACCGTTGTTGGTCACGAACATTGCTGAACCGCCGTTCTGCTGCGCAGAGGCGATTACATAGTCCATGTAACCGTTTCCGTTGACATCAGCAAAAAGGTTATTGCCGTAGAACATGTGGCCCCACAATGTGCCTGCCCATGAATGGTTGTTGAATTGAACGCCGGTAGCCTTGCGCTCAACCAGTCGGTCGATATACTTGAAGTTATGCTCTATCACAGCCTCGGTCAGCGATTGGCTATAAGTAGTTTTGTTGGTATGGGTACCAAACATGCTTGAATATACACTGTGCTCATCAGCAGCTACGAAGTCAATCATAATCATGCCGGCAGGGCCATTGGACTGCTCAAGGCATTCCATAAAGTAGGGGTTAATGTCGTGGGCATTGTCAGCATATCCTGTTGCTGACGATGTGTTCTTGTCATTGTAACCGGAAGCGAAGTTGAATGCCCACACCATGTTATTTGGGGTAGTCGGACACCAGTCAGAGAGAAAATTAAAAATCTCTTTGGCAAAATCTTTCTTTCTATTGAAGTCATCTCCGTAGGGGTGAGCAAGGTCCTGAATAAGGAGATATGAGTCACGACGCTCATAGCGATCAGTCGAGCCTGGTTTATTAGCATGGATACGGCCGCGAAGTTCCCATCCTGAGGCAAGGTTGTCAGTCTCATACCAATCAGACATTTTGGTAGCATAGGGGCTTGACCATTCAATGCCGTCACGCACGAGGAACAGCATCTTGCCGCGCATCTCCTCTACAGTGAGGTCTGACTTGAACTGCATGATGTGGGGAGACACGGCCTCCTCGTTGAGAAGATTGTTCATCAATCCGTTTTTGTCAAGGTCGCCGTTATTATTGCCTTGGTAGAGGTGAATGATGAAGAATTCATTTTTGTGCTCATTCAGCCAACTACATAATTCTCTGATAGCCTCCGAAAAGTCCTTGCTGATTTCAGCGATACCGTGGTAGCACGTAATCTTTGAACCGTTGTTATAGGGACGGAAGTCGAGAACACGCACACCCGAGTTGTATATTTCTGTAAGTGATTTTGTCTGAGCCTGTGCAGAGTTACCGGTAGTAGCGCCTAATCTGAAGCCTTCGCCGGTGGCGGTGTCATGCGCGCCGGGGAGCGAGAGGGTCGATACGTAGGCGGCGTCGGGGAGGTCGGCCATCCAGTTGGCGTAGTCACGTGCAGAAGCGGTGAGGGTCGGCAATGTCAAAGCCGCAGCCAAAGCCGCTCCGGTAAAGAGTCGTTGGTGCAAAAATTTCATGTCCAAATTTTAACTAAGAGATGTAATAATGTGAAATATGTTTTTATGGTTTTATGTCGGTATTATGTTAGGTTAAGCTTGTGGAGGTATTAGCATAGGTTGTTACTTTTCAGACGGCTTTTCCTAATCCTTATTATACAGGCCGTCTCTTATCAAGAAACGGTTACGCATCGGCAAAGATAGTTATAAAAGGCTTAATGTGAAAAGGTTTTAAATAAAAATTATTAGTACAAAAACGGCAAAATTTGACAACTTTTAATCAGCCGATATTTGGGCGCACCGGATAAGTTGTTGACTCAAAATATATTGCACACACAGGGCCGTTTCTTGATAAGAAACGGCCCTGTGATGTCTATTATCCTCTATTTATATCCTTTATCTATTGATTTATTACATGAGAAAGTCCGATTGGATTGCCATGCTGCATGACATTCCAATCGGACTTTTATGTTAGGGGGGGTGCGGCCGGGGACGGCCCCACCACGAGGTGAGTGCGGGGCGGGGGTGTGGAAGTTAGCGTTTCAGCATTTTCTTGTTGCCTACTATGTAGACGCCGGCGGGAAGATCGGTGAGGGCATCCTGACGGTCAACGTTCTGCTTGATGAGCATACCCTGCATGTTGTAGACATTTACGGGTGAGTCGTTGTCCTCGGCTGCTATCACGTCGGCACCGTTGGTCTGGTTGTTGACTACAAACTGAATGGGGGTGAACTTTGAAGCTCCGTAGTTGTAACCTACTGACTGCACGCCCAATTCGTAAGTACCCTCTTCGAGGTTGTCAAAGAAGCAGGTCTCGGAGGGGAGGAATGAGCTCCATTCGGTGTAGGCTTTGAGCTTGCCGGTGTTGACATCGGCGGGTACGCGCATGATGTTGACACCCTCGGCTACTGCGCTGCGTGAAACAGGGGTAGAGTCGTCGACGCGGCGGAGATAGGTGTTGTAGATGGCTTTACTGCCCGACTGAGTGTACATCTTATCCCATGTAACGGTGACACGCTTTGTGTCAATGTCGTAGGTGGCGACTGCGTTGGTGGGAGCGTCGGGCACCTGCGCGATCTGATTCTTGCCCTGAAGGGTGCGGTTGAGGTAAACGCGGGGAGCGCCGTCGCCGGCGGGCGAGATGAGGTCGAGCATTCCGTCGCCGTCAATGTCGCCGAATGTAATCCATGACTGCTCTTCACCCTCATTCGAGCCGTAATAATCCATGTTGTGGATTACGCCGTTGTGGAGCTGATAGTTGGTGTTGTACTCACCCCGGCTGTAGGAGAGATAGCTGCCGTTTGACCAGTCGCTGTTGGGGCCCCAGCCGTCGGCGAGGTAGTCGATGAAGCCGTCGCCATTGAAGTCGGCAAGCACTGACAGTCGCTGCATGGCTACTGACGAGGGGTGAAGGTCGGTGAGCACCTCGGAGAATTTCACATCGGTGCCGTCTGACTCGTTGCGGAGTATGAAAGCCACCTTGCCGTCACGGCCGTTGGTGTTGTTGAAGCTGTTGCGGTTGGTGGTGCCGCTGAGGAGGATATCCATCTTGCCGTCCTGGTCGTAGTCGAGCACGTGGATTGCGGTTTCCTGGCCTTCGTCCTCGTTCTTGGCGTAGTCGTTGCTGTGGTAAGCTACCGAGAAGTTGCCTCTGCCGTCGTTGGTCATGATGACGAGTTCGTAGCCGGGCTCGATAGTCACACCGTCGGCACCGGTAATAGCGTCATGATAGCCATTGAGAAGAATGTCGGGGTAACCGTCGCAGTTGAAGTCGCCGAAGAGCGATGCGGCGTAGTGAGTGCGGTTAGCAGCGATGAACTGACGGGTAAAGGTGTTGTCACCGTTATTGATAAAGACTGATGTACCGTTGGCGTCATACCAGCTGAACTGGCCGTTCTCCATGGTAGTACCGCTTTCGGTGACCATCATGATATCGGGATAACCGTCGCAGTTGACATCGGCGATTGATACACGGTGGTACTTGCCGGGGAGTGAGCAGCCCCAGTTACCGTGCTTGTTGTTGCCGATATTATTGGGGTAACCCTGTATCGGGGTGAACTGAGAGCCGTCGCCATTATTGATGAATACGCGGCTGTTCTGGTCGCCGTAGGTGGTGTATCGCGGATAAGTGCCCCAGCCGTGCTGGTCGCAGTCCCAAAGGAGGAAGTCGACGGCACCGTCCTGATTGAGGTCGGCGAGAGCCTGCACCTGCGCGCCGTAGACTATCGGGAGGTAGTTCTCATTGTTGGACGATGAACGGTTTTCGCCGCGTTTCACGCCCTGATTGTCGTATGCCTCAAAGCCGTAGGGGTGGCCGAAGCCTTTGTTGAGGGCCATGTATGAGATGTCGCCCCAGTTCCAGCCGTTGTTATAATATTCGTAGGACTGACCGCTGCAATAGTAGTCCATGCGGCCGTCGCCGTCAAAGTCGGCGATGATGGGCACTGCCTTGTCGCCGCCGCAGTTGTAGTACATGCCTTCGCCCTGCAGCCACGCCTTGTCGAGACGGAACTCAGGTTTGTCGCCTACTGCGAGAGTGTAGTTGGTGGTATTGCCTACGTACTTGAAGTTATTGTCAATCACTGCGTTGACTGATGCGATGCCGTTGGTGTCGTCGTCACCTACGAAGTCCATCATCACGAAACCGGTAGGACCGGCAACGTAATCGCCCGCACCTACGTAATCAACTAACTGCTTGTTGAAGTAGGTAGCGTTAGACTTGTAACTGCTGCTTGTAGAACTTCCGGAATAGGAAGAGAGGAAGTTGAATGCCCACACGAGATTAGCCGGATCATCATTAATAGTATATCCGGTGGTAAAATCGAGAAGATTGGTCATGAAACGGGCTTTCTCGGAATTATCGCCATTAGTATTGGCTCGGTCCTGCACGAAAAGCTTTGAGCTGTTCATGATATCGCCGGCCTCACCGATGATGCGGCTGCGGCGCGAAAGATTATCAAACTCTTCCGACCAGTTTTCGAAGAAACCGCCGAAGGGTGATGTGCCTGAGTAGCTGTCGCGGCTGAGAAGGAGTATCTTGCCTCGCATATCGGCTACGGTCAGGTCGCGGCGGAATTTCACTAACTTACCTTTGAGTTCATCGCTTTCAAAGAGGCTGTTGAGCAGGTTGACATATTTGTCTTTGTCCCTATCATAGCTGCCAAACAAGGGCGCTGCGTAGAGCGTGTGGATTACGATAAATTCATCGGGATGAGCGTCGAGAAACGGTCCGATCACTTTTTTCATAGCGTCATCAAAAGAGATATTACAGTTGATAATACCGTGATGCGCTTCAAGTTTGCTACCGCTCACCTGCGGACGGAAGTCAAATGCGCGGATACCCATTTCAAGCTGCTCGCTGAGAGAGTGCATCTGGGTTCTCGCCATGACATCACTTGTTGTTCCATGGCCGGTAGCGGAGTCGTGGGTACCGGGAATCGACAACTGCGCCACGTAGGCGTTGTCGGGAAGTTCCGACATCCAGTTATTGCCATCCCAAGCAGAGGATTGGAAAGCAACTGCGCTTACCAGGGTAAACGCACCTGTAAGTAAAGTTTTTTTCATAAATGAAATGTGTTATTATGTTGGTAATGGTTAGATTTATGGCTATGGTATGGTTAGGGTTGGGTTAGTGATGCTGTGATAGCTGCAATCACTTTCCGTACAAATTTTTAGCAAAAATAACTCAACCGAGCTCAATAAATTAAAAGTTATACGCCATTTTTTGCCGCAAATCAGCGAATTTTGTCGAAATGTCGTGGTTTTTGCCAATATTTCAGGTCAGTGGTAGCCGTGGTTGCCTCGTGGGGGGGGACGTCCTCGTCCGCCCTTTGGATGGAGTGGGATTGATTGGGGCTTCGGGGTGGGGTGCGGTGATGGTGTGCGGCCGGGGACGGCCCCACCACGAAGCTACCAACGCCTTACCCTCCCTTTGTGAGCGCGGGTCAGGAGACCCCCGCCACGTTGTCCTGCCACGTTTACGCTATGGGGCGAGGTCGGGGGTGTTGAAGATGTCGCGTGGGCCGGTGAGGGATTGGTTGTTGTAGTAGATTATGGCTTTGTTTCCGAGGTCGTTTTCGGGGGTGGTATTTGCGGTGGGGGCTATGTAGAGGTCGAGGTAGCCGTCGGCGTTGTAGTCGGCGAGGATGACGGTGGCGGGGTCGGCGGTGTAGAAGCGGAGCTGTGTGGGGGTGGCGTCGATGAAGCCACGACCTTGGTCGCTGAGGTAGATGTGACCGGTGCGGGGGCCAGTCACGAGGAGGTCGGGGTAGCCGTCGTTGTTGAGGTCGGCGATGTGGACGGTGCCGGGCGGGAGGGTCAGGGGGGCACCTTCGACAAACCTGCTCCGCGCGGTGGGGTTGTTTTGGGGCGGGTGGGTTTGTGCGGCGGGTGCGGGTTTCGGGGCGGCTGGGCAGGGAGGGGCGGGTGCGGCCGGGGACGGCCCCACCACGGGCTGAGCGCGGGTCGGGAGACCCCCGCCACGCTGGCGGGCAGTTTCTTCCTTTAATGATGGGAGGTAGCGGAAGTTGTTGTCTATTAGGGCTTCTATGAGGTCGGCGCCGCGGGTGGTGAAGCGGCCGGAGCTGTGGGTGCAGACGTAGTCGGCGAGCACTATGCCGGCGGGTCCGGGGTTGGCTGCGAGGTAGTCGATGAAGCAGGGGTTGGTGTAGGTGGAGTTGCCGCGGTAGCCGTCGCTGTTCCACATCTTTGAGCCGGTGGAGGTGACGTCGGCGTCGTTGTAGGCCGAGGCGAAGTTGAAGTACCAGATGCAGTTTTCGGGAACGGCGGGACGGTAGGCGGTGGTGAAGTCAAGCAGGCGGCGGATGCCGTCGAGCTTTTCCTGCTGCTTGCCCTCGCCACAGGTGTCGGCAAGGTCCTGATAGAACACGCGCCCCTCGGCACTGTCGCCGGTGGCGGTGATGTTGGTCTGGCGGTCCCAGTCGAGCCAACTGCCCCAACCGTAGTCGTCGCGCAGCGAGGAGGTCAGTTTTGCGCCGTAGACAGTGCCGGGGTATTCCTCGCGGCAGAAGAGGAGTATCTTGCCGCGGAGGTCGGCGACGGTGAGGTCGCGGCGGAAGTCGGCGAGACGGTCGCCGTAGAGGGCGAGGAAGCGGGCAAACGCTTCGCGCTCCGTGTCGGTCCATTCGCGTCCGCCCCCGCGGTAGACGTGTATCACGAGATACTCCGAGGGGTGGGCGTCGAGAAACCGGGTGAACTTGTCGAAGCAGTCGTCGAGCGGCAGCACGGTGTTGTCGGCAGCGTGGGAGCATACCCAGCGGCCGTCGGTGAGATTGGGGCGGATGTCAAAACCGCGCACGCCGTCGGCGAGCTGTCGGTCGAGGGTAACATCCTGGGCCTGGGAGCGCGCGGCAGCGTCGGGGTCGACCCACCCTTCGGCAGTGGCCGAATCGTGCGAGCCGGGAATGGTCACCAGGCAGGCATACGCCGAGCCGGGGATATGTTTCATCCACTCGCTGCGGTCGCCGTCATAGGCGGCAGCGGAGGCTATGGCCGTGGCGGCAAGGACTGTCAACAGTGCTTTCCTCATTGCTGATTGCTTCGTGGGTTACTGATGGAGGCGGCAGGTCTCGCACGCGCCGAGAGTGCCGTCGAAGCGCTTTTCGACGAGGTGGCGCAGGCGGTCGCGCAGGGCCTCGACCGAGACGGTGTTGATGACGTCGACCATGAAAGCCTGCATCAGCATGGTGCGGGCTTCGGCTTCGGGGATGCCGCGCGAACGCATGTAGAAGAGGGCTTCGCGGTTGAGCTGGCCGGTGGTGGCGCCGTGGCTGCACTTCACATCGTCGTTGTTGATGATGAGCTGCGGCTTGGCGTGCATCTGCGCCCCGGTGGAGGCGAGGATATTGTTGTTGGTCTGGAACGCTTCGGTGAAAGGGGCATCGGGGAACACCTCGATGAGACCTTCAAAGGCTCCGCGGGCGTCGTCGTCGAGCACGTAGCGGTAGAGCTGGTTGGAGACGGAGCGGGGAGCGCGGTGGTTGATGACGGTGGAGTTGTCGACATGCTGCTTGGCCGAACCGATAGCCATGCCGTAAAGACCTGTGGAACAGCGTTCGCCGAGGATGTCGACGTTGTAGCGGTTGCGGGTGGTGCCGTTGAGCAGCGTGGTGGTGTTGGCGAGGAAGGCGGAGCGTTCCTGCTGGCGCACATAGGTGAGTGACAGGCGGTTGGTGGTCGCGGTTGACTCCTCAAGGTCGTAGATTTCAAGACGGGCGCCGGGGGCGAGTGATGCCTCGGTGACCTGCAGCGCGAGGTAGTCCATGCCGACGTTGCGCGAATGGTCGCACAGGAGCAGGCGCAGGTCGGCGTCGCGGTCAACATCGATGAGGATACGGCGCACGGCCATCAGTGGCACGCTGCTCTGCAACACGTTGACAATCTGGAGGGGACGGTCGAGTTTCACTCCGGCCTCAACGCGGATGTAGACGCCATCCTGCACGAGCATGGTGTCGAGGGCGACAACGGGGTTGGAGATCGGAGCGATAGTGCCGTAGAGCGAGGCCACGCGGTCAGGGTAAGCCTTGGCGGCTTCGGCGAGCGACATGACGGTGACTCCGTCGGGGAGGTTGCGCAACAGTCCGGCTGTGGGCACGAACTTGTCGTTGGCCACCACGCCCATGAGCGACGACATGTTGGGCACGTCGCAGCGGAAGGTGTCGGCTACGTCAACGGGGATGTTGATGCGCGATATATTGAGCCCGTAGTTGGGGGCGAGCATTGAGTTGACCGAGGTGATTTCAAAGCCTTCGTCACCCTTTTCGGGGAGCGAGGCGCCGGCGAGTGCCTCCCTTGCGGCGGGACGCAGCGCGTTGAGCACCGGGGCCGAGCCTTCGTCGATGACGGCGCGGTTGGTGTCGTAGAGGTCGGTGTATTGAGTGAGTGAAGTTTTCAAGGGGATGGGGGTTTTAGGGTTTCGGGAGAGGGTTGGACGGGGAGGTGGGACGAGTCGAGGTTTTTGGACGAGTCGGACAGGTCGGACCTGTCGGACGGGTCGGACACGTCCTGTTGATTGCGGGGCCTGCGGGCGCGTGGGGCTTTCCGAGGGCGGGGATGCGGGGTGAGCTTGGTGCTTCGGGGGGGTTACTTGGCGTCGTTTTCTTCTTTGATCCAGTCGTAGCCGCGCTGTTCGAGCTCGAGGGCGAGTTCGGGGCCTCCGGTCATTACTATGCGACCTTTGTAGAGCACGTGGACGAAGTCGGGCTTTATGTAGTCGAGCAGTCGCTGATAGTGGGTGATGACGATGGTGGCGTTGTCGGCGGTCTTGAGGGTGTTGACACCTTGCGACACGATGCGGAGGGCGTCGATGTCGAGGCCTGAGTCGGTCTCGTCGAGGATAGAGAGCTGAGGCTCAAGCACTGCCATCTGGAATATCTCGTTGCGTTTCTTCTCGCCGCCTGAGAATCCTTCGTTGACCGAACGCGAAGCGAGCTTGTTGTCAAGCTCCACGACGGCGCGTTTCTGGCGCATCATCTTGAGGAAGTCGGTGGCCGACATGGGGGGCTCGTTGAAGTATTTGCGCTTGGCGTTGACGGCGGCACGCATGAAGTTGACCATCGACACGCCGGGTATCTCCACGGGATACTGGAACGAGAGGAACAATCCCTCGTGTGAACGGTCCTCGGGAGGGAGCGACAGCAGGTCGACGCCATGGAGCGTGGCTGTGCCCTCGGTTACGGTGAAGGCGGGGTTGCCGGCGAGCACCGACGAGAAGGTTGACTTACCTGAGCCGTTGGGGCCCATGATGGCGTGTACTTCGCCGCGGCGCACGGTGAGGTTGATGCCTTTCAATATTTCTTTTTCGCCGATGCGGGCGTGGAGGTTGCGCACATCGAGCAGTATTTCAGATTGGGATTGCATAGTTTTTTTGGGTTATATGGGGTAAATCATATAAGATATATAAGATTTATAAGATCTATAAAATTTATAAGAATTATATGATTTATAAGATTTATAAAATATATAAGATATATAAATCAGCCTACGGATAAATCAGCCTACGGAGCCTTCGAGGGTGATTTGCAGGAGTTTCTGGGCTTCGACGGCAAACTCCATCGGGAGCTTGTTCATCACCTCCTTGGCGTAGCCGTTGACTATGAGGCCGACGGCTTCCTCGGTGGGGATGCCGCGCTGGTTGCAGTAGAAAAGCTGGTCCTCCGAAATCTTGGAGGTGGTGGCTTCGTGCTCCACTACGGCGGTGGGGTTCTTGACGTCGATGTAGGGGAATGTGTGGGCGCCGCAATGCGATGAGAGCAGCAGCGAGTCACATTGGGTGTAGTTGCGGCAGCCGTCGGCGGCGGGGACCACCTTGACCAGTCCGCGGTAGGAGTTCTGACTCTCACCGGCCGATATACCCTTTGACACGATGGTGGAACGGCTGTTGCGGCCTATATGTATCATCTTGGTGCCGGTGTCGGCCTGCTGGCGGTTGCGGGTCACGGCCACGGAGTAAAATTCGCCCACGGAGTTGTCGCCTTTGAGTATGCAGGAGGGGTATTTCCAGGTGATGGCCGAACCGGTCTCGACCTGCGTCCATGACAGTTTGGAGTAATCGCCGCGGCAGAGACCGCGCTTGGTGACGAAGTTGTAGATACCTCCGCGCCCCTCTTTGTCGCCGGCATACCAGTTCTGCACCGTCGAGTATTTCACTTCGGCGCGCTCCTCCACGATGATTTCCACGATAGCGGCATGGAGCTGGTTTTCATCGCGCTGCGGGGCGGTGCAGCCTTCGAGATAGCTTACGTAGGCGTCGTCGTCGGCCACGATGAGCGTGCGCTCAAACTGGCCCGTGCCTGAGGCGTTGATACGGAAGTAGGTCGACAGCTCCATAGGGCAGCGCACGCCCTTGGGGATGTAGACGAACGAGCCGTCGGAGAACACCGCCGAGTTGAGCGCGGCGAAGAAGTTGTCGCGATACGACACCACGCTGCCGAGATATTTGCGCACGAGGTCGGGATAATCCTTCACGGCCTCGGAGAATGAGCAGAATATGATACCGAGCGAGGCGAGCTTCTCGCGGTGTGTGGTCTTGACCGAGGTAGAGTCCATCACGGCGTCGACGGCCATGCCCGAGAGCTGTTTCTGCTCCTCGAGGGGTATGCCGAGACGGTTGAAGGTGTCGAGCAGCTCGGGGTCAACCTCGTCGAGGCTCTTGGGGCCCTCCTTCTTGCGGGGAGCGGCGTAGTAACTGATGGCCTGATAGTCGATGTCGGGGATGTCGAGATGGGCCCAACGAGGCATCTCAAGGGTGAGCCAGTAGCGGTAGGCCTCAAGACGGAAGTCGAGGAGCCACTGCGGCTCGTTCTTCTTGGCCGAGATGAGACGTATCACATCCTCGTTGAGACCGACGGGGATGATCTCGGTGTCGATGTCGCTGACGAAGCCGTATTTATACTCGCCAGTGGTGGCATCGTTGATGATGTCGCCGGCCGAGGGCTTGCCCTGTTCGGGGCCGGCAGGCTTCTGCCCTCCCTTGCGGGGGTCTTTATCGTGATTTTGTTCTTTCATTGACATGTAATTATCATTTTTTATTGCCGTGGCCATCCTTTGAGCCTATGCTTGCCACGGTGCTCACGAAGTCCTTGAACGTTTCGCTGCCAAGCACCTTGGGGGCGAAGTCAATGACTGCGGAGGCTGCGCGGCCGCCGGCCAGTCGGCTTCCGGCTATGACTGATATATCGGGACGGAACGCCTGCCAGATGTTGAGCAGCAGGCTGAACACGAGAAACCACTCGAAGATGGTGAACACCGCTCCGCCTATGCGGTCGAAGATGGTGAGATGGAGCGCGCGCGACACGGTCTTGACCAGGCCGGCCACAAGGCGCGCCGAGAAGTAGCCCACGATGAAAAGAATGACGCAGGCAAACACGCCGCTGATATACACATCATTGGCATCGGGCTGACTGCCTGCAAGCAGGCCCGCCAACGGGGTGGAGAAAAGACGGCAGGCCACGATGCCCACCAGCACGCCCCCTACCGAGCCGAGCTGCGCTATGAATCCTTTGTAGAGACCGTAGGCCACAGCGGCTATGAATATCAGTATTATCAGAACGTCGAGTGCTGCCATTTCATCAGATAGTTTTCAGTGTTATGTCTTGACGATAAATTCAATCTGCAAAGTTAATTAAAATCGGGCACATTACTTAATCTATAATCAAAAAACTGTCGTTCATGCGTCCGAAACATTAACGAAACTTCAACGCGCTGAGTCAGTTTTTTGTTTCTCGCCGCAAAAAAGACTCCCCCGGCGGAAACATTATTTAATCCGACGTGTTAAGAATTTATAAACATGATACACACAGCCGGCACTACGTTTCAACTTACCGGGGACCGTTATCAAAAACACACATATTAATAATTAACTTAATACCCTTGCGCTTATGTCGTGGTTAATTGACACCTTCAGGACGTATCCGTCCATTCCGATTTTCCTTACAATCGGCCTCGGATTCTGGTTGGGAAAATTCAAGTACAAAACTTTCTCGCTCGGCACAGTGACGTCAGTGTTGCTTGTCGGCGTGCTTGTGGGCCAGCTCGATATCCCTATCGGAGCCCCGCTCAAGTCGCTCTTCTTCCTCATCTTCCTCTTTGCCATCGGCTATAAGTGCGGACCGCAGTTTGCATCGGCCATACGCGGTCAGGGTATCAAGCAGGTTATTTTTGCCGTAGTGGTGTGTTTCCTATGCCTTATCGTCACATGGGCGTGCGCCAAGATAATGGGTTATAACGGCGCCATCGCCACGGGCCTCTTCGCCGGCGCACAGACCATATCGGCCGTTATCGGCGTGGGCACCGACACCATCGGCACCCTCCATATCGACCCCGCGCAGAAGAAAGCGCTCATCGACCTTATCCCCGTGTGCTACGCCGTGACCTACGTGTTCGGTACTATCGGTTCGGCCTGGATTCTCGGCAACCTCGGCCCGATGATGTTCGGCGGCCTCAAGAAGGTGCGCCAGCAGACCAAAGAGCTTGAGCAGCAGCTCAATCACTCCAGCCTCAGCGACGACCCCGCCTACATCAGCGGCAACCGTCCTATCGTGTTCCGCGCCTACAAGGTGTCGGCCGACAATTTCGCCAACCCCCTCTCGGTGAAGGAAGTGGAGGAGCATTTCAACTCGCTCGGCCGCCGCATTTTCGTTGAACGCGTACGCACCGCCGACGGCAATATTTCCGACCCCACCCCCGACATGCTCATCCATCAGGGCGACGAGATAGTGCTCTCCGGCCGTCATGAATATATCATCGGCGACGAGGCATGGCTCGGTCAGGAAGTTGACGACGCAGCTCTGCTCGCATTCAACGTAGAGAAAACCCAGGTGATGGTCACCAAGAAAACTGCCGGTCTCACCATCGACCAGCTCCGCGCCAAACCGTTCATGTATGGTGTAATGATACAGAGCATCACCCGTCAGGGCGGCGTGCCTATCCCCGTGCTCGCGCAGAACAAGCTGCAGCAGGGCGATATGCTCACCGTAGAGGGTCTGCCCCAGGAGGTATCGGCAGCCGTCAAGGAGATAGGCTACGAGCAGCGACCCACCAACCAGACTGACATGGTATTCGTCAGCCTCGCTATCGTCATCGGTGCTATCGTAGGCGCTCTTACCCTCAACATCAAGGATATACCTATCAGCCTGTCGACCTCGGGCGGCGCGCTTATCGCCGGCTTGTTCTTCGGATGGCTGCGCACCAAGCGTCCGTCAGTGGGCATCATCCCCGACTCGTCACTGTGGCTGATGAACAACCTCGGTCTCAACATGTTTATCGCCGTAATCGGCATACAGTGCGGCCCGACATTCATCTCCGGTATCAAGGAAGTGGGCTGGGAACTTCTCGTCGTCGGCGTCGTAGCCACCTCGCTGCCTCTGCTGATAGCGATGTTCCTCGGAGCGAAAGTGTTTAAGTTCCACCCGGCCATCAACCTCGGCTGCTGCGCCGGCTCGCGTACCACCACCGCCGCCCTCGGCGCCGTCACCGACTCGCTGCAGAGCTCTGTTCCCGCCATGGGCTACACCGTGACCTACGCCATCGGCAACACCCTCCTTATCCTCATGGGTGTGGCAATGGTGCTCCTGTTCACATAATCAGCAACTCCCTCTACAGTCCGGGCGGCGTCCCCGCCCGGCATACTTTTCTCTATAAAAAATCATACAACATATTTAAATATCTGATATTATGGCTACCATTCCCCAAAATCCGGAGAACCGCTCTTACGAAAAAGCCCTCTCTGAAATGAGTCCCTTTGAAGTAAAGGACACCCTCATCAAACTGGCCGAGAAAAACGCACAACGTTCCACCGCCACATTCCTCAACGCAGGCCGCGGCAACCCCAACTGGCTGCTGTCGTTCCCCCGCGAGGCATTCTTCACCCTCGGTGAGTTTGCAATGTCGGAGGCCAACCGCACCGTCTACGACGCTCCTATCGGCATCGTGGCATCCCCCTCGCAGGATGGCATCGCGAAACGTTTTGAAGATTTCCTGAGCGCCAACGCCGACAAAATCGGCGCCAAAGTGCTACGCCACTTCTACTCCCACTTTACAGGCGACTTGAAGGCCAACGCCGACGAACTCGTATTCGAGATGGTCGACGGCATTCTCGGCGACCACTACCCCACTCCGCCCCGCATCCTCAAGTACCCCGAAATCGCTGTGCGTGAATACCTGCGCTGGGCTATGGGCGGTGGCGACGACAACACCGTGTTCGACCTCTTCGCCACCGAGGGCAGCACAGCCGGCATGTGCTACGTATTCGACACTCTCAAACAGAACTTCCTGATGAAGAAGGGCGACAAGCTCGCGCTGCTCACCCCCTGCTTCACCCCCTACCTCGAGATTCCGCGCCTCGACCAGTTTGACCTCGACATCGTCTATGTCAGCGCCAACAAAGTGGAGCGCAACGGTTACCACGACTGGCAGTATGCGCCCGAGGAGATTGACAAACTGCGTGACCCCTCGGTCAAGGCCGTCTGCATCACCAACCCCTCCAACCCGCCGAGCTACACATTCTCGGAGGAGACGCTCAAACAGCTCGTCGACGTGGTCAAGAACGACAACCCCGACCTGATGATTATCACCGACGACGTGTACGGCACATTTATCGACGGCTTCAAGTCGCTGATGTATGTTCTTCCCTACAACACCTGCTGCCTCTACTCGTTCTCGAAATATTTCGGTGCCACCGGCTGGCGTCTCGCCACAATGGCCGTTGCCCCCGACAACGTGTTCGACGCCCGCATCGCCAAACTCTCTGACGAGGAGAAAGCTATTCTCAACAAGCGCTACGAGTCGCTGACTCTCGACCCCGGCGCGCTGAAATTCATCGACCGATTGGTAGCCGACAGCCGTCTCGTGGGCCTCAACCACACCGCCGGCCTCTCTACCCCGCAGCAGATACAGATGATGCTCTTCGCCACCTTCGCCTATCTGCACCGCGAGGAACTGCAACCCAAACTTATCAACATGATTCACTCCCGCCTCGAAGCGCTCTGGAGCACAACAGGGTTCACCCTGTTCCCCGACCCCTACCGCGCAGGCTATTACAGCGAGATTGACCTCATGGTATGGGCCAAGAAATTCTATGGCGACGAGTTTACCGACTACCTCAACAATAACTACGAGCCTCTCGACTTCGTAATCCGTCTTGCCAACGAAACCTCGGTAGTACTCCTCAACGGCGACGGTTTCGACGGCCCGAAATGGTCGGTAAGAGCCTCGCTCGCCAACCTCGACAAGGACGCCTACCTCAAGATAGGCACCGCCATCCGCAAGATACTCGACGAGTACCACACCCTCTTCCTCCAATCCAAGAAGTAAGAGGCAAAGGTCAATAACAAAAGAAGGCTGCGCAATTGCGCAGCCTTCTTTTGTTATTACCGACTACTCCTGCGCGCAGTCGAGCTCATGCAGGAAGAGTCGCGCACACATTTCGGCATCGTCGCCGGCGCGGTGGTGGGTGCCCGAGGGTATGCCGAGCATGTCGCAGAGGTAGCCCAGCTTGTTGCAGTTGAAATTGAACACGCGGCGCGCCGTGGCCAGCGAGCAGTACCAGCGCAGTGGCGGCAGGTGGATATTGTAGAGTTGTGCTGCGGCGGCAAGGCAACTGCGGTCGAAGGTATAGTTGTGGGCCACGAAGGTGTTGATTTCATCGAGGTAGGTGCGCTCTATCTCCTCCCACACGGTGTCGAAGTCGGGCGCGTCCTCGGTGTCCTCCGGGCGTATGCCGTGGATATTGATATTGAAGTAGCTGTAACGGTTGTAGGGGGGCCGCACGAGCCACGAACGTGTCTCCACCACCTCGCCGTCACGCACCACGCATATACCCACCTCGCATATCGAGTCGCGGCGGGCGGTGGCTGTCTCGAAGTCTATTGCTATGAAATTGCGCATGATTACTTGGTTTTTCTACCGCAAAATTACGCAATAAATCGCTGCGGCCATACCGCGCGGAGCGAAAAATATACGTATCTTTGCATAAAATAACTGTTTGCATATTTTTTCAACTTCCACTTAACTCACAATTTCCGGCAATGAAGGATAACGCAAAAGAGATATTTCCCGTGGTCGACGAGCAGGGTCGCACCATAGGGCGCGCCACCCGCGGCGAGTGTCACGACGGCTCCCACCTGCTCCACCCCGTGGTCCACCTCCACGTGTTCAACTCGCGCGGCGAACTCTACACGCAGCGCCGCCCGCTCTGGAAGGATATACAGCCGGGCAAGTGGGACACGGCGGTAGGCGGCCATGTGGACTACGGCGAGACTGCCGCCGAAGCTCTCGTGCGCGAAGCCCGCGAGGAGCTGGGTATCACCGGTTTCGTGCCCGAATTTATCACGAGCTACCGTTTTGACAGCGACCGCGAGAGCGAGTATGTCAACGTGTTCCGCACCACCTGCGACCTCGACATCAACCCCTCCGACGAGCTCGACGGCGGCTGCTTCCGCCCGCTCGACGAGATACGCCTACTGATAGGTCAGGGCGTGTTCACCCCCAACTTCGAGCAGGAGTTCGTGCGTCTCGGATTCTGATACTAAGATGGTTAGCAGTCAATATTAAGGATTAAAAATATTAAGACGATTCTTATTCCATTTTTTTGCAGGATTGCCTGAAAAATTGTATATTTGCAGCGGATTAGGCTATATCCTGCTATAGTATAACCCGGTTTTCGTAACGCTTACCGGGTATTTTTATATCATATCTTATAATATTTCTTACATTTCTAACCGGAAGTCAACCATGACTAAATTTTACATTTTTGTTTCCCTTTTATTAGGGTTTATTGCAGGCATCCCGAGCGTAAACGCGCAGGATACCACCGACGCCGACGGCTACCCCGTGATGTATCTGCGCGGCGAAATGACCAACGGCTGGGACGCGCTCGACTCCTACCGCTTCAGCCGCGACGGCGACAACTACACCCTGCATCTCGACAACCTCTCCGGCCAGTTCAAGGTATCATCCGACAGCTGGGGCTACAACTACGGCTCTGACGGCTACCTCGAGGTCACCGGCTCGGCTGCATTCACCGGCATACTCAACGGCAGCAACATCGAGGCGCGCGACCTCAGCGACGTGACCATATCATTCGCGCTCGTGCGCAACGGTAACGCTCTGTTGCCCACCACGATATACGTCAAAGTGGGCAATCAGCCGGTTCCCGACCCCGAGCCGCAACCCGTGGCCGGCCTTTCGGGCACCCTACCCGTGCTGTATATCAATGTATATCAATATGATAGCGGCGCAAAAGAGTTTATCCTCGACGGCAACGGCAATAAAATCTACGACAACGAGGTCATATCCAAGGACCTGGCCCACAAAAACTACTTCAACGGCGAGTACTGGCTCGACGTCAACGACTGCGGCTGGCTCATGGACCTCGGCGCCGAGTCAACCGGTTCGGCCGAAAAGCCTCTGCCGCTGCAGATTAAGGCGCGCGGCAACTACACCCGCACCGCCTTTGCCAAGAAGCCCTTCAAGCTCAAGCTCGACAAGAAGCAGAATCTCCTCAACATGAACATCAACGGCAAGTCGTCGAAACACTGGGCCATCCTCGCCCACGCCGACGACAACAAGGGCTACCTGCGTAACTTCACCGGCTTCGCGCTCGGCGAACGTATCGGACTCCCCTGGACTCCGCGTCAGCAGCCCGTCGAGGTGGTAATCAACGGTGACTACCGCGGCCTCTACTTCCTGACCGAGTCAATCCGCGTAGGCGACGGCCGCGTGCCCGTGGAGGAACTCGACGACAATGTCGACGACCCCGCGCTCGTGTCGGGCGGCTACATCGTGGAGCTCGACAACTACGACGAGGATGACGACGCGCAGATACGCATGGAGGAGAAAGGACAGGCCGACCAGTTCAAGGACATGCTGCGCATCACTTTCGACACCCCCGAGGAGTATTCCGCACTGCAACGCCGCTTCATCGCCGACCAGTTCACCGCCATCAACGATGCCATCGGTGACGACAACGACGCCATGTGGACCTACCTGGACATCGACGATGCCGCCCGCTACTACATAGTGGAGGAAATCATATCGCACACCGAGTCATACCACGGCTCGACCTACCTTTTCCGCGACCGCGGCGAGGGCCGTAAGTGGCACTTCTCCCCGCTGTGGGACTGCGGCAACGCCTTCAACGGCATGACAGACGCCTACTTCTACGACTGCGACCCGTTCGGCAACACGTGGATACCCTCGCTGCGCATGAACACCACGTTCAACGCCAAGGTGAAGGAGACATGGCAATGGTTCATGGGCATGCAGGGTGGCTACAACGGCCTGACCGCTGACATCGACACCTACTGCTCCCGTATAACCGAGGCCGCAAAGGCCGACGCCCGCCGCTGGCGCGGACAGCCCGTGCCGGCCGGTGGTCTTGACGTGGTCGACAATTCCGACATGGAGGCGCGCAAGAAGGATGTCACCCGCCATCTCAGCGCCAAAATCAACTGGCTCGCGCAACAGAATGACTTCGGACCTATCGGCGGCAACTTTGCCGAGCCGGCGCGCGACACCACTGCTGCCGCTCCGCTGCCCGAATATGCCCGCGACCTCGACAGCAGCGTTGACATCATCACAGGCGACAACGACTCAACCGACTCGCCCGAAGAGTATTACGACATTACAGGACGACGCATCGCCCTACCCGCCAAAGGTGGCTTATACATAGTGCGCTCCGGCTCCAAAGTAGAGAAACGTATAATTACAAAATAACGAATAATTACAAAATAAGGATTAACAACTAAACCAATGAAAAAACTATTCTTGCTAATCTGCTGCTTGCTCGGTGCGATAGGTGTATCGACTGCGCAAAGTTCTGATTACTACGTGGTGTTTGACAACACTGCCAACTGGGGCGAGCCCCACGTATGGGCCTGGGTTGAAGGAGGGGACAACTGTAACGATGCGGAGACATGGCCCGGCGACCCCATGACCCGACGTGGCGACGGCAAATGGTACTGGGAACTGCCTGCCGGCAAACCGGTGCCCACCAAAATCATCTTCAACAATAATAATCAAGGATTACAGACCAACAACCTCGATTTTGTCAACGGAGCTACTTATAAGCCCGACGGCTCTCACGAGGGTGGATACATTCCGCCCGTATCTTCGCTTGAGCCTACCGGTACGCTTCCCGTGCTGTATATCAACGTTTATACCGACGCTACCAAGTCAGAGCTTGAGAATGAAATCATCGACAAGGACCTCGCTCACAAGAACTATTTCAGCAATGCCGAATACTGGATTGACATGAAGGACTGTCAGTGGCTCAAGGACCTCGGCGCCACCGAGATAGGTTCGCAAGATGCACCCCTGCCTCTCGAAATCAAAGCCCGTGGTAACTTCACCCGCAAGGGATATTCCAAAAAGCCGTTCAAGCTCAAACTGGGCTCCAAGCAGAATCTGCTCAATATGAATGTAAACGGAACCAAGTCAAAGCATTGGGCCATACTCGCCCACGCTGATGACTCATTCGGCTACATGCGCAACTTCACCGGATTCCGCCTCGGCGAGATGATCGGTCTGCCCTGGACTCCCCGGCAGCAGCCCATCGAGGTTGTAATCAACGGCGACTACCGCGGTATCTACTTCCTGACTGAGTCTATCCGCGTAGGCGACGGCCGACTCCCCATCACCGAGCTTGACGACAATGTCTCCGACCCCGCTCTCATTTCGGGCGGCTACCTCGTGGAACTCGACAACTACATTGACGACTGCGCTTTCCATCTGCCCGATGCCTCAAACAGAAACCCTGATCCTAATTACGGCTCACTTATGGTGACACCCGACACCCCTGAGGAACTTTCCGACCTTCAGTTGCGATTCCTCAAGGACCAGTTCACCAAGATGAACGACCTCGTCAACTCCGGCGATGACAGCGAGCTGTGGAGCTACCTCGAACTCGACGATGCCGCCCGTTACTATGTAGTAGAGGAAATCCTCTCGCACTACGAAGCGTATCACGGCTCTACTTACCTTATGCGCGACCACGGCGAGGGTCAGAAGTGGCACTTCACTCCCCTCTGGGACTGCGGCCACGCCTTTGACGGACCGACCAACCAGTTCTTCCCCGATATGACCTCCTACAACGGACAAAATTCCTACGGCAACAACTGGATCGGCAACAATTACGGCTCAGGTCTGCGCGGCAAAACCAAGTTCATGAACAAGGTGAAAGATACCTTCCAATGGTTTGTCAACAAGGAGGCCGACGGCAGCGCCAGCCCCTACGAGCGTCTGTGCATGGAGATTGACGAGTATGTCAATCACGTGCAAGCAGCTGCCCTGCGCGACGCCGAGCGATGGAGAGGACAGCCGCTGCCCAACCAAATTGGCAACGATGTTCCCCGCTCAGTTGTCGACAACAGCGACATCGTATCTGACAAAGACAATGTAAAGACTTTCCTCAACAATAAAATCAATTGGCTTAAAGGCCAGTGGGGTTCGACCAAGCTCGATGAACCTGAGCGTGACAACACCCCCGCCGCTCCCCTGCCCGACTATGCCAAGCCCGGTTACGAACCCGAGCCTGAGCCCGAAGGCACTCATATCTACGTAATCAACGATGCCAACTGGCCGTCGGTGAGCATCTACATTTATGACGAAAAATTGAATAACGGATGGCCCGGTCAGGAGCTTGAATTCAACGACAAAGTAATTGTCAATGGCGTTACAGGCGTTTACGACTTCATCGTGCCCGAACAGTATGCCAACGGTAATGTGATATTCAGCATCAAGGGCGAAAATCAGTATCCCGGTTCAGGACAGCCCGGTCTGCAGCTCACAGGAAAAGATATGGTTTACTATATTTCCAATCATGCCTGGGCAGAGCCTGAATCAGTAGAATTCATTGAGGAGGAGACTCCCTGGTCAAAGACCCTGCCTCTTGTGCGCATCACTACCCCCAATGCCGATGATGTGATTGGCTACGGCGACGACGGCGCTGTCAAGAAAGCGACATTCCAACTCGATGCCCTCAACCTCCCGGATGTTACTGCCATCGACGCAACCGCAGCCGGCGACGTAACCATCAAAGGACGTGGCAAAACCTATTGGGACTCATTCGAGAAGAAGGCCTACAAACTTAAATTCAAGAACAAAGTGGCCGTGCTTGATATGCCCAAGAGCAAGCACTGGGTGCTGATGCCCTACTCCAACGATGCAGCCAACGGTCTGCTGTCAAACTTCGTAGGTCATGAAATTTCGCGTCTCATCGGACTCGAATGGACTGCCGCCATGCAGCCCGTGGAGTTGGTTATCAACGACGAGTACATGGGTCTCTACTTCATTGCGGAGAACGTGCGTGCAGCCGCCGACCGCGTGCAGATAGCAGACTACGGCGACGACACCTACTCCGAGGAGAATGACTTCCTGCTTGAATTCAGCACAGCGCACGTTGACGACGGTACCGAACTTTTCCACTCATGGACCTCCGACAACGGTTTCGAGAACAAACTCATCACTGCAACTCCCGCAAAAGAGGATATCGCAACCGCCGACGAGGTGGACCGCATAATGGGTTACCTCAAGGATCATACCGACAATCTCAACTCTACCGTAGCCTACGCCGCTGCCAACCCCATGTCAGCAGCATGGACCGATGTTATCGACTACGAGCAGGCTGCCAAATATTACATCGTGCAGGAACTCATGGACGACGCGAGCGCCTTCGCCGACAACTTCTACATGCACCACACTACTGACAGCAAGTGGATACTCGGTCCGGTATGGGACTTCGGCAACGCCTTCGCAAGCCGCAGCAACAAGGAAAACCTCATTCATGAGCGCGACGATTTCAACGGCTCGTTCATCAAGGAGCTCTACAAGAACCGTCAGTTCATCTGGTACACCTGCGCTACGTTTATCAAGTTCACCAACGGTCAGCAGAGCCGCAACTATGCCAAGGCAAAAGCTGCAACTCAGGAGAGCTACAACCCGACCACGAACGGCTCTATCGACGAAGTCAACGGTTCTATTGACGACATGGTGGCCAAGATTCAGGACGCAGCCGCGGCCGATGCCGCTCGCTGGCCGCAGTACGCCGCCACTTCGGATGACAGCTCGCTTGCCGACCGCGCTCAGCAGGTGAAAAACTATCTCGCCGCCAACAAGGCTTATCTCCTCGCCGATGTCAATGACGGCGGCGCAGGATGGAGCGACGACGGTATCATCACCTCGGTTGACGGTATTCTGACTGACGGCGACTTGGATGTCGCTCCGGAATACTTCGACGTCATGGGCCGCCGTGTCACCAACCCGCAGCCTGGCAGTGTCTACATCGTGCGCCGCGGTGCCACCGTCACCAAAGCTATCGTTAAATAACCGATACACCCCTCAACGCAAAACGGGCCGCGTCACTACTGACGCGGCCCGTTGCTGTTTTTATCGAAATTCAGAAGCAGGGCTTCCTAAGTAACTGTTCAAAATTATTTTAAAAAGTTACTTATCTTGTATTATCCTGTCTTGATTAGAAGTAGAAGTTCATGGAGCGGGGATAGAAGAGCATGCCCGAACCGATTGTCTGCGCGATGTTCTCACCCATTGAGTTGGCCACGATGGCGAGGGCGAAGCGCAGCGCCGAGGCGGGTCCGTTGCCTGTCACGAGTGTGTCGAGGGCCACGACGGGGGTGTCGCGCCACACGGCCTTTTCAACCGAGCTTTGTGTGCCGGGGTAGCCTGTTGCCTCGCGACCGTCGAGCAGTCCGAGCGAACCGAGCACTACGGCGGGAGCGGCGCATATGGCTGCTATCTTGCCGCCGGCAGCCGCGTGTGACTTGAGCAGGGTGGAGAGCGGAGCGTAGGCTGCGAGGTTGTCGGAGCCGGGGAGTCCGCCGGGGAGTATGAGCCATTCCACTTCATCAAACTTCACGTCGGTGAAGAGTTGGTCGGCCTTTACAGCGATGCCGTGGGCACCGGTGACCATGATGTCGGGGGTGATGGATACAGTCTTGATGTCCATGCCTGCACGGCGCATCACGTCAACTACGGTAAGGGCTTCTACTTCCTCAAAGCCCGGAGCAAGAAATAAAAAAGAGGGTTTCATATAGGTAAGAAGTTTATGTTGGTCAGAAAAATGAAGTGAATCATTGATGGCGTATCATATATCCACTTAAATAACTGTTTAATTTAATTTTGAACAGTTACTTAACAACAAAAACAAAGATATATAAATTTTGTTTTCGGAAAAATGATTAATTTTGGGAAAAAGTCATTTTATGTTGAAGAACATCTCACATTTCATTGCCGCGGCGGCTCTCGGCCTCATGCTCGCGGCCTGCGGAAAGAGCGACCGCACGCAGGCCTACACCACAATGGAGGGCAGCGTGTGGCACACTACCATGCACATCACCTACGGGTCGGAGCGCGACCTGTCAGACAATATTACGGCTGTCACCGACTGCGTGGAGCTGTCGCTGTCGCCATTCATCTCCTACTCTCACATTTCAGCGATAAACCGCAATGAGAACATGCAGGTCGACGATTATATCTCGCGGGTGTTTGACGAGTCGGTGCGCATCAACCGTCTTTCGGAGGGCGCGTTTGACCCCACGGTGGCTCCGCTCATCAATCTGTGGGGGTTCGGCTACGAGAACGGCGACGGCGAGCCTGACGAGGCGGCAATCGACAGTTGTCTGGCTCTCACGGGTATCGACAAGTGTCGCATCGAGGATGGTGTCATGGTGAAGAAAGCGCCTGGCACACAGTTTAATTTCTCGGCCATCACCAAGGGGTTTGGCATCGACTGCCTGGCAGCCATGCTGCGCGGCGAAGGGATTGACAACTACATGGTTGAGATAGGTGGCGAAGTAGCGGTGAGCGGTGTGAACCCGCGCGGCGACAAATGGCGCATACAGATTGACTCACCGGAGTCCGACAAGACGGGCCACGAACGGCTGGCCGTAATCGAGGTGACCGACTGCTGCCTCGCCACGTCGGGCAACTACCGCAACTATCGCGACACGGAGCATGGCCGCGTAGGGCACACCATATCGCCTGTGACGGGCCGTCCCGTGGCAAGCAACGTACTGTCGGCCACCGTAATAGCGCCCACAACCATGACCGCCGATGCTCTCGCCACAGCCCTGATGGCCATGGACGCCGATGCCGGCATAGCCATGATAGAATCACAGCCCGACGTAGACGCAATGCTCGTAATAGCCGCCGGCGACTCCCTCACCACCTTAACCACCTCCACCTTCCCCACCATAATCCGATAGAAATATTCGGCAATATAATATTATTGTGCACGCCCTCGGATGATACCACAAATCGCCTCTCCGAGGCGATTCCCCTGTGTACCACCAGTACCCGGGCTGAAGCCCGGGGTTAACCACAACCGTCGAGTCTCCGACTCGCCCGCAGCTATCAGTGGCTTTGCATAGGGCGCAGACCGTATGTCAGGGGCAGGTTGTATGCCTCAGGGGGGCGAGTCGGAGACTCGCAGATTATGGTTAGCCCCCGGCTTCAGCCCGGGGTGTGATGTTACTCACGGGGGTCGCCTCGGAGAGGCGATTTGTCGGATTTGTGGTGCATATATTTGTCTTTCTCAATAGACTTACCTATCTTTGTTCCATGAGTAAAGTTAATGCCCTGTATCATATAGTGTTTTGCACGAAGCGTCGGGAGATGAGGATTGAACCCGGCTTATTAGAGGATTTATACCGTTTTATATGGAAAGAGATAACTGTAACAGGCTCGCGCCTGCTACGAATCGGCGGTATTCAAAATCATGTGCACATGCTTGTCGACCTGCATCCCGCTGTTTCGTTGGCCGAGTTGATGCGCAATATCAAGGGGCACTCAAGCAGGTGGATGTTGTCAGACTCGCGGTTTAGGCTTTTTGAAGGCTGGGCGTCAGAATACTTTGCATCGACCATAGCTCCTGATGACAAAGATGCTGTCATAAATTATATAAAAGGGCAGCGGGAACATCATTTGGGACAGCCTTTTGACGTGGAGCTGGAGCAGCTTTTCCGTATCGTTGGGTTACAACTTGACAGTCGAGACCTAAGATAATGCCACAAATCGCCTCGGAGAGGCGATTCCCCCGTGACCCTACGTACCCCGGGCTGAAGCCAGGGGCTAACCATAATCGGCGAGTCTCCGACTCGCCCGCAGCCATCAGTGGCTATGCACGGGGCGCAAACGTATGTCAGGGGCATGTCGCATTCCTCAGGGAGACGAGTCGGAGACTCGCGGATTGTGGTTAACCCCGGGCTTCAGCCCGGGGACTGCTGATGTACAGGTTGGTGTCGCCTCGGAGAGGCGATTTGTGGTTTCTTCCGGGGGCACGGGCTTATGTACGGGGCGTAGGTGATGCTTTAAGGGGAGGATGGCGGGGGGTACTGTGCTATATTTATGTATCCTATATAAAAGAAAAATCGGCTGTCGTCGCGACATCCGATAAATCTTTAACCTTAAATCTAATACCATGAAAAAACACAGTGCAAATATAGTAATTATGCTATTAGAACACGACGGAACGGGGTTGGTTCATCAATTCGCCAATTTTAACATATATTAACGCGCAGATTGTACAAAATTTTTCTAACTTCGCATCGATAATACTAACTGAGTAAACTCCACTTCTATGCGTGTAAAAATATTAGTAGTCGACGACGAAGAGTCAATCTGTGAAATCCTCAAATACAACCTGGAAAAAGAGGGCTACGAAGTGACTACGGCCTATAGCGCCGAGGAGGCTCTCACTCTTGACCTCCCCTCATTCTCGCTCATGATTGTCGATATCATGATGGACCGTCTGAGCGGCTTTGACTTTGCCAAACGACTGCAAAACAGTTCGTCGACCGAAAATATACCTATCATATTCTGCTCGGCGCTCAACGGCGAGGATGATACCGTGATGGGCCTCAACATCGGAGCTGACGACTACATCACCAAGCCGTTCTCAATCAGCGAAGTGATAGCCCGCATACGCGCTGTGCTCCGCCGAAGCAACGTGTCACAGCAAATCAGCTACAATGTGGCCAAGGGCACATACGAGCCTGACATCACATTCCACGGCCTGCGCATCGACCGCAACGAGAAACTCTGCTACATCGACGGCCAGGTGCTCGACCTCACTCCCACCGAGTTCAGCCTCATACTCTTCTTCCTCACCCACCGCAACCGCATACACTCACGCGCGGAAATCATACGCGCGGTGTGGGACGGACAGGAGGTGACCAACCGTACAGTCGACACCAATATGGCCCGACTCCGCAAGAAATTGGGAAAATACGGTAATCATATACGCACACGCACCGGTTTCGGCTATGGCTTCAAAGAAGAAGAACAAGAAGATTAGTTACCAGCTGAGGTGGTGGCTTTCCGTAGTGGTTCTGCTGTGGGGTGCCATCATCGCTGTGGAAATCACGCAGTATAAACGCGACAAGCAATACCGCGTGGAGATGATTAACAACCGTATTGAGTTCATGAACTCCCGACTGCTCGACCTCGTGCAGAACGGCGTTGACCCCTCACCGTTCCTCAGATTCATCGACGATTTCTACGACGCATCATCGCTCGACAACCTATCGCTGACGCTCTACGACACGGAGACGTGGAACGAAGAGTCGCGTGTCGGCTTCCCCTCTCCGAGTCCCGATGAGTTTGACAACATAGGCCGCACCAACGGCGCCTATATCTCGGAGCACAACAATGTCGACTCCATCAATATCGACCCCGACAAGACGTTCTATTACGGCGTGAAGCAGTCGGACGACGGTCGCTATCTCGTGCAGACCTTCCTGCCGCTCAATGCCAAACTTGCCGCCGAGATAAAGGGTAATTCGGGCATGCGACTGTTTGTGCTCGGAGCATGTCTCGCCATCACGATATTGACATATATCACGGCGCGCCACATGGGCAAGAACATACGCGTGCTGCGCGAATTTGTGTCAAACGCCGCCGAGGACCACGACTTCGTGGCCGTCGACAAGTTTGCCAACGACGACCTCGGCGAAATATCGCGCCAGGTTGTCAACATCTACAACGCCCGCAAGGCTGCCCTCGCCTCGCGTGAGCTGGAACACCGCGTGGCTCTCAAAGCCACCGAAGAGCGCTCCAAGCTCAAACGCCAGATGACCAACAACATCAACCACGAGCTAAAGACTCCGGCCGGTATCGTCAAGGGCTATATCGACACCATCATGGACAACCCGGAGATGGACGAGGAGTCGCGCCACCATTTCCTCGTCAAGACCCAGGAGCATATCGAGCGCCTGTGCAATATCCTCGCCGACCTCTCCACCATGACCCGTCTGGAGGACGGCGCGCAGAGCATACCGCTCGAAAAAATCGACTTCAAGGAGTTTGTCGACCACCTGGCCTCCGACATTGAGGAGAGCGGCATCATAGGCGACATGACATTCACCTACTCCGTGCCCGACGACTGCTTCATCAAAGGCAACTACTCGCTGCTCATGGGTGCCATCATGAACCTCGTGAAGAACTCCGTAGCCTACTCCAAGGGCACGCGGATGGACCTGCACCTGCTCACGGAGAACCACCGATTCTACACATTCGTTTTTGCCGACGACGGCGTCGGTGTGCCCGAGGAATCAATACCTCAGCTCTTTGAACGCTTCTACCGCGTGGACAAGGGTCGCTCGCGCAAGGCGGGTGGTACGGGTCTCGGCCTGCCCATCGTGCGCAGTTCGCTCAACACCATCGGCGGCTCCATATCCGTGAACAATGCCGAGACGGGAGGTCTTGAATTTGTATTCACCCTCCAGAAATGGCGCAACACTCCCGCCAACCAGGATAATGAAGAGAACACTTAATCCCGAATTCATAAAATCAATCGACGCGCTGCGTTGCCTCGAAGGGGGCGACGCGGCGTGTTGTCTCATAGACTCGCTGCAGAACGACGAACCGTCGGTGGCGGTGCGTGTCAACCCGCTCAAGGGGGTCGCAGTGCCCGGCGACAAGCGACGTGTCAAGTGGTCGCGCAGCGGTGTCTATATCGACGGCGAGCGTCCGCGGTTCACCTTCGACCCGGCTCTCCATCAGGGGCTATACTACGTGCAGGACCCCTCGTCANTGATTATCGAGACCGTTGTCAGCGCCCTCACNGCCGAGGGTCGCCCCGTGGTCTATATCGACTCGTGCGCCGCNCCCGGNGGCAAGACCACAGCGGCNATCAGTTCGCTCCCCGCAGGCTCTCTGGTGATAGCCAACGAGTTTGACCGCCGCCGCGCCGANGCGCTGGTGGAGAACGTCATGAAGTGGGGGTCGCCCTGNGTGGTCGTTACNTCGGGCGACACGGCCCGNTTTNCCTCNCTCGGACCGATTGCCGACATCGTGGCCGCCGACGTGCCATGCTCCGGCGAGGGTATGATGCGCAAGGAGGAGGTGGCCGTGGAGCAATGGTCGCCGGCGCTGGTGCAGCAATGNGCNGCGCTNCAACGCGAGATTATCGACAATATGTGGCAGGCGCTCAAGCCGGGCGGATATTTCATNTACTCCACCTGCACGTTCAACCGCTCNGAGNACGAGGAGAATGTGGCTTACATCATTGACCATCACGGCGGTACACCCGTCGACCTGCATCTGAGCGAACGGTTCGCGCCGATAGCCGGNGCCATCGGGAGCAACCTGCCCGTGGCGCGTTTCCTGCCGGGACGTGTCGACGGCGAGGGTCTCTTCCTTGCCGTGCTCCGCAAGCCNGAGGAGGAGGNAGCGGAGNACGAAGNCCGTCAGCGCCGCCGCAAGGATAAGGAACGCCCGTCGGCCAAGCGCGAGGCGGTGCCCGACGTGGCCCGCTGGCTCGACGGCGACGGCTACGAACTGCGTGCCGACGGCGACCGCGTCATTGCNCTCCCTGCCNCTCATGCGCAGCTTATCAAGGAGTTGGGACGCAAACTCAATATCATTTACGCCGGCATCGAGGCNGGCACAGTGAAAGGNCGCGACGTNGTNCCNTCGCAGGCTNTCGCACTGAGCACCGCACTGCGGCGCGACGCATTCNCGGCCGTCGATGTTGACTACANCACGGCGCTCTTGTACCTGTCGCGCCAGGCCGTTACGCTCCCNGACGGCACNCCNAAAGGGATTGTGCTGCTCACCTACGCGGGNCGNCNGCTCGGCTTCGTCAAGAATCTCGGCAACCGTGCCAACAANCTCTACCCCGCNGCGTGGGCCATCCGTTCCACCCACCTGCCCGACTCNCCGGTCAACGTCGTCAACTGACACGTCCACGGCTCAGTCACTGCATCTTACATAGCATTTCATCAAGTAACCACCTTCCCCCACATGACAACGAACGGCACACAACGCAACCACGGACTCGACACGCTGCGCGGTGTCGGCATACTGCTCGTGGTGATGCTTCACTGCGGTTTTACAGGACCGTGGATGCGGGGCGCCATGCTGTGGGCCATTCCGTTGTTCTACGTGGTGGCGGGGTGTCTCTACACCGACCGCGGCACGCTCGCCGCGCTCGCCGCCGACAAGTTCCGCCGGCTCATCGTGCCGTTCATATTCTACGCGCTACTCGGGCTGCTGGTCTACGTGGCGGGCAACTGCCTGCTGCTGCATCAGCCGTTCAAGGCGTCGCTGTTCAATATCCTCTCCACTGACCGCTACTACCTGCCCTATCCCGCAGCGCTGTGGTTCTTTNTGAGCATCTTCTGGTGCTATATGTTCTACGGCATTATACGCCGCGTGTCGCACGACAACCGTGTGGTGCTNGCNCTGTCGCTCNCCACAGGNATTGCNGGGTGGATACTCAGCCGCTGCCTGCCNCTGCCGTTGAGCCTCGACACNGCCATGAGCTGGTTGCCCGCTTTCTGCATCGGCAANATGCTGCGACGCTATCCCGCGGGGGAGNCCATTCTCGCCGGNCGNTATTGGTGGGCGGGNTTGCTGACGGCCGCNGTNTGCTCCACACTCTACGTCGTGGCGCANTACAACGCCGGCTACTGNTACAACCTNTTTACCGGAAATATCCCCGCCATCATAGTGCTGTCACTCGCNGCGTCGCTCGGCATGATTGACGCCTGCTGCCGCGCAGGNCGCCTNCCGCTGCTCTCCTANATGGGGCGCAACTCCNTGNTAATCTTNGCCGGNCATCAGCTCTTCACCATCATCCTGGAGCAANGCATGCGCCACCTCCACATCCACCNTCCCCACNTCGNCACCTCCATCCTCCTCACCATCCTCTCCATAGCCGGCAGCATAGCGATAGCCGCCCTCACCCGCCGCTACGCCTCCGCCCTGATTGGAGAATCCCACCGCCACCCCCGCCGCTGACGGCAATCCCCCGCTACAATATTTCCCCACGATAACCACCGCACGTTTGGTTATTAAAAAAATGATTTATAAATTTGCATAACTCCTCCACGCTGGGGAGACACTTATCAGTGTCGCGACAGGCGGAGGGAGATTTATTTATTATAGAAAGCGTGTATTGACGCTTTGTTCTTGGCAATCCGGAACTTCGAACACTCCAACCAATCGCCGAAGAGCAGAGTAACGATAGACGCCACGGGTATGTATTTACATATTACTCATTTCGGCATGNAAGCCGGAACGGGTNTTCGTATCTGCATATAACAGCGTGGAGTCGAAGTTGCTCGTTCCGGTGATTGAAGCAGGTTCGAAGGCTACGGATTGCAGGGCGGGCGACGGCATGGCTCCCGCTTTCTTTTTTANACACAACACGCCATCNGGAGCCAATGGTGCANCACCCTTACATGAGGGGAACAGTCTCTACGGATGGTACATATCGGCAAGGCAATAGAGGCAGAAATGCGACGACAGGAACGGACTCCCTCATGGTTGGCCCGCAAAATCAACTGCGAGCGGACCAACNTNTACTATATCTTTTCGCAACCGTCAATCAATACCGACATGCTGATGAGGATTTCCAAAGCCCTCAACCATGATTTCTTTCAGGACCTGTCGCAATACNTCTCACAACCGCCTGCCGAACCGTAAAAATTACTGACACAACCGTAAAATCTACTGACGCCGTTCCTTTTGCCGGATTCACGGNCNGCTATANCTTTGCATGGTAGAATATTAACCAATATTATTATCTATGAAAAAAGTATTATTAGCTGCCGTAATTCTCATGGGCGGCGCCTCGGCGGTAGTCCCCGCACTCACTGTCACTGCATCAGCCCAGACATGTGACCCAAGCTCTCCTTGCCTTTATACCGGACCTGCCAAAAATCCCACTTTAGGCACTATAAGAATTGTCGTGAAATATGACAAGAACGGACAACCTGTAGCTGAGGTTGCCAATGAAGGCACTTTTTATGTATTTAAGTCCGAAACCGACGAGGACAAAAGCCACGGAACTCATTATGTCAATGTAAANGGTTCGAAATATTATTTCTCAATGTAATGAAAAAGACTTATAAACTCTTGCTCGCNGCNATAGCAATTTCTATCTGCACAATGGCACTATCATCGTGCGACTCATACCAATCCGCAGCATTCCGCGATGGATGGAACACGACCGCACCCCCTGAACTCAGATACTAATCTAAATTCTACTGTTATGAAAAAAGTAAAAGCAACATTTCTCGCACTGTCACTGGCATTTATCGGCGCAGGAACTATCTATGCGCTGACTATCGAAAACAACAACCCCACAGAACAGGTCAAAATCAAACGCAAATGCAGAACTTGTGACGGAACAGGCAAAGTAAAGGAACGCATAACCCACAGCCCCTGTCAGGGCAGCGGCTGCGAAGCTTGCGACTGGAACGGATACGTAATCTACACCGTCACTTGCTCCACATGTGACGGCGAAGGCTGGATATACGTTCGCTAAACACCTCAACCTACACAGTTAGTGGTCAATCACATAACAACTGCCGCGAATAAGCTGCAAGCGTCGCGGCAGTTGCTGTATTACAAAACGGCTATGACCGCAAAATTGATGGCCGGAAAAGTTTTTGAAAAAATATTGCGAAAATATTTGCACAACTCAAAAAATCGTTTTACCTTTGCAAACGCAAACGGCAANGAAGTCAATTTTAACGACNCCAAGCCAAGCGAACCTTNAAAAACGGTGTGGTAGTTCAGCTGGTTAGAATACCTGCCTGTCACGCAGGGGGTCGCGGGTTCGAGTCCCGTCCATACCGCCGGAGAGAGAGGAGAAAGAGCATCAAAAATCATTACTGATTTTTCCTGCTCTTTCTTTTTTTGTATNCNTACNTCGCGCGCCCGCCGCCATGGCTCGGCCCCGGCTGCGGTCGCTTCGCTCCCTTCAGACCGGGCTAATATGCAACCACGAGCCTCCGGCTCTNCGCTNNGNAAGGTGGNNGNGTAGNGTGAAACGANATTGAANCTATATTGGANTGGTCNNTTTTCGTCCNTGCNATAACTTTTTTTGCTATATTGTGCGGAAAAAACTTGCAAAATCAAAAAATCTGCATTACCTTTGCAATCGCAAATGGCAATAAAGTTGTTNTNAACAACGCCAAGCGAACCTTTAAAAACGGTGTGGTAGTTCAGCTGGTTAGAATACCTGCCTGTCACGCAGGGGGTCGCGGGTNCGAGTCCCGTCCATACCGCCAAAATCANNCAGCACCGCAAGGCTGTGTCGCATCAACCGACACAGCCTTGCGTCGTTTTACACCCCCACCCTCCACAATTATACCCCACCACTTCGCACCGCTTTTTTTAAACATCATGGCCTAATATGCAAAAAGTAGGCTGAAAGTTCTGTAATAAACTGATTATTATTAACTTTGAGCCATTTAAAGCAAAATGAATAAAAATTTGCTCTCATTGTGGTTCCGATTCGATAAAGAAAAACGGAAAAAGAGGCCGGAGACAGCTATATAAATGCAAGGAATGTGGCAAACAGTTTGTCGGGGGGGAACGTATTGATAATGAACTGTTAAAGAAAGAATATATCGAAGGCAAGCAGACATTGGCTCAGCTGGCGGATAAATATGGAGTCAACAAGAGCACTATATGGCGACGTCTCAGGACAATGCGCCATATCCGTATCATATCGAAAGACAAGGACGTAGTAATCAATATGGATACTACATATTGGGGGCGCAACTTCGGTTTAATGGTGATAAAGGATGCTTTCCGCAACAAAATTATATGGTATAAATTTGTACGCCATGAAACTGTGGCTGATTACAGGGAGGGCATCGAATGGTTACGGGCCAATAGCTTCAAGATATACGGGATAGTGTGTGACGGAATGAGAGGCCTGTTTGAGGAATTGCGCGCATACCGTGTGCAGATGTGTCAGTTCCATCAGACAATGATTGTCAGAAGATACCTGACCAATAGACCCGAGCTTCCTGCGGCGCGGGAACTTCTCCAGATTGCCAACATTCTTGCGCATACGGACAAGGAATGCTTTATCGGAATGCTTGAACAGTGGCATCTAAAATGGGACAGCTTCCTGAAAGAACGGTCTTTCGACTCCGGGAGCGGCCGGTCTACATATACACATAAAAAAATCAGGAGTGCCTATCTCAGCTTGAAACGCAATATGCCATGGTTATGGACTTTCTACGATTATCCTGAGCTGCATATACCCAACACTAATAACGCTCTCGAAGGGGTCTTTACAGACATAAAAACAAAATTAAGAGTACACTCGGGTATCTCTAAAGAACGAAGGTCCACTCTGATACAGGAATATATTGCACGACATTATTAATTTATAGCCTACTTTTTGCATATTAAAGCAATCCAGCTTCTATTTCAGCCTACTTTTTGCATATTAGGCCTATTAATGCCAATGAGGTGAGTCCTGAGGCGTGTTTTATTATGAAGAAAGTTCTACTTTTCATGCTGGGAACAATTCTTTCGTTTCCTGCTTTTGCCCGCGACTTCTCATATGATTACAAAGGGAAGACAATTTATTACACCGTCATTGACGAGGAGGCCAAAACCTGCAAGACCACGCGGAACCCGAATTCAACTACTTGGGGTCTTACCTCAGGTGATGTAGAAATTCCATCAAAAGTAACTGATGGAAATGAAATATATAAGGTTACAGCAATCGGTGCATCAACGTTCTATCGTTGCAGCAGTTTGACCTCGGTCACTCTTCCTGAAGGCATTACTTCTATTGATTATTCCGCGTTCAATCAATGTAGCAACCTAACCTCAATTAATATTCCCAATGGAGTCACTTCAATTGGCGAACAAGCCTTCTGGGGTTGCGAAAATCTTGCTTCTATCATTCTTCCCGAAGGGCTCACGTCAATCGGTAACAATATCTTCCTGGGATGCGAAAAACTTGCTTCAATCACTATTCCCGAAACTGTTACATCAATCGGTCAGGCTGCTTTCTATGAATGCAAAAGTCTTAACTCCGTCAATATCCCCGATGGTATCACTTCAATAGATTGGGCGACTTTTTGTCATTGCAACAGTCTTACCTCAATTACCATTCCAGAAAGCGTCACTAAAATCGGTAGCGAAGCCTTCGAATATTGCAGCAGTCTGACCTCGATCAACATTCCCGAAAGTGTCACTTCAATCGCAGGTGAGGCTTTCGGAAATTGTAGCAACCTTACCTCAATTAATATTCCCGGTCGTATTACTAAAATATACGACGGTACATTTCAGGGCTGCAGCAGTCTGACCTCCATTAACATCCCCGAGGGAGTTACTTCAATTGGTAACAATGCGTTTCAGGGTTGCAGTGGTTTGACCTCAATCTACATCCCGGAAGGTATCACTACAATTGGCGACGAGGCATTCTCGGAATGTGGTGCCCTTAACTCCGTATATTACTTTGCTGACCGACCAATTGAGGGAAATGCCAATATTTTCTCCGCGGAAACTTATGAAAATGCTATTCTCTATATGTCGGAAGATGGTGTTATCTTTAGCAGTATCAGAGAGCCTTGGAAAAATTTCAAGAAAATCGTGGAATCAGATAAGAGTGGTATTGACGGTATAGAAGCTGATTTTGACGAGAACGCCCCCTGCGTAGTGTATAGTATCAGCGGTGTGAAAGTAGGCGATAGCCTTGATGGTCTCGCTTCGGGCATCTACATTGTTCGTCAGGGCAACAAGACTACGAAAATCTCTGTTAAATAGTCACAAGGAAATACCGGAGTCCACAGGCTGTAAAATAAGTAGGGCAATGCCGTTTGGCGTTGCTCTATTTTATTTTTTGCAATTAAATGTTTATGCAGGACTATGCAAACTCGTTATCACAAGACGCCCGTCCCGGGCTCGAATTATGATGGTTGACAACCCGATCCGGCCCCGTCCCGGTCCTACGGTCGCTACGCTCCCTCCGAACCGGGCTAATATCCAACCACGAGCCTCCGGCTCTCCCCGTCAAAGTATGGGTCGGATTCAACGATAGTATTTAAGACTTAATTACCGACAATAATCTTGGCGTCCGATGGCCGCCGATTTAGCAGTAACCCTGCCAGTCGAAGCGTAGCGAAGACGTGCAGGGTTACTAATATCAGTAAAGTGGAGGCGCTCGAAGATCGCCGATTTACTACTTAGAGTCATGTAAATCGGCGGTCTTCGAGCGCCTTCATCCTCCATATACTTAACTCCGGGGGCGCCGTCGCTTCGCTCGGCAACCCCGGTTACTGCTAAATCGGCGGCCTGACGGACGCCTTGTTATGTATTGGCAATTTTCTTGTTATATATTAATTTACGCGTTATATATTGGCTTTTTTGCTGATGTCAATAATATTATAGGTCTTATTCTTTAGGGATATAATGGAGTCTTCACTGTTTTAAGAAACGGCGCACCGAGTAGGTTGAGTGGTGTTTTAGCGGGTTAGTTGTTTTATTTTGATGTCAAGATTGGCGACTTTTTCAGTTATTTGCTGTAACTCGTCGTAAGCTTTCTTATTATTATCGTCCAAGAGGTCACGATAATTGGCATCATCGACTATTCCATAGAGATATTTATATTGTCGAAGCATTATGTTGTCGTTGAATTTAATGTATTGCTCTCTCATCTCGGTTATACTCTTGATTTCGGAGATTTCGGTCAACTCGGTGTGGGCTTTATTTATAATGCCTTTCAACTGACAAATCATTTCAGAGTATTCCTTTTGCGGGATATTTTTCAGCGAAGTATTATAATCATTACTGTTGCCGAAGAAAGATATTTCGTAACTATATTTATCGATGAAGTTTTGACACGCAGTTGAATCGTATTTGTCATTTGTATTGCATGCAGCCAATAATATTGTAATGACTACGGCGTAAAGAAAGTTAGTTCTCATATTTTGACTTATAATAAAAAATTTTGATTTATAATATAAAAAGTGGTGCTCGAATATGGAGAGCAAGGGGCTGCGTCGTAATTGTTTGTTTTACGCTGCAGCCCCTTGTTTAGCGGGTTGGGATATTTTAAATCCGGGGTATCTTATTTGATGAGATACTGTGAAGAGATTGATTGATATTCGTGGACGCGACGGATGGTGTCGGCGAACATGCGGGCAACAGAAAGTACGGTGACTTTCTTGCAATCCTTGTTGAAGGGGATTGAGTTGGTGAATATCATTTCGGTGAGGCCGCTTTCGTTGACGCGCTGGCTTGCGGGGTCGCTCATGATAGCGTGTGAAGCGAGTGCGCGTACTGACTTGGCGCCTTCAGAGAGCATGAGGTCGGCAGCCTTGGTGATAGTGCCTGCGGTGTCAACCATGTCGTCGACGAGGATTACGTTCTTATCCTTTACGTCACCGATTACGGTCATGGTAGCTACGACGTTGGCTTTAGCACGCTGTTTGTGGCAAAGCACGAGGGGCACATTGAGGTATTTAGCGTAGTTGTTGGCACGTTTTGCACCGCCTACGTCGGGAGTGGCGATTACCATATCCTCAAGTTTGAGCGACTGGATGTAGGGGATGAATACAGACGAGCCGTAGAGGTGGTCAACGGGTACATCGAAGAATCCCTGAATCTGGTCGGCGTGGAGGTCCATGGTGATGACGCGGTTTACACCGGCGGCAGTCAGCAGGTTGGCCACGAGCTTGGCTGCGATTGAAACGCGGGGCTTGTCTTTGCGGTCCTGACGTGCCCAGCCGAAGTAGGGCATAACAGCGATTACCGAACGGGCAGAAGCACGCTTGGCTGCGTCAATCATAAGCAGAAGCTCCATGAGGTTGTCGCTGTTGGGGAAAGTCGACTGCACGAGGTAAACTTCGTGTCCGCGGATTGATTCTTCAAACGATACTTCAAATTCACCATCAGCGAAGTGCTGAATGTTCATCTGTCCGAGTTCTACTCCGAGCTCCTTGCAGATTTCTTCAGCCATGTAGCGGGAGTTGGTTCCTGAAAAGACTTTGAACGGGGGAAGTGCTTTTGTACTCATTGGATTTTTTATTGAGAATGAATGGTTATAAGTGTCAAATTTACTGATTTTACATCTCTGTGTCCTCCTGGGGTCGGTTGGTTTTCAACCTGGGGACCACATTTTTGTGCTCGATTTTCCATATCGCGGCATTATAGGGAACGGCGAGATAGGCCTTGAACGGCGCATCGGCGGCAAAGGTCTTTTCGGCCGTGATGCCGGAGAGCAGTTCGGTTGCCTTGACAGTGCCCTGCGGCATGTCGAGAATATCAAACGCGTGCTGCGGGATGTTGATTTCCACTTCAGCAGGATTGGAATCGAAGTTTACGGCGATAAGCAGGGTGGCGTCGCCATAGCTGCGGAGGAATGCGTAGTGACGGTGGGGGTTGAATTTGGGATTCTCGTAATTTACATACATTACGTCGAAGAAACGTCCCATTGTGATAGCTTTCTCATCGTTACACATGCGCAGTATCTTGCGATAGCCGGCACGCAGCTGCTTCTCGTCGTCGGTGAGCATGCGGCCGTCGCACTTGTCGCGGTTGCGCCAGCGGCGTATAGTAGACAGCGACCAGTAGTCGAAGATTGTAGTGCGGCCATCCTGTCCGCTGTAGCCCTCGGCATCGAGAGCTTTTTCTCCGAGTTCCTGACCCATGTAGAGCATGTAGGGGCCGGTAGCTATCATGGAGCTGACAATCAGCGAGGGGAATACGGTCGCGGCATCATTGGCATATTGCGGCGATGCGTAGCGCTGCTCGTCGTGGTTCTCCTGGAAGTTGAGCATCTTATCGGAGATACCTTCCACTGTCTGCCAGCATGAAGTGATATTGGCTGCCGACACGTTGTGGCACTGCACGCCGCGCAGCGTGTCGTAGAGGTTCACCTTGTCATACAGATAGTCGAAACCGCCAATATTTATGAAGTCGCGATAGAGATGTATATCGTAGATTTCCGCAATGAATATGATGTTGGGATACCGCTCCTTGACATTTGCTATAGCCCAGCGCCAGAATTCGAGGGGCACCATGTGGGCCATGTCGCAGCGGAATCCGTCGACACCACGCGAAGCCCAGTAGCGGAGGATATGGAGCATCTTGAACCATACCGGCGGTATGGGGTCGAAATGATGCGAACCGTTGCCGTAGTCGATACCGTAGTTGAGTTTTACGGTCTCGTACCAGTCATATTGATTGGGGAAAGCGTTGAAGCAATCGTTGCCTGAGGCCTTGGCGGGAAACTCTACGTATCTATCATCACCGCTGCCGAGGTCGATTGAGGGCGAAAATTGCTGACGCGTAATATAATAGAAGTCATTGGTGGGGGAGAAGAACATCGTGTGGTCGTCGTCGGCGCCGAGGTCCTTTATTCCGGCAGGCTTTGCGTCGGAGTAGTATTGACGGCCCACATGGTTGGGCACGAAGTCGATAATCACCTTCATACCGGCGGCGTGGGTACGTTTCACCAGCGCGTCAAATTCGTCGAGTCGGTGCTCTACATCAACAGCTATGTCGGGGTCAATGTCGTAGTAGTCGGTGATGGCGTAGGGCGAACCGGCCTTACCCTTGACGATGTGGGGATTGTGACGTGCTATTCCGTAGGCTGTGTAGTCGGCATCGTGGGCGTGCTCTATGACGCCGGTGTACCACACGTGGGTGGCGCCGAGGTCCTTGATGGCGCGCAGCACTTTGGGGGTAATGTCGTTCATTTTTCCCGAACCGTTTTGCTCAATAGTGCCGTTTGGAATGCAGTCGGCATTATTGTTGGCAAAGAGGCGGGGGAGCATCTGATATATTACGGGTTTTGTATTCATTGGGTTATCGTGTTGGTTTTATAGCGGTCGAGCATCGGCCATGATTTAAGCGCACTCTTGGTGGTGGCGTATCCACGGATGTAGACCTGCTGTATCTCTTTAAGGTTAAACACTTTGTATGATGCAATCTCGGGCGACTCTATGGCGAGGTCGCACAGCATCATATCATCCTTTACATTGGCGCGGAGCATAAGACGGTAGGTGCGCAGCGCTATGTCCATCACGTTGTTTTTGAAACGGTCGTCGGGCAGAGGGCTGCAGTTGAATCCTATCAGGCACTCGCAGTTTTCCCTCAGCACCCATGACGGCATATTGCGCAACACGCCGCCGTCGACGTATCTCACGCCATCTATCTCGACGGGGCGGAATATAATAGGTATGCTGCACGATGCAGCCACGGCCTCCACAATGTCACCCTTGGTGAACACCTCGGGCTTGCCGTTGTCAAGATCAGTGACGCCGATATGCACGGGAATCGGTAGATCCTCGATATTCTTGTAGTTGCCTATGGCACGTCGCAAAAACTTCTTGAATTTGTCGATGGAGAAAAATCCGCCGCGTTTGGTGGTGAACTCGCAGAAATCGCGAAACTTCGCGTCGGTGAACAATTTCATCATCTTGTCCAACGGAACGCCGGCGGCATACATCACGGCCACAACAGAGCCGGCACTGACTCCTGCAAGAGCATCGGGCTTTATGCCGTACTCCTCCAACGCTTTGAGCGAACCGACGTGAGCAAATCCTTTTGCTCCGCCTCCACTCAGTGCTACGCCTATCCGATAGGGCTTCGGGCTCGTTGATGTCATCGGTTAATGATATTTTTTGCAAATTTACATTTTTATTTTTGAATTTTCGGCGAATATTCCGTTAAAATGGTCGATATTGATTGCAAATATTTTTGTAAATTTGCGCGTTGGAAGCGGTAATGTCGCCGGTTTCGGCGGTTTTTATCCGCTATCCGCTTTATATTCAATTGATAAATAACAAGTTTAAACACCATTATATTATTGCAATGGAAGAATTAGCCACAAAGTATAATCCTTCGGAAGTAGAGGATAAATGGTATGCCTATTGGATGGACCATGAACTGTTTCGCTCCGTGCCCGATGCCCGCGAGCCTTATACAATAGTTATTCCCCCGCCAAACGTGACCGGCGTGCTCCACATGGGCCACATGCTCAACAATACCATTCAGGATATTCTTGTGCGTCGTGCGCGCATGGAGGGTAAAAACGCGCTGTGGGTACCCGGTACCGACCACGCATCTATCGCTACCGAAGCCAAGGTGGTGGCAAAACTCGCATCGGAAGGCATCAAGAAGAGCGACCTCACCCGCGAGGAATTCCTCAAACACGCCTGGGCGTGGACCGAGAAACATGGCGGTATCATCCTACAGCAGCTCCGCAAGCTCGGTGCTTCATGCGACTGGAGCCGCACGGCCTTCACTATGGACGAACTCCGTTCAAAGAGTGTCATGAAAGTGTTTGTCGACCTCTACAACAAGGGTCTTATATATCGCGGCGTGCGCATGGTCAACTGGGACCCCGCAGCTCAGACCGCTCTCTCCGACGAGGAGGTTATCTATCAGGACGAGCACTCTAAACTCTTCTACCTCCGCTATAAGGTGGTAGGCGAGGAGAATAAGTATATTATTGTAGCCACTACACGTCCCGAGACTATCCTCGGCGATACCGCTGTCTGTGTAAATCCCAACGACGAGCGCTATTCATGGCTCAAGGGCAAACGTGTCATCGTGCCCCTAGTAGGCCGCGAAGTTCCCATCATCATGGACGACTACGTAGAGATGGAATTCGGTACAGGCTGTCTTAAAGTGACTCCCGCCCACGATGTCAACGACTACATGCTCGGCGAGAAATACAATCTCCCCACCATCGACATCTTCAACGACAACGGTACCATCTCGGAAGCCGGAGGCATGTACATCGGCAAAGACCGCTTCGACGTGCGCAAGGAGATTATCGAGGACCTCAAGAAGGCTGACCTCGTGGAGAAAATCGAGGACTACGACAATAAGGTAGGTTACTCAGAGCGTACCAAAGTGGTTATCGAGCCGAAGCTCTCGATGCAGTGGTTCCTCAAGATGGACCGCCTCACCGTGCCCGCGCTCAACGCCGTTATGGAGGATGACATCAAGTTCTTCCCCGCGAAATTCAAGAACACTTACCGTCACTGGATGACCGACACCAAGGACTGGTGTATATCGCGTCAGCTCTGGTGGGGCCACAACATCCCTGCATGGTATCTTCCCGAGGGAGGTTTCGTAGTAGCCGAGACCGAGGAAGAGGCCCTGAAACTCGCCCGCGAGAAGTCAGGCAACAACTCTCTCGAGATTTCCGACCTGCGCCGCGACGAGGACTGCCTCGACACCTGGTTCAGCTCATGGCTCTGGCCCATCACTCTCTTCAACGGCATACTCAATCCCGGCAATGAAGAGATTAAATATTACTATCCGACATCCGACCTCGTGACCGGTCCCGATATTATCTTCTTCTGGGTGGCACGAATGATTATCGCCGGCTACGAATTCCTCGGCGACAAGCCTTTCAAGAACGTTTACTTCACAGGTATCGTTCGCGACAAAATCGGCCGCAAGATGTCAAAGCAGCTCGGTAACTCTCCCGACCCGCTCGATCTTATCGCCACTTACGGTGCCGACGGTGTGCGCATGGGTATGATGATGTCAGCTCCCGCAGGTAACGACATCATGTTTGATGACAAACTCTGCGAGAACGGTCGTAACTTCTGCAACAAAATATGGAACGCCTTCCGTCTTATCAAGGGATGGGAAGTGGCCGACGAGGCTCAGCCCGAAAGCGCCGTTATGGCAACACGCTGGTTTGAGGCCCGACTCTCCGCCACAATCGAGGAGGTCAACGATCTCTTCTCCAAGTTCCGTCTTTCGGAGGCTCTGACTGCCGTCTACAAACTCTTCTGGGATGAATTCTCTTCATGGTATCTTGAAATGATTAAGCCGGCCTACGGTCAGCCCATCGACAAGACTACCTATGAGACTACACTCGGCTACTTCGACGCGCTGCTGCGTCTGCTCCACCCGTTCATGCCCTTCATCACCGAGGAACTCTGGCAGCACCTCGCTCCGCGTCGTGAGGGTGAGTCAATCATGTATGCCGCAATGCCTCAGCCCAAAGCCCTTGACAGCAACGTTCTCGCTGAAATGGAACTGACCAAGGAGGTTATCACCGGTGTGCGTGGTGTTCGCGCTTCAAAGAATCTGCCTTTGAAGGAAATGCTTACACTCAATGTTCTTGCTGACAGCGCAGCCATGTACGATGCTCTTGTCAAGAAACTCGCCAACGTGGAGACCATCAACTACAACGCAGCAAAAGATGCCGCTGCTGTCAGCTTCATGGTAGGCACCACCGAGTTCAACATACCCCTCTCAGGCAAGATTGACGCCGAGGCCGAACTCGAACGTCTCCGCAAGGAGGAAGCTTACCTCGAGGGCTTCCTCGCCAGCGTAATGAAGAAACTCTCCAACGAGCGCTTCGTCAATAACGCCCCCGCTGCGGTAGTGGAGGGCGAAAAGAAGAAGCAGGCCGATGCCGAGAGCAAGCTCGCTAACATCCGCGCTTCTATCGCCGCCCTTTCATAACGGCCTTTATGTCGATTCGGCATCGTCTCGAATTGCCGACCCTGTTGCCGAATCGACTCCATTAAATACTGCGTCTTCCAGGTGACGCATAAAAGAATCACCACCCCAAGGTACTGCGCGAGTAATCGGGGTGGTGATTTTCGTATTCAAATAAACATAATTTAGTAAGTGACTGCTTAAAATAATTTTAAATAGTTACTTATCTAATAGTGAGCATATAGCCGATGCCCCGTTGGTTTAGTAAGGATATTGACGTGTCATAACGGAGGTAATGGCGAAGTTTGTGTATGAATCCATGCAGGGAATTACGACTATAGGGGTCATTGCGCTGCCATATAAGTTGCATCATTGTGGAAGCATCAACAGTGTGTCCCATGTTTACAATCAGTTCCCTCAACAGTTTTGCTTCAATCAGCGACAGCTCTATGCCACCGTTGTCTTTNTGCCAAAGTATNTGTGTCGAAAGGTCAAGGGTATATTCTCCGATTTCAAATTGATTATCCTCTTTTCTGACATTTCTGCGGAGTAATGCCTTGATGCGGACTATCAGTTCGAGCATTTTGAAGGGCTTTTTAAGATAGTCGTTGCCACCAAGTTCAAACCCCTCCACAATGTCGTCAATTTCGGATTTTGCAGTCAGGAATAGCAACGGCACGTTCCGGTCAATCTGTCTGATTCGTCGCCCCATTTCAAAGCCATCCATGCGGNGCATCATCACATCGGCGATAATAAGGTCGGCTCCATGTCGGGTAAACTTTTTCAGCCCATCCTCACCATCTCCGGCAGTCANAACTTCAAAGCCGTCACGCTGCAAAGTCTCTGAAACAATCATCGACAATGTAGAATCATCTTCTACCAATAATATCTTNTCTTTCACTGATTACTGAATTTAATTATGAATTTNCTNCCTTTTCCGAGTTTGCTATCTACGCCAATTGACCAACCATGTTTGTCAATAATGGATTTAACATAGAAAAGNCCAATGCCGTAACCCCGCACANCGCTTCTATTTCCGTGAGGCACACGATAGAATTTGCTCCAGATTTCGGGTAAGGATTTTTCAGGTATTCCGATNCCGTTATCAGCTACAGAAACTCCATTNGCATCTGCCTTGATTATNATAGANACCGAATCGCCGGAGTATTTGATGCTNTTGTCAATAAGGTTGCCGATTACATTTGAGAAATGTGTCGGGTCNGCNTCGACGGTGGCATCCTTCTGACATTCCAAAACAATCTCACAAGGTTTGTCTGCTTTCAGCTTTTGCTGTTCCATGATATTGGTCAGGAACTCTTTGAGGTCTATCTTCTCTTTTGCCATAGTCATATTTTTCCTTCGTTCCATGCTCANGGCGAGAATACTCTCGACCAGCCCGGAAAGTTTTGACAGCTGATCGAGGGCTGCTGTAAGATATTTTTTTGTACGCTCTTCATCNTTCGGGTCGGGGAANTGAAGCAGCGAATCATTTGCCGCATAAGCGATAGCAATAGGAGTTTTCAGTTCGTGGGTCATGTTGTTGGTAAAGTCATCTTTCATCTCCTCGATGGTGCGCTGACGGGCAATGACATGAAGCAGATACCAGAATCCGAATGTNAGCACCAGCGCAATAAGAGCTGAAGTTATAATTACGCCNCCCATTTCCCGGAGGATATTGCCTGTCAAAGGNGATATAAAGNCGNAATAAATAATGTCGTTGTTCACACGATATTTGATTTCCCACAAATCCGANGAANATTCCAATGTCGTGCCGGGAGCTACGATATATACTTCTTCCGGATAATATCCCGAGAAATTCAGATCGCGGCGAAAGGCNTCCTCCATTTTGGANANGTCAGGACTCCCAATCCTGTCGGCATAATTNCCGTCATGAAGGTGTTGGGCTATCATTGACATTATCTGCTTGTCAACTCGACGAAAGCCCTGAGAGTAATCTAATTTCCGTAATTCCTCAGCATCCATAACCAAACCNACATCCGATTTTTGTAATCCAATCGAAATCCAGACTACATCATCATCTCCGCCAAGTCCGGCTTCAATTATGCGGTCAACCATTTCAATCTGGTCGGCGCGACTGAGACATTGCTCCACATCATTTATATATCGCTCTTTTATCGAATTATACAGTTGCACCATAAAAACCACATTTGCCGCAAACAGCAATAAGACTATGATGCGCATCGANGTAAGAATCAGCTTAAAAGGTTTCATATCAATGCAAAGTTACTAAAATAACGCCAATCATAGGGTACCTGAAACGCAAGATTAAGACTAAATAAGGGAGAATAAGGATTGAATAAGACAACTCAATCTAATTTCGCAACATGAAACATTACATACTACAGTTGATTATTTTCCCTCTGTCTATGTATGGACAGATAGCAGAGCAAGACACCGTATCTAAGAAAGAACTCGGTGAGATAACCGTTGTAGCTGATGCTCAAAGAACAAGTGCGACCAAGACAGTATATATTCCTTCCGGGATTCAGAAATCAACTGCCTCTGACGGTNTNACTTTACTNTCAANGATGAACATACCGCAGTTGAGTGTGAATCCGATTGCCGAGACNGTAAAGACNGCCGACAATCAGGGTGTAAGTCTGTTTATAAACTTTCACCCTGCGTCNGATGAGGATGTAAGNGGTCTAAATCCAAATGACGTAAAACGTATAGAATATCTTGACTTTCCGGTTGACCCTCGATTTCAGCGNGCNCNGCACGTCGTTAACTTCATAACACATTCATACNCCTATGGAGGATATACGAAACTGAGCGGCAAAGAACGTTTTATGGTTCGTAGCGGGGAGGCTTCGGTATACTCAAAATTCGCTTANCGAAAGATGGAATACGACCTGATGGTATCATGTGACTATGACTACAATCCNCATTTCGGCTCAGTTTCGGACGAGACCTANCGGCTGGANTCCGGAACTATCAGACGNGAAAGCGGTACAGAGACCGGNNAAAAACATCAGCGTGGCTTATACTCTGCATTACGGGCTTCGTGGAATAAGAGTGAGAATTTCNCATTCCGCAATNTCGTTTCATACCGTCGAATCAACACTCCGATAAACCANACATCCGGCTATGTCANTTTTTCNAGTCTGTTTCCATCAGAAACATATCATACAGAATCTCCTTCTACTAATAATGTNATCGGTTGGGATAGCGAACTGTATGTGGTGCCGGGCAGAGGCTGGTCAATCAACGGAAACTTTCAGGCAGAATTTGCCAAGAACAATACATNCTCAAATTATTCTGCGGGAGCCGNATCTATCGAAAATATTGCAGATGAAGATTCNTGGTTTTTGCGGGNTTCAATACAGNTNAATAAATCATTGTCAGATAAATTCACATTATTCTCTAANGTNTTATCAGGCGGTGGACGCACAAATATTGACTACGCCGGATCAAGNCACGCNGTCAATNGATTCCGNCAGGCATACACCGGCATAACAGTCGGCGTGGCGATGAATTGGCAGAGAGTATCGGGAAGCATAGANGGCGGTTATGCATTTGAGTCCAATTATATCAACGGCAAGACTATGGATGACCGCTATCCCTTTACCCATATAAATGTACAATATGCTCCGAATCATAAAAATTCAATTAACCTTTGGTTTCAGTNTGCCACTTTCTCGCCCGACGCCACAATGAAGAACCCCAATATCATTCAGCAATCAGAACTGATGTATATTTCCGGCAATCCGNACCTNAAGTGTTCGAGAAACACCTCTGCAAATATCAGTTATACATGGCTACCAAGCAATATGTGGCAGCTGTCGGCATATGTCACAATGTTTCGCATTGCCNNCCGTCAGATAGCGGTNTATACTCCTGACGGACCCGNCGNNNTGATATTGAAGAAATATCAGAANGACGGAGATTACAATCANGNGCAGATNGGAACCAANCTTACCGGAAAGTTCCTGGACGGGAAACTGTCTCTTTCTNTTTCACCNCGGATTTTGCTTTATAAGACTACCGGNAGCAACAGTATATCGCATTATCCGTTTACGGCAAGCCTCAATGCTAACTATTTCCTTGGTAGTTTCTTCTTCAATGGATATTATGACACCGGCAGCAGCTATGTAGATGGAGAAAATGCATTTCTACGAAAGATGCCCATGGGCTATTCTTTAAGTGCAGGTTGGGCCTCGCGTGGCTGGAATATTCAGTTGTCNATAGTAAATCCATTCCNNTCTTCATGGAAACTTAGCGAAGACANATTGNCNACGCGCTGGTACGACAATAAGATGACACAGTTTGGTGCTGACTATCACCGTCGTATATCTCTGACTGTGACTTACACTNTCAATTATGGAAAGAAAGTCNGTCAGCACGGCGAACTTTCCGGCGATAAGAATATCTCAACATCNATACTCCATTGAACAAGAGGCCGCCTAACNTTGAACTGCNCCCCAAAAGTTGAACACAAAACTTTTGGAGTGCAGTTTTATTTTGACCCATTGGCCGATTCCTTTATCTCGGATATTCCGTGAAAATATGTGGTTGCGGTATTACATTCGGAATGCTACATCTTTACGGGGCGCTCATTGAAGTAGCGGTTGACGAGAGTGTCAAATTGCGGTGTTGATTTGAAGCGGGCAATCCACGTGTTCAGGCTGTCGAGTAGCTGTGGCTTGTCAGGTGCCACGGCCCATGACTGGAACTGGTTGAACGAGAGGGTGAGCGAGAGGTCGAGCTGCGGATAGTCCTTGGCTATATTGCGGGCTGTCTGCTCGTTGACGACAACATTCTTCAACTGTCCTATTGCAGTGAGCAGCATCATCTGTTCCGGGCCGTAATGGGGGTCCTGGAATATGTAGATTGTGTCACCCAACTCGTGCGAAAGATTTTGCAGACGGGAACGGAAAGGGGAGTGCGCCGCGATAAATACTGTGTCTCCGCGCAGGTCGGCCTGCGATTGGATGGGAGGCAGACCTGTTAGAGAGTCGGCGAGTTGCACAAGCACCTGCCGGTCGGCGTATATCGGTTCGGTAAAGAGGAATCTGTCGCGAAGGTCGGAGGTGATGGGAATGTCGGATATGACGATGTCACATTTCCCCTCGGCAAGGTCGGTGAGCGCGTTGGTCACCTGCGTGAAGCCGTCGATTTTGAGGGCAAGATGCTCTTTCTGTGCCATCTGCCGTATCATATCATAGTAGAAGCCGCCGAGAGTGTCACCGTTGGTCGATACTCCCAGTGGTGAAATCTGTATGGCCACACGGATAGAATCACCCTTATGCGCCATTGCGCTGTCAGATGCCGAGTGTCCTTTCGCAGCAATGTTACGCGTCAATATCATCACTAAGAATACCGCTACGAGCAGTCCCAGATACAGGATGATATGCCCTTTTTTCAATTTCATTCGTTCCATAACGTATTGATTTTATGGTAAGGTACTTCTATACCAACAAACTTGCGCTGCAATTGGTTGGCTCGCGACGTCGGTTAGTTGGCGAAGTCGATAGAGAGACCCATCTGGAAACGACGCGGATTGAGCGGGTAGCCTGGCATGGAGAACCAGTGGTTACCGCCGAAAAGACCCTGATTCACGTGAGAGAACATGACGTAGAAACGGGTCTTGCTCAGTTTGAAATTGCAATAGGCATTGACAAATGGATAGTTGCCGCAGTCAACCTCGCGCTGGTTGTAGAAAGCCATCGTAGCGGGCTGATATGCAACGCTCTTATACTTTGTATAATAGTCGCAGTCGATGCCGAACTGCACGTCGAGCACACTCGCTACCTTGAACGCTATAAACAGGTTGGAGTAGATGGCAAACTTAGGCAGGGGAATTACTGCATCGTCGGACGATGTCTGATAGGTCAGGCGGTTTTGCCAGTTGAGAATGCCGACACCGAAGTTCTGTTCGAGCGATGCGCTGAATACCTGCACGCTCGAACCACACTGGGTGGGCATCGCTAACTCATTGAAGTAGACGAGATTCTGCACATTCTCAACACCGGCACTGATAGTGGTTGCGGTGCGGGGGAGATTGATGCGGCCACCTACACGCAGGCGGCGTGTCTTGCCGAAATCGTTATCCCATGCGAAATGGTTGCTGATGTAGTGCTTGAGCAGGTAAGGCACTGTGGTGTTGGAGAAATCGCCGTAGGCGGTCACATTGAGGGTGTCGCCCCACAGCGGTATATGGGTGTAGATATTACCGTTGAGACCAACCTCTCCGGCTGCTTCACCGAGTACGCCGAGACGTGCCGTCGCATCATAATTGAGAATATGGCCCTGACGGCGAGCGAGCTGCGCACCTATCCACACGAAGTTTTCACCCTGTTCGGTGGGTATGCTTGAGATAGGCAGTGGTGTAAGAGTCTCGGGGAGAGGGAGACGACGGTTGACCGTGTCCTCCGGCTGAGTGTAGTGGCGGTATTCATGAGTCAGGAACAGGGCGAGTCCGGCCTTGGCATACTTGTGGAATCCTTCGAGGAGGCTGACACCTACAGTGTTTCTGACGCTGTAGTAGTGAGTCTTGTCGTTGGTCTCCATCGGGTTGAGATAGGTGTTCTCCCAGAATTCGCCGGCCTGGGCGGCATTCTGGTTGCGGAATGTGTGGCGCGCGTCCTTGTAGTCAAATGTCCAGATGAAACTTGACACAGGCACGTATTCCGGCTTTAGGCTGTCACCGTCGAGTACATCGCGGTAGAAACCTACTTTGTAGCGTGAATTGAGGTAGACCTGCGTTCCGGCCACGCGGTTGTGGGCATCGCTCAGGCGGGTGGGGATTGTCTTATAGTCGACCGAAGTGCTACCGCCCTGTATCTCAGCCGGGTCGGTTATGTAGCGGTCGTCGGTGATACCTCCGTTATCCTTGTCGACAGCGTTGTAGTGCTGAATGAAGCCCTGAAACTCGAAGCGGTCGCCGATGTAAGAACCAGAGAGTCCCCACGAAAGATGCTTCGCCGCCTGATAGTTGTACGAACCCTTGGAGTAGAGATAATCAACCATACCGCCTACCTGCGCACGAGGATTGATATTGCCTGAGAAATCAGCCTTCAGGCGCTCCTGCGCAGTTTCCTTGCCTCCGCCGAAATTGTAGGAAGCAAGAGTCATAGGTATGCGCGTATTGAAGAAACGCTGGGTGGAGAGCGATGGCAACCATGCACTGAGCGCGTCGCGGAAGAAGAAGTCGGAGGCCGCAGGACGCTCGAAATAAATAAGGTTGTAACCTTCTCCGCCGGAATTGCCGGTGGTGGCGTAGGCGATGCTCTGAGCCGACGGAACGGAACGCTGTCCGTAGTTGAGAAACAGTGTGTCGACCGCAGCCTCCTGTCGTTCACCGAGCGGTGGAAGTATGCGCCACGAGGTTATCTTCTGGGTTATATCCGAGGCTTTGGACGATTGGTTTTGCTGCGCCGCAACGGTAGCCGCGCCAAGTATTCCCGCGAATAATATGAGGGGTAATCGTTTCATCAAAATTCTATCAAATACGTTTTCTGTTGACATAAGCCTGACACACGTCGGCTATCCTCTGTTTGAAGTGACGGCTTCCGATGCTGTCCGTCTTTATAATCCGATGAATGGCATCGAGCGCCGTGTCAAGTTCGTTGTTGCTGTCGGCCAGTTCGAGGTAGTCGTCGACCATGGTGCATATTCCCTTGAAGAGCGTTTCGGTGAAGTAGTAATAATACTCGTTGTAGAGCGCGCTGATCAGAATAGCGTCATAGAGCTTGTAGGTGTACTCCATGGCCGGCTGAAAACTGCGGAACTCTTTAACGAGTTTCTTGACTACCGATATACGGGCCTTCGAGGTGCGGCGCCTTACTCTCGATAACTCTTTGGCAGCAGCTTTATGAAACTTTTCAAAAAGGGCTTTTGAGTCGGGGTTGAGAAAGAATTTAAAATACTCTTTCACCTCTGTCCTTGAGGCATACAGGTCGAGAACCACTTCAATAAGCTGCTCCTTGGTGTATCCGGCAAGTTCCTTTTTGAGTGCTGTTTTCGACATATATATAGCTCCTTGACAATTTACATCACAAAATAACAAAAAGTTAGGGAGATATACAAAAATTATTGGTCCCACTCTCCAAATATAACGGAGGGTGTATCGTAATATCGACTGCGATACACCCTCCGTAGGGATTATTCCCGGAATTGCCGAGGTTGATTTCGGTCCGGTTTTCCGGTTGCATGACGCCGGCGGCGTCAGCTGCTATGATTATTTCTGAACTTCAGCACTGTCGGCTGCGGCGGTATTCTTGGCAAGAAGCGAGGGGTTGGTGTAGTCCACGCCTTTGAGCCACTTGTCGAGCCAGCGGAAGAATACGCGCTGCCACAGGATAGCATTCTGGGGCTTGAGAATCCAGTGGTTCTCATCGGGGAACACAACCATTTCGGCGGGAACGCCGCGCAGACGGGCTGCGTTGAACGCCATCATACCCTGCGATGCGAGGATGCGGAAGTCATATTCGCCGTGGGTTACGAGAATGGGGGTGTCCCATTTGTCAACGAAACGGTGGGGCGATGAAGCGAATGTGCGCTGTGCTGCTTCATTATCCTTTTCCCAGTAAGCGCCACCCATATCCCAGTTGGCAAACCACATCTCCTCTGTTTCGAGATACTGTGTCTCCATATTGAAGATACCTGCGTGGGCGATAAGACATGCAAAACGGCCTTCGTGATTGCCGGCGAGCCAGTAAACCGAGAATCCGCCGTAGCTTGCGCCTACAGCACCGATATGCTCGGCGTCAACATAGGGTTTCTCTTTCATGAAGTCGACAGCAGCGAGGTAGTCTTTCATATTCTGACCGGGGTAGTCCTTGGAAATCTGGGCGTTCCACTCAGTACCGAAGCCGGGGAGACCGCGACGGTTGGGCGCAATCACTATATAACCGTTGGCAGCCATGAGGGCGAGGTTCCAGCGGTAGCTCCAGAACTGGCTGACAGCCTGCTGCGGGCCGCCCTGACAGTAGAGTATGGCGGGGTATTTCTTGTTGGGGTCGAAGTTCTGGGGATATACGACCCATGTAGTCATCTCCTTGCCGTCGGTGGTAGGCACGAGCACTTTCTCCACGGTAGGCATGGTGAGCTGAGAGAAGATATCCTTGTTGACATCGGTGAGATGACGCACCTCGCCGTTCTCAACTACGCAAAGCTCGTTGGGCTGAAGCATGGAGTGGCGCATGGTGACGAGGAGATTGTCGCTGACGGGGCAGAGGGCCGCATAGTCATACAATCCGGCGTTGTTCATCACGGGTTTCACCTCCTTGGTGTCGATATTGATGTTGAAGATAGGCTCTTCACCGAGGTATGCGGCAGTGAAATAGATGCTCTTGCCATCCTTGGCCCAGGCGATAAGGTCGGCGGTGTAGTCCCAGTCGACGGTGAGGTCGGTCTTTTCGCCGGTGGCAGTGTTGAGAATGAAGATACGGTTCTTGTCGCTCTCATAGCCGTCATGCTCCATGCTGAGCCATGCCACGTACTTGCCGTCGGGAGAGTAGGCGGGAGCTGTGTCGTAGCCCATCATGCCCTCGGTAAGGTTCTCCACATTCTTTGATTCAAGGTCGTAGAGATAGAGGTCGCTGTTGGTCGACAGTGCATACTCCATACCTGTTTTCTTACGGCTCACGTAGATGAGCTGACGAGAGTCGGGCGACCATGCGAAAGACTCCACACCGCCGAAGGGTCGCATGGGGGCTTCAAACGGTTCGTCCTGCATGATGTCGGTAACGTTGGTCACCTTGCTGCCGTCGAAATCGCCTACAAAGGGGTGAGGTATCTCGGTCACCCACTCGTCCCAGTGCTTGTAGAGGAGGTCGTCGATGATACGGGCGTTGGCCTTGGGCAGGTCGGGATAAACGTCGGCGGGGGTGCGGTCATACTTAACGCGGCCGATCATAACCACTTTCTTTTCATCGGGTGAGAAAAGGAAGCCTTCGATACCGCCTTCAACATCACTTACCTTGGCTTTGCCTTTGCCGTCGGCACCCATCACGTAGAGCTGGGTCGACTCGCCGTCCGATGCGAGGTAGGCTATTTTCTTGCCGCCGTCAATCCATACGGCTGAGTTTTCCGATTCGGCCGAGGTGGTGAGACGCTGCGGTTCGCCGCCTTTGATGTCGATTACATAGAGCTCGTTGTTGCTCTTGTTCTGCTCAACGCTCTCGTAGGAGATGCCGAACAGCACTTTGCTACCGTCGGGCGATACCTGCGGATCGCTTACGCGTCCCAATGCTTCGAGAGCATCGATTGAGAAAACACCGTCACTCGTTTTAAACTCCGGGCGCTCGATGATGTTGTCATCTTTCTGCGAGCTGCAACCGGTTGCTCCTGCTATCATGGCAGCCATTGCAATAGTTGTTAATGTTTTATTCATAAATAAATTTATTTGGTTGAATTACTTTTTGTTATGTTTGTTTAGGTTTCGGTCGTCGCGCCTCTTGTCGTCACGTTTTCTTTCGTCGGGCCGTCCTGCACGGTTACGGACGCCGGCCGGTACGGGGCGCTGAGCGCGCTGCGAGGTCGGTCGATCGTAGTGCGGTCCGGCCGATGGTATGCCGCGAGGATAGAGCATGGCGAGAAGGTCGTCGCGGTGCATTGACTTGAGCGAACTTACTATCTCCTTGTGGTAGTTGCGGTCATACCAGAAGAAATATTTACGCTGCGCGAGTTTCTGCTCCGGGGTGCGGGCGGTGAACACTTTCTCGCCGGTGTAGGGGTGTATGCCCGTGTAATATATCTCCGTGGCGAGAGTCATGGGGGTGGGGGTGAAATCCTGCACCTGTTCGAGGTGCATGTTCATGCGCTGCGTCTTGACTGCGAGTTCGGCCATGTCAACCTCCTTGCAGCCGGGGTGAGAGGATATGAAGTAGGGGATAAGTTGCTGATTGAGACCGTGCTTGGCATTCGCGCGGTTGAAGATGTCGCGGAATGCGTAGAACTGTTCGAAGTCGGGCTTGCGCATCAGGTTGAGCACGTGGGGCTCAGTATGTTCCGGTGCTACTTTAAGTCGTCCCGACACGTGGTGGGCAATCAGTTCTTCGTTGTACTTGGCATTGACGGCATCAATGCGTTTGTCGCCGGTAGGATGCATCGACAGGTCGTAGCGCACGCCGCTGCCTATGAAACTTTTCTTCACGCCGGGGAGTGCATCGACGGCATGATATACGTCGAGCAACCGGCTGTGGTCAGTGTTGAGATTGGGGCACACCTTGGGGTGGAGACACGACGGACGCAGGCACTTCTCGCAGATGCTTTCATCCTTGCCGCGCATGGCATACATATTGGCCGACGGGCCGCCGAGGTCGCTGATATATCCTTTGAAATCGGCCATCGCAGCAACGGCTTTTGCCTCGCGCACGATTGATTCTTTGGAGCGTGATGCGATGAACTTGCCCTGATGGGCCGAGATGGTGCAGAATGCACAACCGCCGAAACAGCCGCGGTGCATGTTGATGGAATGCTTTATCATCTCGTAGGCCGGAATTGTCTTGCCGTTGTAGCGGGGATGGGGCAGACGGGTGTATGGCAGGTCAAACGCCGCATCAATCTCTCCCGTGGTCATGGGTGGATACATAGGGTTGACTTTCACTACGCGTCGGTCATCGACCTGCTGCCATATGGTGGCACCGTGGCGACGGTTGCTCTGCTGCTCGATATGCTTGAAATTCTCGGCCTGACAGCGCTTCGATTTGCTCACGCTGCTCCAGGGGTGGAGTATAATATTGTTGTCGTCGGCTGCCGGCATCTCCTCTACGGGAAGGAGCATCACGGTCTGCGGCATATCCTTGATTTCGGAAATCTTCTTTCCTGCGGCGAGCGAGTCGGCAAGTTCAATGATGCCTTTCTCACCCATGCCATACATGAGCATGTCGGCGGGAGCATCGACAAGTATCGACTGTCTCAAAGCGTCCTGCCAGTAATCGTAGTGGGAGAGACGTCGCATCGAAGCCTCTATGCCACCTGTCACGATGGGTACGGTGTCGCCGTAAAGGTCGCGCAATATCCGAGTGTACACCACAGTAGGGTAGTCGGGACGCATTCCCGCTTTCCCTCCGGGAGTATAAGCGTCGTCGGAACGTCGGCGACGGTTGGCCGTGTAATGGTTAACCATCGAGTCCATAGCTCCGGCCGACACTCCGAAGAAAAGTCGCGGCGCTCCGAGTTTACGGAAGTCGCGCAGGTCGTCACGCCAGTTGGGCTGGGGCACTATTGCTACGCGGTAGCCGTGTGACTGAAGCACGCGGCCAAGCACTGCGGCACCAAACGAGGGATGGTCAACGTAAGCGTCGCCCGAGAAGAGTATTACATCTATATAATCCCAGCCGAGAGCCTCCACCTCCTTTGCTGAAGTGGGGAGGAAGAGTGACTGCGGCGTGTTATGTTCGTTGATACCTCGTGACATTGCGTGATGTTTTTTGTTAGGGATAAGTCTGTTGGATATATGACTTAAATATCTTTATATAATTCGTTTGGCTTTGCGGTCAGCTTTCGGCGCTCTTGGCAAGCATCTCTTCGAGTTTCAGAATCTCGTCGCGCAGGCGGGCAGCCTCGATAAATTCCATATTCTTGGCGGCTTTGCGCATTGCGGCACGCTGTTTCTCGATATGCGCCTCCAGGTCTTTGTCCGACATGTAGGGGAGTACGGGGTCGGCTGCGATATTGGCCTGCGCCGGCTGATATTCCTGCGCGTAAGGGAGTACCTGCCGCGTTTTGGCTGCTGCTGTCTCAACGCCGGCTTCGTCTGACTCAAATCCGATAAGAGCGTTGCGGGCCTTGACGATGGCGGTAGGCGTGATGCCGTTGGCCTCGTTGTAGGCAAGCTGTATGGAGCGGCGACGGTTGGTCTCGTCGATTGTAAGCTGCATGGAGTCGGTGATTTTGTCGGCATACATGATGACTGTGCCGTTGAGATTTCGCGCCGCACGACCCACGGTCTGCGTCAGCGAACGGTGGGAGCGGAGGAATCCCTCCTTGTCGGCATCGAGTATGGCGACCAGTGACACCTCTGGCAGGTCAAGACCTTCACGGAGCAGGTTGACACCGATAAGCACGTCATACACCCCGGCGCGAAGGTCGTCAAGAATCTTGATGCGGTCCATCGTGTCGACATCGGAGTGGATATATGCCGCCTTGATGTCGAGTTTGCCGAGGTAGTCGTTGAGCTCCTCGGCCATGCGCTTGGTGAGTGTGGTGACGAGGACTCGTTCGTGAAGTTCACGGCGACGGTCTATCTCCATAATGAGGTCGTCAATCTGATTGAGGGTGGGGCGCACGGTGATTACAGGGTCGAGCAATCCGGTAGGACGTATTATCTGCTCGACAACGACACCCTCGCTGCGAGCGAGTTCGTAATCGGCCGGAGTGGCGCTGACATATACTACCTGCGGCGTAAGTGACTCAAATTCCTCGAAGCGCAACGGTCTGTTGTCGATAGCCGAGGGGAGGCGGAATCCGTAATCAACCAGGGTGCATTTACGCGAAAGGTCACCACCGGCCATCGCACGTATCTGCGGTAGCGTCACGTGGCTCTCGTCAATGACGGTAAGGAAATCGTTGGGGAAATAGTCGAGAAGGCAGAACGGGCGTGCCCCCGGTTCGCGGCGGTCGAAATAGCGGCTGTAGTTCTCGATGCCGGGACAGTGGCCCACCTCGCGAATCATCTCTATGTCGTAGCTCGTTCGTTCGTAGAGTCGTTTGGCTTCAAGGGGTTTGCCCTCCTTGTTGAACAGGTCGACGCACTTGCCGAGGTCAATCTCCATATCGGCGAGCGCTGTTGCCTGACGTTCACGTGTGGTGACAAATATGTTGGCAGGGTAGATGTTGAACACATCGTGCGAGCCGAGCGACACGCCGTCGATGGGATGCAACGTCTGTATCGACTCTATCTCATCGCCCCAGAATACCACGCGCACAACAATCTCCTCGTAGGCGAGACGTATATCAACCGTGTCGCCTTTCACACGGAACGTACCGCGTGAAAGCTCCACCTCATTGCGCGAATAGAGCGCTTCGGTGAGGCGGCGGAGGAATGCGTTGCGGGCTATCTTCTGTCCTACCTTCACGTCAATCACATTGCTGTGGATATCCTCAGGATTACCGATACCGTAGAGACACGACACCGATGACACCACGATGACATCGCGGCGTCCCGAAAGCAGGGCGGAGGTGGTAGCGAGTCGCAGGCGGTCAATCTCCTCATTAATCATAAGGTCCTTCTCGATATACTTGTCGACCGAAGGAATGTAGGCCTCCGGCTGATAGTAATCGTAGTACGACACGAAATACTGCACGGAGTTCTCGGGAAAAAATGCCTTGAACTCGCTGTAAAGCTGTGCGGCAAGTGTCTTGTTGTGGCTCAATATGAGAGTGGGCTTGTTGACACGCTCTATTAGATTGGCTATAGTGAATGTTTTGCCCGAACCGGTGACGCCGAGAAGCGTCTGTGCGGTCAGATTATCTATGACACCTTTGGCGAGCTGCTCGATAGCCTGTGGCTGGTCGCCGGTGGGTTTATATTTTGAATTAAGTTTGAAATTCATTGCGGAAGAGGGAAGATTTTTTCAAACAACAAATATACGGATTTTCCTCTCAATGTCCAAATATACCAAATATAAATGAATGCACAGGTAAATATTTCGTATGAATATTGCATAATATTTAAACATGTCGTATTTTTGCAAAAAAGAGCCAAAAAACGATAAAATAAGAACAAACTTACGCTTAACTATTAAATATGAATCTGACCGGGCCGTTGCATTCTTGTCGAAAGATCGCAAAGAATATTGCGATAGTATTCGGCATATTTTTTTGGCCTGTCAGTGCCGGCTCGCAGGATATCACGTCGCACGACGTCTCCGCCACCGCGAGTGAGAATGTTGCGAACAGGAACAAACTGTTTATCTCACTTAAGACCAATATGTTGTATGATGCAGCTGCCATACCGAATATCGGTGCGGAGGTGTATATCGGCCGGAATATTTCAGTTGCCGCACAGTGGAATTATGCCTGGTGGAGCTGTGAAAGCCGACATCGTTACTGGCGCATTTATGGCGGTGATGTCGTGGCACGTTACTGGTTCGGCAACGCGGCGAAGATAAAGCCGCTCACGGGTCATCATGTGGGAATTTATGCCGGAGCTTTGACATTTGACGTTGAATGGGGTGGAAAAGCCTACATGGGTGGCCGTCCCGGAGGCACCCTGTGGGATCGATGCATGATAAATGCCGGCGTGGAATACGGCTATTCACTACCTGTCACACGTCGCCTTAATATCGACTTTACAATAGGGTTGGGATATTTCGGAGGAATTGTGGAGAAATTCACTCCGACCGACGGCTACTATCTGTGGGAGTCCACTACACGTCAGACATGGATCGGGCCCACCAAAGCTGAAATAAGTCTGGTATGGCTTATCGGTCGCGATAACTTTAACGCGAAGAAAGGGGGTGACCGATGATAAGAAGTCTTGCTTTACATCGATATTCGGGAATTGCACTGTTGTTGGTTATATTGGTCTCGCTCATTGTCCTGATGAGTTGCGAACATCGTGAATTTGTTTACGATTTGCCGTCGAAACGAGTACCTATTACAGTGGAATTTGACTGGAGTCGCGACCCGGGAGCTGCTCCAAAAGGGATGACAGTCTATTTCTTCAGGGTCGGTTCAAAATCAAATTCCGCAGCCACATATGATTTTCTTGGCCGGGACGGAGGCTCAATCACTCTCAGTCCGGGCATATATGGCGCGATATGTCATAACAACGACTCTGACCGCCACGGTTTTGTAGGGACTGAATCTTTTGATAAATTCGGGATAAGAATGAATGACCATCGAGGTGCGGGTGATATCAACAACACTCCCGGCGTGCATCCTCACAACGAAGATGAGCGCATAGCTCATACTCCTGACTCGATGTGGGTGGCTTCGATACAGATGTTTGAAATAATGGCGCGCGATCCCGGAGATACGTCTCCTGCGCGTCCGCAAATTATACGTTTCGAGATGCACCCTGTTGTCAATCATTATACATTTCATATACACAATCCGTTGAATTTCAACAAATCGATCTCCGTATCAGCGACAATTTCGGGTATGGCAGGAACTGTACACCCCGGTCGCGGAGTCAACGGAGAGGAAACAGTCTCCCATCTGTTCAGTATGTCGCCCACCGCCGGCGGCGGCCTGTTTGGCGAGATACTCACTTTCGGCCACTGCGGTGGAGACTCAATCTGGTCGCGTGACGCGGAGGACTCCTCCGTGTCACATGTGCTGGTAGTAAGAGCTATCTTTTCCAACGGAACAGTATGGAACTCGGTCCATGATGTAACTGATCAGATTCATGGATCGGAGAGCCCGGACTGTGTGGTAGAACTCGATTCTGTGGCTTTTCCCAAGTCGACGACAACCGAAGGCTGGGCCCCATCGGTAGGAGGGTGGACAGGTTCGCAGGAATCGATTGGAATGTAGTAAGAAATATTAAATAACCGAAAAAAATATAATTAAATAATGAATTTCTAATTTTAATTTTTTTAGTGTATTACAACCAGTATTAATCAATTAAAAAGCATGAAAAAGATCTTGTTTATGATGGGAGCAGCCGCTCTGGCTCTCTCTTCCTGCTCACAGGAGGAAGTCATTAGTGCCAACAATGGTAAGAATGATGCCAATCTCATTACATTCCGCGTGCGTTCGCAAAAGCCTTCGCGTGCGATGGAGTTCTCCACCTATAACCTTGATGACTTTATGGTCTACGGTTTCAAAGGCGACCCCGATGATGGTGAAGAAGTAATACCTTACTTCCTGAATGGCGAACCTGTAAAATTCACCCGTGAGGAAGGTGGCCTTCTGTTCACATCTGCTACTCCCTACTATTATCCCACCGATGGTTCCTGGCTCTATTTCGCAGCTTATGCACCTTCATCACTGACCGGTTTCACAACCGACAAGTTCGGCGGTTTGGAATTGAAAAATTTCACTGTTAACACAGATATCACAAAACAGATTGACCTTATCTTCGCGAGTGGTGGCTCTAATCTTGAACCCGACGAAGATGATCAGGAACTTACTTTTACTCACGCTTTGACAAAAGTATTCATATCGCAGGTAGCCAACGAGGATGTGCGTTATAAATACGAAATTGTCGGTGTGAAATTCGGCAATATCACCAATACCGGTGACTACGTATTCCGTGGTGAGAAGATATTAGACGAAGAAGGTCGCAACGGATATTTCGGTTCTGACGGCTATATCCAGGACTATACGGGTTACGGACACTTCTGGAAACCCGCAGAAACCCAGGCTGATGAGATAGAGTATATATTCGATGAGCCTGTAGTTCTTGACAATGACAATACTACGCAAGCCCTCATGTCGGGTGATGACACCGCGAACCTGGACGGTGGCAAAGAGTGCTTCATGCTTATACCTCAGAAACTGAGTGCAAAATTCGTCAATGAAGACGGTACTCTTGAAGCAGGCAAGTTTGGAGAAGGCATGACATATATCGCATTCCTCGTTCGTATCACAAACCTTATCACCAATGAGGTTATCTATCCTTATGCCATAGATGAAGAGACCGGTGCTTCCAAGACCGATGCCATCTCCAAGGAAGTTAACGGTGTGACCTATGCCTGGGCTGCATTCCCCGTATCTTCTCTCTGGGTACCCGGTTCTTATATCGACTATTTCGTTGACTTCTCGAAGGGCGCAGGTTTCGTAGCTCCCGGTGCTGACGAATCAATCGAATTCACCCCCATTCTCGGCCGTGAAATCAAATTCTACGAAGAGGTATTCGACTGGACTGACGGCACGAAAATAACTGTTGATCAGAGTGGAGAGCTCGGTGTGGATGTCGGTGGTTCCGACGATGTTTTCGGTGAAGACTAATCCACGATAATAAATTGCTGACCTACCGTCGCAATCAATAAAAGGCTGCGCCGCTTGAGAAATCTCGTCAAGTGGCGCAGTTTTTTATATTTTTGGCGCCACATGGATTTTTCCTGCTGTCGGCCCGGTGAAGGGTAATTGTTAAAAACATGAAAGAATAAATAGCTAAAATTAACATCAAAATTCACATAAACACCGTTATTATTATATAACTTTGTGAAGTAGATAATATTTACAGACAAATAACGCATATAAATAATAATCAAAAATAAAACTCACTCTCATGAGCCCAACACCAACTACCATGGTCAATATTCGTGAATTGAACGATTTGGTCGCAAGTAAAAATGATTTCGTGAAGCTGATTACAAAAGGCATGGATCAGACGATTGTCGGTCAGAAGCATCTTATCGAGTCGCTGCTCATAGCCCTTCTTTCCAACGGTCATGTCCTGCTTGAAGGTGTGCCCGGTCTGGCAAAGACTCTGGCAATCAAGACTCTCTCGCAGCTTATCGACGCCAAGTACAGCCGTATCCAGTTTACTCCCGACCTTCTGCCTGCCGATGTACTCGGTACAATGATATACTCCGTGCAGAAAGAGACATTCCAGATAAAACGCGGTCCTATCTTCGCTAACTTCGTACTGGCCGATGAAATCAACCGTGCCCCGGCCAAAGTGCAGTCGGCCCTTCTCGAGGCCATGCAGGAACGCCAGGTCACTATCGGCGACACCACTTTCCCCCTCGACGAACCGTTCCTCGTAATGGCTACCCAGAACCCTATCGAGCAGGAGGGTACATATCCGCTGCCCGAAGCGCAGGTTGACCGTTTCCTCCTCAAGGTCATCATCGGTTACCCCTCACGCGAAGAGGAACGTCTGATTATCCGTCAGAATATCTCCAACGAGAAGCCCAACATCGTGCCCCTCGTGAAACCGAGCGAGATTATCGAGGCACAGAAGATAGTCGAGATGATTTACATCGACGAGAAAATCGAGAAATATATCATTGACATCGTGTTCGCAACCCGCTATCCCAAAGAAGCAGGTCTGCCCGATCTCACCAACATCATCGGCTTCGGCGCTTCGCCCCGTGCTTCGATTTCGCTTGCCAAGGCTGCGCGTGCCTACGCATTCCTCCACAACCGCGGATATGTTATCCCCGAGGATGTGCGTGCCGTATGCCACGATGTGCTCCGCCACCGTATCGGCCTTACCTACGAGGCCGAGGCCAACAACATCACGGCCGACGAGATTATCTCAAATATTCTCGATAAAGTCGAAGTGCCCTAATTTATAACTACAACGACAGGCGGCCGATAGCTTCAGCCGCCTGTCAGAAAATACGCACACATGGACGCAAACGAACTGCTTAAGAAAGTAAGACGTATCGAAATAAAGACACGTGGTCTCTCCCGCAATATATTCGCGGGAGAGTATCACTCTGCTTTTAAGGGTAGGGGTATGACTTTCTCCGAGGTGCGGGAATATCAGTATGGCGACGACATCCGCGACATCGACTGGAATGTCACCGCGCGTCACAATCACCCTTACGTAAAGGTCTACGAAGAGGAACGCGAAATGACCGTCATGCTCCTTATCGATGTGTCGTCGAGCCGTTACTTCGGTGCGGTAGGAGAGGAAAAGCGACAGATGATGGCTGAGATTGCCGCCACTCTCGCTTTCTCCGCCATCCAGAACAACGACAAGGCCGGTGTGATATTCTTCTCCGACAAGATTGAGAAATTCATTCCACCCAAAAAGGGTCGCAAGCATATTCTGCTGATTATACGCGAATTGCTCGACTTTACTCCCGAAAGCCAGGGTACCGACCTGTCGGTAGTGCTGAAATATTTCTCCGACGCCCTTAAAAAACGTTGTACCACATTCCTCATCTCCGACTATATCGACGAGCATGATTACTCGCGCGCACTCAGTGTCGCGGCCAACCGTCACGATATATACGGCATTCAGGTATATGACAAGCGCGACAGCAAGATGCCCAACGTTGGCCTCATGCGCGTGTCCGACCTCGAAACCGGCGCCGACCGTTGGATTAACACTTCTTCGAAGAAGGTGCGTCAGGCCTTCGAAAAATGGTGGTATCAGCGACAGCAAAGCATGGTCGAGACGCTGCGTAAAAGCCGCGTTGACTTCGTGTCGGTAACTACCGATGAAGATTATGTAGCACCTCTCATGACCCTCTTCAAGAAGAGAGCCGCGAGATAGGTGTGATATACATTATATGAATATATACATATGCAAGTTAAAGAGATATACCGACTGACTGTAGCATCACTGGCTATCCTTGCAGGAGCAGCCGCGATGTCGGCCGCGCGCCCCACGGTGAAGATGAGCATTGACTCGGCTTCCATACTCATGGGACGCACTGCCTCGCTGCAGCTCACTGTCAACGACGAGAATGCTTCAGGCAATCCGCAACTGATACTCCGACCCGACTCGGCCGCCTTTGCGCAGAACGGCGCGGCTCAGGGGGAGGATGCGGAGAAGATTATGCTTCTGACTCCCGGTGTGGAGGTTGTCGACGGCTATCAGAATCCGACGCTCGACAAAGATGCCTCCGACGGACGCAACATGCTGCGGTCGACAATCAAGATACAATCATTTGACTCAGGCGATTACATCATACCTCCGGTGCTCTACACCAACGGTCACGACACCGTGTTGTCAAACAGTGTGGCATTGCGTGTCTATCCCGTCGACACTATCACCGCCGCGAGCGACCTCGCTCCCATGAGCACTATCATGCCTCCGTTCAAGCGCAAGCTCGTGGACTATCTTCCCGACTGGCTCGTTGACAACTGGTTGTATATTGTAATCGGTCTCCTTATAATATTGGGCGGCATCTGCGCTTACCTGCTGCTCACACGGAAGGTCACCATACGCATGCCGCAGAAGAAACAGGAACCACCCTACAACGTGGCTATCGCCAAACTCGCCCGACTCAAGGAGGAACAGCTCTGCGAACACGGCATGCAGAAAGAGTATTATACCCGCCTTACCGATATTCTGCGCGAATACCTCGAACGTCGTTTCGGCATCAACGCTATGGAGATGACCTCGACGCAGATACGCAAGGCTCTCTACGACTCCAAGGACGAAATCATGTCGAAGGAGCTTGTGGAGCATGTGCTTGAAATAGCTGACTTCGTGAAGTTTGCCAAGGCTCAGCCGCTCGGCGACGACAATGTCAAGGCATTTGAGTCGGCACGCCGCTTTGTCGAGGACACCAAACCGGTCGAAGTTAAGGACGCCGACAAGGAGAACCCCGCCCAGAACGGAAACACCGACAGCAAAGGTAATCCCGTCGACAACACCGACAACGCAAAACAGGCTTAGTCAACTGTTTCAACAACTAAAAATGAAATTATCAAAGTAAGAGACAATGCAGTTAGCTTATCCTAAAATATTATGGCTGTTTCTGATATATATCCCGCTGATTGCGTGGTATATATACAAGCAGCGTAATTCCAGCCCGGCGATGAAGATTTCGTCGCTGTCACCGTTCGCGAAGCTGCCGCGGTCGTTCAAGGCTTCGTGCCGCCACCTGCTGTTCGTGCTGCAGTTGCTTGCGCTCGGCTGTATCATTGTGGCACTGGCACGTCCGCAGACCCACGACCACTGGCGCAAATCGTCGGTCGACGGCACCGATATAGTCCTCGCAGTGGACATCTCAGGCTCAATGCTTGCCCACGACTACTACAATGGCAAGCCCGAGAAGAAGAACCGTTTGGAAGCTGCCAAAGAGGTGGCAACGAGGTTTATATCCAATCGCCCCGACGACAATATCGGTATCGTTATATTCGCAGGTGAGGCTCTGACAGGTGTGCCTATGACCATCGACCAGGCTACGCTCATCAATTATATATCTACCATACGTGACGGCATGCTTGCCGACGGCACTGCCATCGGTGACGGTCTGGCCACGTCAATCAACCGTATCATCTCAGGCAAAGCAAAGAGCAAGAGTATAATCCTGCTTACTGACGGCAGTAACAACTCCGGAATGGTGGCACCGCTTACGGCAGCCGAGATAGCAAAGGAACATGGTATCAAGGTATATACAATAGGTATCGGAGCCAACGGCATGGCCGATTTCCCGCAGATTGACTACTTCGGCCGTATAACATACGCTCCGGCCCCGGTTGTAATTGATGAAGCTACACTAAAACAGATTGCCGACATCACCGACGGCAAGTATTTCCGTGCCACCGACCAGAAGATGCTCAACGATGTCTTTGACGAAATCAACAAACTGGAAACTACAAGCATCGACGTCAGCAGTTTCTCCCATACCGAGGACAACTACGAGCTGCTCGTATGGGCCGCTCTCGGCCTACTCCTCCTGCAGGTGCTCATACGTCACACATATTTGAGAACAATTCCTTAATCTATTGAATGATGGACTTCGCTCACCCCAAAATATTATATCTGTTGGCGGTATTGCCGCTCATGCTGGCGCTGTATCTGCTGGCACGTTTCGCGCGCCGTCGCAAACTCGCCCGATACGGCAACCCCGCTTCGCTCGCTCCGTTGATGCCCGAGGCGTCAAAGTATAAGCCGGCAATCAAGATAACTCTTCAGATGCTTGCCGTAGCTTGCCTCATTATAGCTCTGGCCCGTCCCCGCCACGGCGAACGGGAAATCTCGGAGACCCGTGAAGGTATCGAAATCATGATTGCGGTTGACGTATCGCGCTCGATGCTCGCATCGTCGACCGACGACGCAAAGGGCATTTCGCGTCTCGACCGTGCCAAGTATCTCTTCAAGCGACTCATCAACAATCTTGAGAACGACAAAGTAGGTCTCGTGGTATTCGCCGGCAACTCGTTGCTGCAGCTCCCTATCACAACCGACTTCGTCTCAGCCAAGATTTACATTGACGAACTCTCCACCTCGATGATAAGCGAGCAGGGTACTGATATCGGCGCTGCCATTGACATGTCGCTGCAGGGATTCTCGTCGGACGAGGATGTGAACCGCGCTATCATATTGCTCACCGATGCCGAGGACCACGAGGAGCAGGCCAATGCCCTCGCCGCAAAGGCCAAGGAGGCCGGCGTTCAGGTCAATGTAATCGGTGTCGGCACAGCCAAGGGCGCACTGATTCCCGTGGGTAACGGCTCGTCGGAATTCCTCAAGGATGAAGAGGGCACACCCGTCACCACACGCTTCAACGCCGATGCGGCACGTATGATTGCCGAGAACGGCGGTGGCAACTATATCAACGGCAACGATGCCGATGCCGACAAGCAGATGGTCGACCTTCTTGACAAAATCGACAAAGCAAATCTCGGTGCTGTGAAATACAAGGCTTCGGCCGAGCGTTTCTACATCTTCCTCTGGATTGCTTTCGCTCTGATTATAACGGATATTTTCGTGCTTGACCGCAAAATCGGTTGGCTCAGTAAAATTAACTTCTTTAGCAAGCCTGTAAAATGAAACATCGATTTATAGCAATATTACTCCTTCTCATGGGAGCGTCGGCTTCGATGGAACTCTTTGCCGAAGAACCTGTGACTACCCGCAAGGAGCGCAATATGATACTCAAGGCCAACGAGGCTTTCAACAAGAAAGACTATCAGAAGGCCATCGAGCTTTACAATATGGCGCTTGAGATTAATCCCGTCAGCGAACGCGCACAGTACAATCTTGCCGTTGCGATGGTAAAACTTGCCGATGAGATAGGTGGTGCGGGCGGCAATCCCTCCAACCCTGACCCGACCACTCCTACGGCGGCCGACTCCGTCAGCATGGGCTTGAAACTCAATGCCAACAAGATTTTCTCAGAACTGTATTCGAAAGGCTCTGACAAGTTGACCCGCGAAAACTCGGTATATAACTCCGGCAATCTGTTGTTCAGCCAGAATCAGTATGCCCAAAGCATCGAGCAGTACAAGAAAGCTCTTCGCCTCAATCCCGACAATGAGAATGCCCGTCACAACTTGCGCGTGGCCCAGTTGAAATTGCAGCAACAGCAGAATCAGGACCAGGATCAGAATCAGGACGAGAACGAACAGAATCAGGATAAGGACCAGAATAAAGATCAAAACGAACAGGACCAGCAGAAAGAGCAGAATCAGGATAACCAACAGCAGCAACAACCTCAGCAGCCGCAGCCCCAACAGCCGCAGCAACCGAAGTCGAACTACGAAAATATTCTGAACGCCGCTCAGCAGAACGAGGCCAAGACCCGCGAGCGTCTTGAAAAGAATCAGACTCCCGTATCGCCGCGCTACCACAGCAAACCGTGGTAACCTCATGCGGCCCGGTTAATTATATAATAAAATAACGAGAATGAAACGTTTTAGCTTTTTACTTATAAGTATATGCCTGATGGCATTGAGCGCGATGGCTCAGACCTCGTTCAATGTCATACCGCCGCGCAATGTCATAGCCGGACAGCGCTTTCAGGTTGTCTACAGGCTCTCCAATGCACAGGGCGGCAACCCGAAGGTAGGGGAGATAAAGGGATGTCAGCTGCTTTATGGTCCGTCACGGTCCACTTCGCAGTCCTATCAGGTGATTAACGGTGTGTCTACCTCCAGTTCGACGATTGATTTCACATATGTATATAGGGCTGACAATGCCGGAACATACACAATACCTGCCGCGTCAATCGATGCCGACGGCAAGAAGTTGCAGACTTCCGAGACCTCATTCTCGGTGCTTCCGGCCGACACCAATGCCCCGGGTCAATCATCGGCACGCCCCGGCGACATCTCGTCGCAGACCCCCGACAAGGCAATCACCGGCAACGATATTTTCGTGAAAGCATCGCTCAACAAGACTTCGGTCTACGAGCAGGAAGCGGTTGAGTGTACGCTCAAACTCTACACCAAGTATGACGGCATTTCATCTTTCGCGCAAAGCAGCCCCGAAGCCTACGAAGGTTTCCTTATCGAGGAGGTGAACCTACAGAACAATCCCGTGGGTATAGAGCACTACAACGGCCAGAACTACCGAACCGTCGTGCTTCGCAAATATATCCTCTTCCCGCAGAAGTCGGGTAAACTCACGCTTAAAACCGGCGCTTACGACGTAGTGGTGCAGCAATATGAGCGCATTGACAACGGCTACTTCTACATGACCCGCCCTGTGGAGCGCAACGTGAAACTCGCCTCGAGCGACGTTGTCATCAACGTGAAACCTCTCCCTTCGCCCGCTCCCGCAGGATTTGACGGCGCCGTAGGTCGCTTCGACGTGTCAAGCTCACTTTCATCTACCAACCTCCGCACCAACGAGGCCGCATCGCTGACCTACAAGATTACCGGTACCGGCAATATCAAGTATATCAAAGCTCCGAAGGTGGTATTCCCCGAAGAGTTCCAGCAGTATTCACCCAATCAGGATGTCGACGCCCATGTGTCAGGAAGCACTGTGACCGGAACAATGAATGTGGAATACACATTCGTGCCCGATGCAGTGGGTGACTTCGATATAACCGCGTCGCCGTTCGTCTACTTCGACCCGTCAAAGAACGAGTATGTGACTATTGACCTGCCCTCATATTCCATCAGCGTTGCCAAGGGTGTAGGCGTGGGCAGTCAGGACTCCGACCAGAAAGCGGTGAAAATCAAAAATACCGACATCCGCCACATCAAGACCGGCGATAAAAATCTCTCGCACGAACACAACCTTTATGCGCAGTCCATTCTCTACTGGCTCATATACCCGGCCTTGACCCTCGCTCTCGTCCTTATCACCATCTTTGCGGTCAAGCGCCATAAGGCCAACTCCGATGTAGTGGGAATGCGTAAATCGAAAGCAGGCAAGATGGCACGCCGCCGTTTGGCTTTGGCTTCGAAATATATGCAGAAGAACGACAAGTCGGCCTTCTACGATGCCGTGCTTAAAGCTCTCTGGGGATATATCAGCGACAAACTGTCGATTCCCGCTTCGGCTCTCACCCGCAGCAATGTGAGCGAGGAACTGACCCGTTATGGTGCCGACGAGAGTACAATCGCCCACCTTATCGGTGTTCTCGACGAGTGTGAGATGGCCCGTTACACGCCCGAATCGCTCAACCGTCCTCTCAAAGATGTGTATGACGACGCGTTCAACGCCATGAATGAACTTCAGTCAGTCAGCAAGAAATAAGTAGAAACACCATCTAATGATATTATAAAATAAATTTCAACTTCTACTTACTTAACCGTATAAAACAATGAAATCGTTTTACAAGATATTAATATTGATGGTGATAGCTCTGAGTCCCGCAGTAATGCGTGCGCAGGCTGTCGCTGAAAATGATGAAACAGCCGGCGAAACCGCGGACGCTTCATCGGATGTCGCTACTTCGGCCGGAGCATCGCTTGACCTCGCTGCCGATGAAGCCTACATGCGCGGCACCAAACAGGACTATCTCGAAGCTATCCGCCTCTACAACGAGGCAATCGCCAAGGATGGCAGTTCGGCCGCGATATATTACAACCTCGGCAACGCTTATTTCCGCGTTGACTCTCTGGCAAAAGCTATTATAAATTATGAACGCGCGTTGCGTCTCGACCCCACCGACGAAGATACCCGCGCCAACCTTGAATTTGTCAACAGCAAGATTATCGACGTGCAGGCCGCTGACCCTATGAGCAATGTCCTCGTCGACCGCTCGATGCGCATGTTCTCGGCCAACGGCTGGGCTGTGGTGTCAATTGTGATATTCGTTGTCGTGCTTCTCTTTGCCGCAGGATATATATTCTGTAGCAATGTGCGCCTGCGTAAACTCTTCTTCTTCGTGGGGCTCGCTCTGCTCATCGTCAATGTGCTCGCCGTGATAGTCACGGTCAATGCAGCTTCGGCAGCCAATGACCGCACGGAGGCAATTGTGATAGTCAACGCCACCCAGTTGTCCACATCACCGGCAACACCTCTCAATGAATCGCAAAAGGCCATGTTGCTTCACGAGGGTAGCAAGGTTAAAGTTATACGCGAACTCTCAACTCCCAACGATCCCCGCGTCAAGAAATGGATTGAAGTGGAGGCCGCCGGCGACAACCGCGCATGGATTGATGCCGAAGCAATAGAAATAATATAATGCAATTGAAATAATGCAGTGCAATTGAAATAATATAATGCAGCAAGCCGCTCAGCCTTTGCATTACAAAATTCCGGGCGACGTGTCCGGGCCATCGACGGCTCGGACACGTCGCTTTCTTTTCGGCCCTGAAAATGAGAGTTAAAGCATATGCACGATATAAAATATGCCGTAAAACATAAAAATCTGTTGCCACTTTATTTGGCAAATTCAGAATATATTAATAACTTAGGGGAAAATAAAGGAAATCCACTTTACCAGCCACTCGCTGACGGTAAAGCCAATGAAATAATTTACTAATTAAAACTTCAATATCATGACTAAAACAATCACGTTCAATGAACTCCGCCGCATCAAGGACAGTTTGCCTGACGGCGCAACGCATCGTATTGCTGATAAACTCCATATCACAGTTCAGACGGTTAGAAATTATTTCGGTGGTGCCAACTACGAGTTCGGTAAGAACTGTGGAGTTCACATCGAGCCGGGTCCTGACGGCGGTATAGTTGTCCTCGACGACACCACTATCTACGACATGGCTGTTGAAATACTGCAGGAGCAGGAAAACAACTGACCTGCCGGCGCGTTACTTATATTGAAACATAGTCGGGGACAAACCATCCCCCCGCTTTCCCCCTTATGGAAGAGGATAGATTAATAACAGTAGCTATACACACTTACGATCACGCTGTCGCGCTTAAGAATATGCTTGAGCGCGAAGGCGTGACCGCCGTTTTACACAATGTCAATCTATCCACTCCCGTGGTATCGTCGGGAGTGAGAGTGCGCATCAAGGAATCTGACCTGCCGCAGGCGCTGCGTATCATAGAAAATTCCGATATATTCTGCACTCCGCAGGATTGTGAGTCGCCCATCGACAAGTCGGAACCGGTGATTCTCGTGCCGATTGATTTCTCCGATTACTCGATGCGTGCCACTCTGATGGCTTTTGATGTGGCCGCCCGCCACAAAGCCAATATAATGCTTCTGCACGCGTTTATCAACCCGGCGCTGTCGAAGCGCATGCAGCTCACCGATGCTCTTTCATTTGAGCTTGCCGAGAGTCAGGAAGTAGAGCGCGCCCTCATGCAGTCGGCCCGCACTACGATGAATCTCTTTGAAACTCAGTTGAAGCAGCATATCAAGAACGGAGATATCCCTCCGGTAAAATTCAACAATATTATTCTTGAAGGCGTCCCCGAGGATGTGATAAACGAAACGGCCAAAAGCCTTTCACCCATGCTTATAGTAATGGGTACACGTGGAGCGCAGCGCAAGGAGGAGGAGCTGGTAGGCAGCGTCACTGCCGAAGTGCTCGACTCGTGCAAATTCCCGGTACTCAGCATCCCGGAGAACAATCCGCTTGAACGCACTACCGATATTGCTCATCTCGTGTTCTTCTGCAATCTTGAGCAGGAGGATTTACTGGCTATTGATACGATATGCCGCATGTTCAAGCAGATACCTATTGAAGTTACCATCGTGCATATACCGCGTAAGAAAGAACTGTCGAACAACGACCGCCGCGCTATCAAATCACTCGTGGAATACTGCCGCGAGCATTACCCCTCGTTCACTTTTAATTCCGAGGAGATAGCCGTTGGCAATCTTGATGATGACTACCGCCGCATTGCGCGCGAACATCATGTTAATCTGGTGGCTCTTCCCAATAAGAAGCGCAATGCTTTCTTCCGCTTCTTCAATCCGAGTCTGGCCCACAAGTTGCTCCTGCACGCCGACATCCCCATGCTCGTGACTCCGGTTTAGTCATTTGCTGACTAACCGGCTCCATATTTATTTTTGACGCAATTACAACCTCATAGGTAGTAATACTAACCTCATGACAGGATGTAGCTCGTTTATCTGGCGGTTTCGCGGGAAATCTCGCCTGCTTTCTGCTTGGCTTTTCTTATGCTCGCTTTGTCGCGGGAATTGATTCCATATTTTTCGGGAGCGGGGATACGCACACGTGTGCCGGTTTCAACCTTGTTCGGATCGGAAATTATATCCCTGTTTTCCTCATAGATATATACCCAAAATTCATAGCTTCCATAGTGTTTGCGCGAAAGCTGCGACAAGGTGGATTTCACGGTGTCATATACCGGCGCCGACTCTGTCTTTTGGGGTTCGGGTTCAGTTTTAGTGGGTTGGGGTTCTTTGCTAACTGTATCGGCAGTACCTGCTTCTGTGGCAGAATCGGACAGTGACAGGGTGTCGCTCGCTGCGGTGACATCATCGGTAGCGTTATCAACGTCAGACTGCGGAGTTACTTCGCCCAAGTCCTGCGCTACAATCTGCTCCTCTTCAACTTCTTGCGCCGCAGATTCCGGTGCGGGAGTAGTTGACATTATCATATATGTGACAGCTGCGCCCGCTATCGCGCCAACGGCCGCTCCGCATACAAAGGCCCAGACGGGTCGGCGTCGCTTGCTCTCAACTACCGTTTCTTCGAGAATCTCCGTCTCGGCCGGTTCATCTATGATTTCATCGTGAGCATCCTCTTCAACGGGAACGTCTTCAGCCACTGAATTAACAGTGTTTTCCTCCGCCTCGTTATCGTTAACTGATTCTTCAATAGGAGCAACTTCGGCGTTATCCTCGTTTTTACCCTCCGACTCTTCCACCGATTCTTCTTCGACAACCGTTTCGGTTACCTCTTTTTCGGTCTCTTCGGGAGATTCAACCGGTTCTTCAGCCGTGGCTTCAGTTTCCTCCGGAACACCTTCAGCAGCGGGCTTGTCATCCTCGCCCTCATCCATCAATATCTCTTCGGTGACATCGTCGTCGAGCACCTCGGGTTCAAAGCAATCAAACGGGGCATTGACATCGGCGGCGAAAGTATCATCAGGGGTGAAAGCCACACTGCCCGACTCATCGACCGAGAAAGTGCCAAATCCCTTGACAGTCACCTTGTCAGATTCCTTAAGAGCATCGGTGACAGTCTTGAACATCTCTATCACAAAGTGTTCGCAAAACTCAACAGTGTAACCCGACTGACGGGCAAGCATGCCTGCAAAGGCTGATATGGCGATAGTCTGTTTCATTTCTGATTTCCCTCTGTGATTGATTTTGTTAATATTGTTCCGGGGGTGAACTTGGCAGTCACGGTAGGGGGATAGAGCATACGGCGTCCCGACTCCTCGTCAACTGCGATATATTCATCCTTCTTTTCTGACTCAAATGTGCCGAACGCGGGAATCGCCAGTGAATCGTCCTGCGAGAGAACTTCGGTTATCATTGCAATTGCCGATGTGACAAGTTGTTGAGTCTCCTTGTAATTGAGCGTCGCACGACGTGACAGACGGGTTATATACTGCTTATTATCCATGTTCCTATTGAAAATTTTACAAAATTAAACAGAATATTTCTTTTCTAAGATAAAAAAGCCTACCTTTGTGTCACAGTTAACATATTTTATAGGGGTGCTCAATTTCGGGCTGAGATTATACCCTTAGAACCTGATCCGGGTAATACCGGCGTAGAGAATAAAAACGAATGGAGAAATTGTCAGTTCTGACGATTGCTGCCACTATCGGCTGTGTGCCGGTAATGGAGGCAGCCGAGCTGACCTCGACGGCTGAGGATGCCGATTCGATGTCAGCAGTCAACCTCAAAGAGGTTGCAGTTGTGGCTCAGCGAGCCGATGCCAAAACACCTGTTGCTTACACCAATGTCACGGCGAAGGAAATCGAACGTCTCAACACGGGCGTCGATGTCCCGTATCTGCTTGCCATGACGCCGTCGGTAGTGACCACATCCGATGCGGGAGGCGGTATAGGATACACCTCTATACGAGTTCGCGGCACGGATGGTTCGCGTATCAACGTCACGTCAAACGGCGTACCGGTGAATGACCCGGAGAGCCATAATGTCTACTGGGTTGACCTTCCCGACATTGCATCCTCGGTTAAGGACTTCCAGGTGCAACGCGGAGTCGGAACATCAACCAACGGTGCCGGAGCATTCGGCGGCTCTATCAATATGGTGACCGACACTCCGTCACGCGACCCATACGCCTCGTTCAGCGGTTCGTATGGCATGTACAATACCCACAAGGAATCAATCAAGGCCGGTACGGGTATCATCCACGACCATTGGTCAGTGGAGACAAGATTGTCAAATGTCGGAACTGACGGTTATATCGACCGCGCAACATCCGATCTCTATTCCTATTTCGCTCAGGTAGGTTACTATTCCGGCGCTTCATCATTGCGACTCCTTGCCTATGGTGGCAAAGAACGCACCTACATGGCCTGGGATTACGCCTCAAAAGAGCAGATGGCTGAATATGGACGCCGTTATAATCCCTGCGGCGAATATACCGACAAGGATGGTAACCGTGCTTACTATCCCAATCAGTATGACAACTACACGCAGCACAATTTTCAACTGCTTGGCCGACACCGTTTCTCATCATCGCTCGCATTTGACGCTGCACTGCACTACACCAAAGGGGACGGTAACTATGAGCAGTACAAAACGCGCAGGTCGCTGATAGAATACGGCTTACAACCGTTTGACGTAACCACCGTAAATCCCGACGGGACTGTCACTACGGAAACGGTCAAGAAATCGGACCTCGTGCGCATTAAAAAGATGGACAACGGTTTCGGCGGCGGCCTCTTCAACCTTACCTACTCAGGCCGTAAAGTCAGTGGGGTAGTAGGTGGCGCGCTCAACGCCTACCACGGCAGTCACTTCGGACAGGTGGCTTGGGTCCGCAATTATGTAGGCGACATCGATCCGCTACAGCAATATTACCGCAACACGGGCCACAAGATTGACGGCAACATTTACGCTCGCGCCAACGTTGACCTCACGACCGACCTGTCGGCCTATATCGACATGCAGTATCGCCACATTACATATACCATTAAGGGAGCATCCGATACCTACGACTACAATATCGGCGCAATGGGTCGACTCAATATCGACCGAAAGTTTGACTTCTTTAACCCCAAGGCCGGTTTGAACTACACATTCGGCAAGTATCATCGCGCGTTCGCCTCATGGTCAGTGGCCCACAAGGAACCGACCCGTAACAACTTTATAGACTGTCCTCCGGGACGAGAACCCGTAGCCGAGCGATTGTTTGACTACGAGGCGGGCTACACTTTCGTGCGCGGTATGCTCTCGGCTGGTGTCAACCTTTACTACATGTACTATAAGGATCAGCTTGTGGCCACCGGTCAGCTATCCGATACGGGCAACCCCGTTTCGGAGAATGTCAGCTCAAGCTACCGCGCCGGTATCGAGCTGCAGCTCGGATTGAAGCCGTGCCAATGGTTTGACTGGAATATCAATGCCACGCTTTCCCGCAATCGCATAAAGGATTTTGTGGAATATATCTACGATGACAATGACTACGCGAGCTATATAACTATCAATCGCGGTTCGAGCCGCATATCGTTCTCTCCCGATTTCATACTCAACAATGAGTTTAACTTTACGTGGAAGAGCTTTGACGCTTCGCTCCGTTCCCACTACGTGTCGCGTCAGTACCTAACCAACTCCGAGCAGCGCGACCAGTCGCTCGATCCTTATTTCGTGAGCAACCTTATGCTGGGTTACACTTTCAGCATCGAGGGACTCAAGAGCGTGAGAGTCGGTTTCACGGTCAACAATCTCTTCAGCGAGAAATATGAAAACAACGGTTATGCCGGTTCCGGATACTACGTTGACGAAGCGGGTGAGAAGGTTATATATAGTTACACCGGCTACTCAGCTCAGGCTCCGATTAATGTAATAGGCTCGGTGACTGTAAACTTCTAAATATTACTCTGCATTGTCTGTGCCCGTCACAATCGGGCAATGCAACATAAATTTAAAGAACAAAAATAAACGTGGATTTAATTTTCTCATACTTGTCCGACCATGCTTTAGAGCTGGTCGGACTTCTTCTCGGATTAGGCTACCTCTATTTCGAGTATCATGCCAACGCTCTGGTGTGGCTCTTCGCATTGGTAATGCCTATGGTGTCGATGTTCGTCTACTTCAATGCGGGCCTTTATGCCGATTTCGCAATCAATATTTACTACCTGCTTGCAGCAGGCTACGGTCTGCTGAAATGGCGCGGCACCAAGCAAAAGAAAGGAGTGAAGATAACTAATATCTCCACTCCCTTGGCTTTATTGTCCATCGCGGCCACGCTTGTAATATGGCTTGGGATATATCTGGTGCTGCATTATTTCACCAACTCCAACGTGCCGGTGCTCGATGCGCTTACCACCGCAGTTAGCATTGTAGGCACCTGGATGCTTGCCCGCAAATATATCGAGCAATGGGTTGCCTGGATTTTAGTCGACGCTATCTGCGTAGGACTTTATATCTATAAGAACATACCATTCTATGCCGTTCTATATGCAGTCTACACAGTGGTGGCTTTCTTCGGATATTTCAAGTGGCGCAGACTCATGGCCGCTCAGGCAGATTAAGAGCCGTTCCGACGACAACTTTTATAGTCAGGACGGCTCCCGTATATTATTAAATTAGCGTATATTATTATATTAGCGAAGCGAGAGAGCGACCACGTTCTCCACATGATGAGTGTGGGGGAACATGTCGACAGGCTGCACGGCTTCCACACGATATGCCTCGTTGAGCAACTGCAGGTCGCGTGCCTGTGTGGCAGGGTTGCAGCTGACATAGACAATACGGCGCGGACGGGCACGGAGTATCACATCAACCACATCCTGATGCATGCCGGCGCGGGGAGGGTCAACAATCATCACGTCCGGTCGGCCATGCTTTTCGATAAATTCATCGGTGAGTACATCCTTCATGTCTCCGGCATAGAATTCGGTGTTGGTGATACCGTTGGCTTCGGAGTTGATTATCGCATCGTCAATAGCTTCCTTCACATATTCGATACCGATGACGTGGCGCGCCTTATGGCTCACGAAGTTGGCTATCGTACCAGTTCCTGTATAGAGGTCGTAGACGAGTTCGTCGCCGGTAAGTTCCGCGAAGTTTCTTACTACTTTATAGAGTTCGTAGGCTTGCAGGGAGTTTGTTTGGTAGAATGATTTCGGGCCTACGCGAAATTTCAATCCCTCCATTTCCTCCTCGATATACGGTTTGCCCGCGAAGTGGATTACCTCCTGGTCGGCAATAGAGTCGTTGACCTTAAGGTTTATCACGTAGTGGAGCGATGTGATTTCGGGGAACTGTTCTGACAATGCTTTAAGCATAGTTTCAACCGCAGTGACATCGTCGCTGCCTGCTACTGCCACGACCATCACCTCGCCGGTCGATGCGATGCGTATCATGAGAGTGCGAATGAATCCGTGCTGCGCGCGCAGGTCGTAGAAAGGCAGATTGTTATCCTTGCAGTATTTCTTTACGAAGAGACGGATGCGGTTGCCGAGGTCGTCCTGCAGGTGGCAGTTCTTGATGTCGAGAACTTTGTCAAACGCGCCGGGGATATGGAATCCTGCCGCATCGCGGTCGGGGAACTCCTCGCCTGAACGCATCTGTTCGAAGGTTAGCCAGCAACGGTTGGAGAATGTATATTCCATCTTGTTGCGGTAGCCGTAAATCTGCTTTGAGCCGAGGATAGGCATTATTTCGGGATACTCAATCTTGGCGATACGGTCGAGTGCATCTTTCACCTGACGCTGCTTGGCCTCAATCTGAAACTGATAGGGGAGATGCTGCCAGCGACAGCCGCCACACACTCCGAAATGCTCGCAACGCGGCTCGACACGTATGGGCGACGGCTCAACCAGTCGCTCTATATGGCCCTCCATGAAGGAGTGCTTCTTGCGGTCAATCTTGACATCGGCAACGTCGCCGGGCGCACCGTAAGGGATAAACACCACCATGTTGTCGACACGGGCAATGGCATTGCCTTCGGCTGCCACATCTGTTATATTGATTCCCTCAAGGAGAGGGAGCACTTTCTTTTTACGTCCCAAAATATATCTTTTTTGTATTAATTTTTACTGAATAATATCTGTTGCAAAATTAGTCATAAAATATGAGATTGCCTCGACAATCCGGCGTCAAAGCAAAGAAAAAGCAAAAAAAATTACTAAAATGCCGAATTGTTTTGCCGTTGAAAACATATTCATTATATTTGCAAATAGTAAACGCCGTCCCGAAGCCCGGTCGATGGCATTTATCACCCCGTTTGGGCGAGTCTCAAACCCCGCCCGACACCTGACTGACTACGATAATATTTCAATATTTAAAAACACAAACTAAATTCGCAATGAAAAGAGTTTATACTTTTGGCGACGGTAAGGCTGAAGGCAATGCCGAGATGAGAAATCTCCTCGGTGGCAAAGGTGCCAACCTCGCTGAGATGAATTTGTTGGGTATGCCGGTTCCTCCCGGTTTCACCATCACTACCGAAGTGTGTACAGAATACACTCAGTATGGCAAAGACGAAGTTGTTAAACGCATCAAAGGCGATGTAGAAAAAGCTATCGCTCACGTTGAAAGCCTCACCGGCAAGAAATTCGATGATCCCGCAAATCCCCTCCTCGTATCAGTACGTTCGGGTGCGCGCGCATCAATGCCCGGTATGATGGACACCGTGCTCAACCTCGGTATGAACGACGCTACCGTGGCTTCTCTCGCTGAAAAGAGCGGCAACCCCCGCTTCGCCTGGGACAGCTACCGCCGTTTCGTACAGATGTATGGCGACGTTGTGCTCGGCATGAAGCCCAAGAGCAAGGCCGACATCGACCCCTTCGAAGCTATCATGGAGAAAGTGAAAGAAGAAAAGGGAGTGAAACTCGACACCGAACTCGATGTTGAAGACCTCAAGTCACTCGTTACTCTCTTCAAAGCCGCTGTGAAGGACTTCACCGGCAAAGACTTCCCCGACAGCGCATGGGAACAGCTCTGGGGCGGCATCTGCGCCGTGTTCGACAGCTGGATGAACGAACGCGCTATCATCTACCGCCGTATGAACCAGATTCCCGAAGAGTGGGGTACAGCCGTTAACGTTCAGGCTATGGTTTACGGTAACATGGGTAACAACTCCGCTACCGGTGTTGCATTCTCTCGCGACGCCGCTACCGGTGAAAACATATTCAACGGCGAATACCTTATCAACGCACAGGGTGAGGACGTTGTGGCCGGTATCCGTACCCCCCAGCAGATCACCGTTGAAGGTTCACGTCGCTGGGCTGCCCTCCAGGGTATCTCGGAAGAAGAACGCGCAGCCAAATATCCCTCACTCGAGGAATCAATGCCCGTCTGCGCCGCCGAACTTATCGCAATCGCCAACCGTCTCGAGGACTACTACCGCGACATGCAGGATATGGAATTCACCATTCAGGACGGCAAGCTTTGGATGCTCCAGACCCGTAACGGTAAGCGTACAGGCGCTGCCATGGTGAAGATTGCCATGGACCTTCTCCGCGACGGCAAAATCGACGAAAAGACTACCCTCATGCGCATGGAGCCCCAGAAACTCGACGAGTTGCTCCACCCCGTATTCGACAAGTCAGCTCTCAAACGTGCCAAAGTAATGGCTAAAGGTCTGCCCGCATCTCCCGGTGCTGCTACAGGTCAAATCGTATTCTTCGCTGACGAAGCTGAGGCTTGGGCCGAAAAGAAGAAAAAAGTTGTTCTCGTTCGTATCGAGACCTCTCCCGAGGACCTTCGCGGTATGGCCGTGGCTCAGGGTATCCTCACAATGCGTGGCGGTATGACCTCTCACGCAGCCGTAGTTGCCCGCGGTATGGGTAAATGCTGCGTATCAGGTGCCGGCGAAATCAAAGTTGACTACGAGGCAAAGACCGTAGAAATGGGTGGTAAAGTCTACAAAGAAGGCGACTGGATTTCACTCAACGGTTCTACCGGTGAAGTTTACGATGGTCAGGTTCCCACTGCCGAACCCGAACTCGACGGCGACTTCGGCGCAATCATGAACCTCGCTGCCAAGTACACCAAGACACTCGTACGTACCAACGCCGACACTCCCCGCGATGCCAAGCAGGCACGCCACTTCGGCGCCCAGGGTATCGGTCTCTGCCGCACAGAACACATGTTCTTCGAAGGCGACCGTATCAAAGCCGTGCGCGAAATGATTCTCGCTTCTGATGAAGCAGGTCGTCGCGACGCACTCAAGAAACTTCTCCCCATGCAGCGCGGTGACTTCGAAGGCATCTTCGAAGCAATGGACGGCTTCGGTGTTACTATCCGCCTCCTCGATCCCCCGTTGCACGAATTCGTACCTCATCAGACCGCTACTCAGAAAGAGCTCGCCGACGAAATGGGCATCACTCTCGCTGAGGTAAAAGCAAAAGTTGATTCACTCGAAGAATTCAACCCCATGCTCGGTCACCGCGGTTGCCGTCTCGGTATCACTTACCCCGAAATCACCGAAATGCAGACCCGCGCAATCATCGAAGCCGCTCTCGCAGTTAAAGCACGCGGTATCGACGTTCACCCCGAAATCATGATACCCCTCGTAGGTTCACTCAAAGAAATCCAGAACCAGGCTGACGTAATCAACATCACCGCTGCCAAAGTATTTGAGGAAAAGGGCGCAAGCGTACCCTACAAGGTAGGTACAATGATTGAAGTACCCCGCGCAGCCCTCACAGCTGACCAGATCGCAACCGTGGCCGACTTCTTCTCATTCGGTACCAACGACTTGACCCAGATGACATTCGGCTTCTCTCGCGACGACGCACCCAAGTTCCTCAAATTCTACAAAGAGCACGGCGTAATCAAGACCGACCCCTTCGAAGTTCTCGATCAGGAAGGCGTAGGCCAGCTCGTAGAAATGGGTGTCAAGAAAGGACGCGCCACCAAGCCCGAACTCAAAGTAGGTATCTGCGGCGAGCACGGCGGCGAGCCCTCATCAGTTAAGTTCTGCGCCAAACTCGGCATGAACTACGTAAGCTGCTCACCCTTCCGCGTGCCCATCGCCCGCGTAGCCGCGGCGCAGGCAGCCATCGAAGAATAAGCTTAACTTAACGTAATCCGATACTTAGGCGGTAACGCTCCGATAAAAAGGAGCTTACCGCCTAAGTTGCGCTTGGGCGATTCGTACATTCTGCACGATAATCATGCAGAATGTGTCGGCAAAACTTACAAAATTTGCTATATCATTCGAGCAAAACACTTACAAGAATTTACAAACATAATTACAAACGCAAATGGCAACATTCAAAGCTGTTGTAAGAACTCCGCGCAAGGACGGGTTCTATCAGGTCTATATTCGGGTGACACAGAATACCAAACCGGGATATATCAAGACCGACAAGATTGTCACCAAGCAGATGGTGGACAAGCATGGCAATATCAATGACCCTTTCGTGAACGAGTATTGTGCGAGAATGATATTGCTCTATACTGACAAACTCAACCGCAAGGATTGCGCAAAGTGGACAGTGCGTCAGATTATCGAGTATGTGACGCAAGGAGACGCTGACATCTGTTTCAGCGACTATGCTCGTCGCCATATTGACCGCATGGTGGACCGGTATCAGCTGCGCACGGCGCAGAACTATCGGCAGGCTCTCGGACACATGGAGCGGTTCTTCGGCACGAACAAAATCATGTTCGGGCAGCTTACCTCAACGCAGATAACAAGGTGGATTCAATCACTGGAGCATACTCACCGGGCAAAGGAAATGTACCCGGTATGTATGAGGCAGGTGTTCAAGGCCGCTGTGGAGGAGTATAACGACTATGACAACGGCAATCTGCGCATAAAGGTCAATCCGTGGGGCAGGGTGAAGATTCCACAGAGCGACCGCACCGTCAAGAAGGCGATAAGCCCGGAGGAGTGCAGGCTGTTCTTTACCGCTCCCCTGCCCGAAACGCGTATGATTGAGCCGTTGCCCGAACTGGGGCGCGATGTGGCAAAGATGGTGCTGTGTCTCGCCGGTATGAATACGGTTGACATCTACGAGCTGCGCAAGGAGGATTATAGAAACGGCTGTATCTGCTACAAGAGGGCCAAGACAAAGAAGTTCCGCGCTGATGACGCATACTTCGAGATTTGGGTCGAACCTATCGTTCAGCCGTTGATTGAGAAATATCTTGCAGGAGATGATGACCCCTATCTGCTGAACTTTCACAATCGGTTCACGTCCTCGGACTCTTTCAATGCGAATGTGAATAACGGCATCAAGCAGCTCTGTAAGAGCATGGGGATACCGAAGGAGCGTTGGTACAGTGCATATACTTTCCGACACACGTGGGGAACGGTTGCACAGAACGACTGTGATGCGAGCATCGCGGAGGTGGCGTTCGGTATGAATCATTCTCATGGACACAAGATAACGAGAGGTTATATCAAGATAGATTTCACTCCTGCATGGGAGTTGAATGCCAAGGTGATTGATTTTATCTTCTTCTCTACGGCCAAGAGCAAGCAGGGAATGGCGCGTGGGGTTGATGAGCCTGCCGACAAGTTGTTCCGGCTTTCTCCCAAGCGCATGGTCTATGCCCGTGCTTATTTTCGCGGAGAGGTTCTTGCCGAGGTCAGCGACATCGGTTTCGGGACCGTTGATGAGGTCATCGCCCGGCTTGCCGTGCAGTTGCCCGACACAATCCCGACGGGCTGTGCCGTGCAGTTTCGCATAAAGGACGTGGACGCTGACCGCGAGGCGGTATATGAGCACACCAAAGGCAAAGGCTTTTGAGCGCCCCCCTCTTTCCCCTTACAATCTTTTTCGCCCGACTTTGTTTTGATGCAGAGCCGGGCGTTTGCTTCCCATACTGTCAGTGAGCTTGAGATTCTCTTTTTCTTTTTTGCGCGCAACTTTTTTTCTTTTTCTTTTTCCTGCGGAGCAGGAATGCGTCAGCCAAAAGAAAATCAAAAAAATTTTAATGTCGGCGTTGTCGGAGCGAAGCGAACGGTCTCGCGCACGCGCGCGAGATTCCGACTTCCATATAAAAATATTCTGTATAATATTTTTATTCCTATTTCCATAGATATATATTCGACTTAATATATATCTTCCTTAAAAAGGATATTCCTTACGCGCACGCGTGAAGGTTTGCCTTTGGTTTACGTTTGGTTATGTTTTGGTTATGTTTTGGTTTTAGTTTGGTTTTCATTTGGTTTTTAAATATTTTGCTAACCATTTAATATATAGTCTATTATGCGACATGATTTTTCCCGCTTTTTTTATTGTTTAAATGTTAATTAAACGTATAAATTTGTTGTGAATTGTTAACTAAATAAATTGTGTGTTTATTGAGCAGAGAAAATATGCTGTTTTAGCGGTTAAATTGTGATTTATTTTTGGCGCTGAATAACGTAAAAAAATGCGTAAAAAATAACCATAGGTTTGTATTTGGTTGCGCTTTGGTTTACGTTTGGTTTTATTTTGGTTTGCTTTTGGTTTCCCGGTAATATGATTTAGGGTTGTCGATAAGGCGATGTCGGCGAAAAGAAATGCGACCTATCCTCACGGACCGGCCGCATAGTTTGTATAATGAGTAAAACTATTGTAGTGTCTAAAAGTAGATGAATTAGAAAGTCGATGGCGTTAATCTCCATATTCATTTTCATCCTCACTTTCCGTTTCTCCGCAGAGTGCGCGCAGTCGGTCCTCAATAGTGATAACCGAGGCGCGCATATCCATATCCACCTCCACAGCTTTCATCTTCGGTGTATGAAACTCAAGCAGGCGTAGCTCAGCGCTTACACGCTCGTTTGCCTGCATTGTCAGCATATCAACATCAAAGTCCGACATGATGCGCGGAGAGCCGTCAGGATTACGCAAAATGACTGTATCAAGGATTATGCCATCTTTGTCGGTGAAATCAATCTTACGAGGATTACCTTGGGTGTCAATCTGTGGTTTCGGCTCAAAGTATGAAAGACTATGAGCGCGAAGATACCCCTTCAGGGGATTGTCTTTGTTGGGGGTGCCTTTGCGGCGGCCGCCTGTCTTTTGTCCTTTCATTGCAGTGTTGAGTTTTGTGGTTAATGTTATTGCGTTTTATGACTCTATTATTGCGTTCGGAGGAACACGCAGTGCGCATGGATCGCAGAAAAAAGTTGCGTCGGTCATGCACGTGTTTCAGTAGTTAAACGATATGACAAAGATAGTGGAATATCTTCGCGCTAAAATCATAACTTCAAAATACATTAACTATGATAGGAAGCGCAATCGGAGGCGCATTGAAGATAGGCGGCGCCATATTTGGCGGCATATCTGCGTCGAAGGCAATGAAAAAAGCAAAGAAGAATATTCAGGCGCAGCAGCGCAAGAATCAGGATTGGTATGACAGACGCTACAATGAGGACGCCACACAAAGGGCCGATGCTCAGCGCGTGCTCACCATTACGCAGGATAATATACGCAAGCGCAATCAGCAGGCCGCGGGCGTGCAGGCCGTGACGGGTGGCACGGAGGAGAGCGTGGCGGCGGCCAAAGCTGCCAACAACGAGGCTCTGGCCGATGCCGCATCGCAGATAGCGGTAAACGGTGAGCGCCGCAAAGACAGCATTGAGCAGCAGTACCAGCAGACTGACGCGCAGTTGCAGAATCAGCTTAACAATCTTGAGATGAACAAGGCGAATGCCATATCGCAGGCCGTGCAGGGTGTGGCGAGCGCCGGCGCGGGTGTGGCCGATGCGTTTGATGGGGACCTCGATGCCAAGTTTAACAAAGGAGAATGGGTAAACTATGGCAACTGATAACAAGCAGCAGCGGTCGGTCATAGAGGCTGACAGCCCGGAGTGGATGCAGAATACCGTACGGCCACAAGTGCAGGACGATAATGCCGGTAACAATACAGGCAACAATGTAAGCAACGGAGCGGCGACGGAGTCCGCAGTCAAAAACCCTGCGGTAAGTAGCGAGCCATCGCGATTTATCATGCCGGGAGTAGCGGCGGGTGCACCTGCCGGCGCTGTGGCGCCATCTTCTTCCGCAGCAGGGCAGGGAGGCGAGCAGACACCCGCATACTCACCCGCGGTCACTGACCCCGAGGCTACGGGAGTAGAGAACGTGGCGGTCGGCAATCAGGCGGCGTTGCAGTTTCCCCACACGCCCGAAACGGCGCAGGAGGCCGTCGACGCGCATTTCGCAGGCGGCCCTTACCCGGAAGCGGGACGCACGTACGGAAGTCTTAACGATGTCGTGGATATGCTGCAGGAGCGTGTCGATGCGTTGCGCATGCCATCAAAGGAGCAGCTTGAGAAGGAGCGTCGCCGCAAGCGTACACAGGGAATAATCTCCAGTATTGCCGATGCGGCCAGCGCTGTCTCCAATCTTATCTTCACAACGAAGTATGCACCCAACATGTACAATCCTGCCGACACGATGACAGGCAAATGGCGTGAGCGGTGGGACAAACTCGGTAAGGAGCGGGAGGCGAATGCCGACCGTGCGCTCAACTATGCACTGACAATACGCAAGCTGATTGAAGGTGAGGCGGAGAATGAGTACAAGCGCGGACGCGACGCCCTGCAGGATAGACTTGCGAGCATCAAGGCCGCGAACGCCGCGAAGCTCTCCGATATTAAATATCGTCGCGCAATGCAGCAACTCAGCGACGCGGAGGCCGCAGCCGAAGAGAGAGAGGCAAACCGCGAGCTGAACAGACAGATAAAGGAGGCTCAACTTGAGGAAATCAGGTCGCGGACGCATAAGAATGAACGATATCAACCACCACAAAGCCGCGGAGGTAGCGGTAATAAGAAAGATTACCCGTGGCGAGATGACAAGGGTGTATTTGGTGAACCCGGCAAGGTCTATTATAAAGGCTCGGAGGCAAGTGCACGCGCGATGGCGGGCATGTATGGCGGCACATACTTGACAACCCCGACAACGCGAACGACCACGGGACCAAACAAATACGGACAAACCGAGACGCACGTCACAGTGACGGATACATCAACAAAAAAACAGTGATGATGACGATAACCAGGAGTAACGAGATAAATGATTATGGGAAACGAAAGTACAAAATGGCTCTACGAGCAGTTGAGCAGTAGGGGATATAATGTAGGCAAAGATATTGCCGAGTTTGATAATCTGATGCAGACAAACGAGCAGTCGCGCAAGTGGGCTTATGAGACAGCCAACAGGGAGGGTTTCAATGTCGGGAAAGATATTGACGAGTTTACCTCGCTGGTAGCTCCCGTGACTTCTTCGCCCACTCCGGCTGCCACTTCGCCTGCCGGCGCCACCGCGCAGAGCGTTGCAAACGCAGGCATGCCGTCGCCCGCAGGTAATCCCGTGGCAGGGTCGGCTGTCCCCGCTTCTTCTGCGCAGGAGGCAGACACGGCCTCGCAGGGATGGACACCATCATTGCAGGAACGCCTCGCTGCGTCGCATGCCATGAACATGCGTCAGGATGACATGAACCAAACCGTCCGCGAAGGTGAGGAGCGCATGGGCCGATTGGCTGAGCAGCTTACCGCCGAAGGACGAAATAACCGCGAGGCAAAGAAACTGCAGGCACAACTTGCCGGCGCCCCGACCAAGCTGTTTGGCATCGCGGGAGTATCTGCAACCGAAGCAGACAAGACGGGCGATGCCGAGACAACGCCGGAAGCAGCGCATAAAACCGCCGTGGCGTCCCCCGAACCTTACGGTGTGGAGTATGTTGACGGTAAGCCTGTGACGCGGTGGCTCATGCCCGACGGAAGAATCACAACGAACCTTGCCGAAGCCGGGGCAATGGAGGCTGCGGCACAGCAGACGAGACTTCACGGTCTATTCGACAAGCGCATGAAGCAGAACGGACTCACCGCCGAGGAGCAGAGTGCCGTGGATGCAATTGCAGGCGGTCACAACATGGACCCCGACAAACGACAGGAGATAAAACGCTACATGGAACAGAACGGTCTCGACCCTGCCAACAAAGAGCACATAAAGTGGTTTGTCACCGGCGATGAGCGCAACATACTTGTCAATCGTCTGCAGAAAGCAGAGGAAAAAGTTAAACGACTGTTGTATCAGCGCGAGCAGGAACGGGCAAAGGCTGATGATGAAGCGGACTTCTTGACTAAACTGGGGCGAAATATGAGAGAGGGAATACAAAATCAGCACCCGGTACAGCAATACAATAAGCCGCAAATCGACCGTGATATTGAGGCAGCGCAGGCCGAAGTGCTGTCAATCTCCCGCGCTATCAGTACCTACGACAGTAACGTGAAAGCGTCGGGAAAGGGCTTTTTCGGAAAGATGCTGCAGGGTCTGGGTGACGCATTCGGTGATGTCAATACATACACTATGGGCGTAGTGGATGCCTCGGTCAATAAATCAATACGCGATGCCGATGCTACTTCCGATTACGGACGCAGTCTCATTCAGGCCGCGCAGATAGGTCAGGAGCTTGTCGCATCGTCAGCTGACCCCGGCGGTTGGTATCACGGTTCCCGCTTTGTGGGCAGTATGATGTTTGACCCTGTTATGTATATGTCGCTCAGCTCAGGCTCTCTGCTAAAGCAGGGATTTACGAGGGCGGCCGTTGGCATAGCCTCGCGTGGTACAGCAAAGAATATAACCAAAGAGGTAGGAGAGCGTTTTGTCAATCAGTTTCTGACCGGCCGTCTCGGAAGTGCCGCAGCCTTCGGTGCAGGTAACTTCGCAGTGTTTGAAGGACTCGGCGACATGCGCCAGCAGTTTGTTGACGGCGGTTGGACCGATTCAAACGGAAAGTTCCATGACGGATTTTCTTTCTCACATGCGATGGGCCGCGGCGCCCGTGGCCTCATGCTCGGTACGGCGATGGGGTTATGGGGTGCCGGCACCGGCAATGTATTCTCCAAGGCAATCAAGGCAACCGACCATATTGCAGGCAAAGGTGCGCTCTATGCAGCGCGCGTCCCCGTGTCATTGGTAGGAGAGGGTACAATCTTTGCGATGCCGGACATCATTGAGTTTCATACGATGGACGACAAGCGGTTCGACAAGCTGTACGCGGCCAAGTTCGGTTATGCCGATGAATCGGACGAGGCGAAGCGCAACAGCGCCCGCGATGCGGCCCGCAACTCCTTGTCGTGGGACGCGTGGAGCGAGTCGCAGGCAACGATATTTGCAATGAATATCTCGGGCAAAGCCATTCACGCCGCCCAGGCGGGAGGAATGCGTGCCATCGTAAGCAATGTGGGTAAGACGCTCGCAGAATTACGCGGAGTGGATGAGCGCGAGCATCGCAGCTTCAAGGAGCGATTGTCGCAGATGATGGACCGTAGTCCCTTTGATGTGGTATTGACCCGCGAGGAGCGTCAGGAATTGCGCCGTGCAGGTTATGGCAAGCTTGCGGAACTGTTTGTGCGCGACGCGGAAGCCGCTCCGGCTGATGGCGCCGCCGAACGTGTCGAGGCCGAACGCATCGGAGAGTTTGACGGTATTGACGGGTATTCCGTCATGGAACGGTTCATGAAGAATGGTAAGGTCAGTGAGGCGGTGCGTACAAAGCTGTACTTCGTTCTAACGGGCCGCATGCTGCCTATGTCTACTGTGATGGGTTATACCACTACACCGTTGGAGGGTGGACGCATTATCGTCAACTCAGTCAACGCCCGCGGTGAAGTAGTCACAAGCCGCACGTTTGACAACGGCAAGGCGGCGCAGGCCGAGATGGACAGGATAGAACGCCAGTCGGAACTCAATGCGGTTGATGTCGGCGAACAGTATGCATCGGACCGTGTGGCATCGCAGCTGCGCGAGGCCGCCTTTCAGGAAGTTGCGCGCCGTCATGGCCGTGTCGAATATGCAGAAGGGATACGTAAGGCTTACGAGCAGGCGACCCGTGACCTCGCCGACCCTGAGAAAGCTAAGGAACTTGGAACTGACACCATCGCGTTGGTCGAGGAGATTGATACTTATATGGAGGAGCACGTGGAAGAATACTCCGGCGCCACCCCCGAGGCAATACGCAATGGTATAAACCGCGCGTATGACGTAGACATAGACAAGGCATTGCGCAAGGAGCGTTCGCATCGCACCGAGGCCGAGAGTGAGGCAATCACCGCGTATCTTGAGGGGCTGTTCCCCGAGGAGTTGCGCAACAAACAGGGTCACGGGCCGGCGGCCAATCCCGATGCTCCGCAGTTGGATACGACGGATGGACGCCGGGGCGCCGCTCAGGCTCATAATGCAGGCTACGAGATGGTGCAAGCTGCGCAGCGTGGCGAAGCGGTGCGTGCCGCCCGTGACATGCATGGACGAGCGGCCGAGGCGTTGGGACGCCGGGAGGTTGACGAGGTGCTGCGCGAGGAGTTCGGCACCGATGAGACCGCCGAGGTTCTTGACCGATTACCTGCGTCACGTTTCGACGAGGAGCAGAAGGCGGCAATCGCCGGCTACGTCACGGCCCGCGAGACTGCAAAAGGTGTTACCGACCGCATGGAGGCCGACGCGCAGCAGCAGATTGACCGTGAGAATGATTTCATCGACAAGACGAGCCACCCCGACGGCTATGTATTGCCCGCCAAGATGAAGAAAGACGGTAGAGAGGTGTATGTCATAGAGGGAGAGCTTAAGCTCAGCGATGACGGAATGACGGTGATGCGCGGCTCGGATAAGATATTATATCTGTTCAATCCCAAGACGGGCAAGGTAGAGACCTGCTCGCCGAAGGAGATTGACCGTATTGATGGCGCAACACCGGTTGACGAGGCCCGCGCCGAGGCTGAACGTTTGATACGCGAGCAGCTTGAGATTGATATGCTCGCGCTTGAAAGAGAGCCTGAGGCGGATACCACCTCCGACAGACCTGCTGCCGCGGCCTCAGCTGATGAGTATGCTCCCGCCATGACGACCCAAGCGGCGGCTGCGGCGGCTGCCCCTGTTAATCCGGCGGTCATTAATTATAACCACGGGGATTCTTTTCAGCTTACAGTTGCGGGCAGTGACAAGCCGCAGCATGCCGCTGTCGTGGACCGTGACGGTGATAAGGTTACGATATGGACACCGTTGCCCGTCAACGAGACGAGCAAAAAGAGTGATGCCTCTTCCGGGTATATTACCGACATGCAGCGCGACGAGCTTGACAAGCTTGTACTGCGTGATGAGCAGGGGAGGGCTGCAGGGTATCTCCCCGCCGAGAATGCAGCCGACTCCGACAAGCAAACTGCCGCAACCGGCACATCAGCGGTAGAAGAGAGAGGCAGCAATGGTGCAGAACAGATTCCCGTAACATCCAAGGGTCATGACAAGGGAGATATTGAAACCGTTCCCGAAACGCCCGAAAGCGTTCTCAATCCCACGGAAAATGCAGCCCCGGCCGCTAAAACCGTTCCCGAATCGGTAGAAAGCGGACAGCAGACCGCACTCTCCCGCATTCCTGTCAATGAGAAGGGAGTGCCGAAGTTTGAAGCCGTTGATAAAGAGACGGGGTGGGACGGTCTTGTAGAGGCCATGGAGAATGAAGAGGATGCGCAGGCATGGGCCGAAGGTATGATTGCCAATTCCAACAAGGAGGTGAAGGCCGCCGAGAAGGAGTTGAAGAGCATTGCGCCGTCGGGCGATATTGCCGCATTCAAGGAGGCCCGACGTAAAGCGCGCGAGAAGGTAGAGCGTGCGCAGGAGCAGGTAGAGCGATGGAAGGCGATTGCCGGTGTTACCGCTGAGCGGGAGCAGGCTCGGGCCGTGGCCGAAGCCGAACGCGTCAAAGCCGAGCAGGAAGCGAAGGCTCTCATTGCCCGGCAGGAGAAGGAGGCAGAGCAAGCATGGCGCGAGCAGTTGCAGAAACTTGACGGCAAGGTAAGGGAGACTGCCGATATTGTCAGGGAAGTTCCCGAAGCCGTGGAGATACTGCAGCATAGTGAGCCGCAGGATATTCACGAGGCGGCGGCATTTGTGCTGTCGACTAATAAGGTACTCCCACAGGACGATGGCGTAAAGCGAGGATTCCGTGCCGTGACGGGTGGAGGTGCCGGCGAGCAGCGCAAACTGTTCGGACTATTTGCCCGTGCAGAGAAGGGCGGCCGCTCCATTGAATCGCTCGCCGAAGATGAGATGCAGCAGGTGTGTGAGTCGTATGGCATACCGTATGAAAATGCCGAGGCGCTGAACGCCCTGATTGATGTCATTCAGCAGAGCCACACAGTGGGCGACATACGCGGCTACATTGCAAACAACCGAATCCGTCAGGCTCAGGAGTATTACGACCAATGGGTAGAGCACATGAACGGGCAGGAGGAGACGATGTATCAGGAGCGCTACCACATGAGCCGGCAGGAGTACGACGCCTACATCGAGCAGCTCGAATCGGAGTATGCCGGCATAGATGAAGAAACTTTGCGTGCGGTCGACAATATGTTCGCCGAATATCGCGTTAATGAATTAAACAATGAAAGACATGGAAGAGAAACAGAACGAAAAGAGGCCGACGGTGGCCGAAGCATTGAAGTATTGCCTGGACCATCGGCTGATAACGCTGGAAGAGGCGAAAAGCCTGCGGGCACAGAATCCGGCACGGTTCGCGGCCAAGGTGGTGGGGAGTATGACCCTGCATCTGAGGGCACACCCGCGCCAGTCGTAACGCCGTCGCCCGAAACGGGTGAACGGTCCACATCCGTGCCTAAGTATGACCGCACGGTACCGACAACACGAGAGGAGCAGCGTTCGGCGATTTCTCGCATCATAGACTTTGCCAAGAGCGTCAAAAATCGTGTTGAGCGTGCCGTGATTGGAGGCATAACCAAACGCCAAGCCAAGGACTTTGCCGATAATGGTATAGAGGTGGATGATACGTGGGTTCATTCGTTTGAGTCCTCGGCAGTAGCACACAATCAGAAGCACCACGGTGACCCACGCATTGAGGAACGTATGGGACAAATCGCCATTACCCCTGAAGACTATGCTCGAATTCCCGACATCCTCGAAAGCTATGACCATATAACAAAATCTCCAAATCGTTCCCGCAGTACCGGCAATGAGGTTATCATTTATGAGAAGGAGTTTGGTGACGGATATGTATATTATTTGGAAGAGAAACGCGAAAGCCGTAAATCACTTGCGTTTCAAACGATGTACAAAAAGAAAAAAGGAACTGATAGTTCCGACGGGTTGATGCCTATTGCCTCTCCCTCTACGCCCGTAGCGCCTTCGGACAATCTCAGTTCCATTTCTGTCGGCAAAGATAATAATTTATTTGCCAATAATCAAATTTCAAAGGATGCAAAGCGACTTTCAGTCGATGAATCAATAGATAAACGAGGGGCTGATGCCGAAAGTTCGGCTGATGCTACGCCGCAATTTAGTGTTGGTAAGACTACTGAGGGCCGAGTTGGTACCGCTGAAGCATATGACGTTGCAGCGGGGCTTGTTAAGTCGGCGGGCCTCGATGTAGTAGAGGTCAGCAATGAGGTCGCGATGGAAATGTTTGAGCAAAAAAATACTCCCGTCAAAGGTCAGCCGAATCGCGCTAATGAGAAACCGACCTCAGGGAGTGTTCTTGCGGCTCACAGTGGAGGTTCTTCCTCAAATGCCACTGACTCTCGCAATCTTTCCACAAAGATAGTAAATGA
>JAAVEW010000008.1 GCA_014801075.1 Barnesiella sp. | reverse complement strand
TCGAAAAAAAACAGGACAAATGCTAATCATAGAGTGGACCGAAGAGATGCAGATGATACTTGACAAGTATCCTGAAAACAGTACCGATTATCTCCTCCCTATCATCAAAAACAAAGGCACCAATGAGCGATATACCTATCGGAATGTGGGATATAACATCAACCATAACTTAAAAACGATAGCCAGGAAGATTGGTATCTCCATACCTCTGACTCTATATGTAGCCCGCCATAGTTGGGCATCAGCAGCCAAAGCGAAAGGAATACCATTAAGTGTAATCAGCGAGGGAATGGGACACGACAGCGAGACTACAACCCAAATCTATCTCGCAAGCCTCGACACCTCAGTTGTAGATAAAGCCAACTCTTTAATCCTTTCATCGCTTTAGTAATTTGCCGAACAAAAAGAGTCTTTAGCGTAAGCACTATTCGCATTTATTAAGAGACTGTTTATTAATGAACTGGTGTCATTCTTGCTAAGTAATCATCCAAGACTCTAATTAAGAGATAATTATTCCAATTGCAAATATAGTTTATTTTTTACAAATGAGCGCTAAGAACTCTTAATTATTTTCAATTTCGTAATATCTAAAGCTCCATTAAGACCTATTGTTGAGCAAATCGGACCAATAAACATTTATTAATTACTATGAATAAGGTGTTTGTATGTCATCCAAATCTCTTAATTAGAGTTACCTAACTAAATTTTAAGCTCAAAGTAATGAAACATCGTTCATACATACTACTCGTTAGCATGGCTGCAATCATACTATTAATGGTTGTAAGTTGTGGTCATGACAAAATAGAGGTTAGCTCTGCACCTGTAGCAGATACTATACCGTCAAATGATCCATGCATCAAAGTTTTCATTGAAAACTCAGGAAGTATGGACGGATATATGTGTGACGGCTCTCAGTTGAAAGATGTCGTATATGATTATATTAGCGATATCAACAGAGTTTCCTCAAAGACTGAGCTTTATTATATCAATAGCATATTGATACCTTATAACGGTAGTCTTACAAGCTACATAAAAGACTTAAATCCAGCTGCATTCAAAAAAGCAGGTGGTAATATGTCAAATACTGATTTAGGCGATCTGATCGCTAAAGTTCTTAATGAAGCTAACGACACCACAGTATGTATATTTGTATCTGATTGCATATTGGATTTACCGGCAAAAGATGCACAGAAGTTTTTGACTAACTGTGAAATTCGTATCAAAGATGAAGTTATTAACACTCAAAAAAGAATACCTGACTTAGGTGTGGAGATATTAAAATTATCATCTGACTTTAATGGGAAATTTTTCCATCCCAATGGCACAGTGGAAATACTTAAAGACGTAAAACGCCCATACTATATATGGATATTTGGTAATAAAAACTATCTTGCCAAACTCAATACAACTGTACCGTTTTCACAATTGGATAAGTATGATTTAAGCGGAGTGGTAGCGTTTACCAATCAGTCCAATGTGCCATTTGATATTTTTAATAATGCTCTTACCGGTAAAACTATTATACCGGTGCATGGCGATTATTCTATAATTATTCAAGCAGATTTTCGCACTACTTTACAAACAGATGATGATGTGCAAGATAAGGCAAATTACACTTTCAACAATCCTACTATAGTAGTAGATGGTATATATCCAGTCTCGGATTCCAAAAGCAAGTATTCTCACTATATTAAATTTACAATCCCCAAAGGCACTACGATAGCTCAGGATTGCTTAACATTTAATACTCCCGGTATGCCCTCATGGGTTTCGGAATCAAATGATGATACCGGGGCTGACATTCAAGAAAATATGGATAAAACAACTGGCATAAAATATCTGATTCAGGGTGTTGCAGATGCCTATAAGAATGAAAAAATAAGTACCACTTTTAATTTTAACGTTAAACGAAAATAATATGGGTGATTTTTTAGGTAGTATCTACTGCTGGTTTGAAGATTTTTTTGGCCTTGAACTTGCAGAATATATGTGGGGATCATCCTCCCCCATATCGCCAAACAATTCTTTCATTGGTATAGGACTTACCATGCTTGGCATAAGTCTTGCAATGGTGCTGATCTATTATTATGTAGTAGACCATCCTCGATTAAACTTCTGGTGGGGTTGGATGATATTTTTAGGAATAAATGCCGTAATTAATTTCATAGTTGGCTGGCAATGGGTTTTAAAAGACTACTATGATAATAAGATGGTTACAATTGATCCTTCAACAAATTTACAAGTTCCACTGAATATCGGAGAGTCTGAAATACTTTGTTTCGGAGTTTCCAATATGATTTTATCTATCATCGCATTCATAATTTTCTCTTTCATATTCAAATGGTGGAGTAAAAACACCTCAGCACCGTTTTAAACTATGTCAAAATTATTCATTTTCGGTATTGGCGGCACAGGATCCAGAGTATTGAGGTCCTTAACAATGATGTTAGCTTCGGGAGTCAAGGTCGGAGTTGACGAAGTTGTGCCAATTATAATTGATCCTGACACCTCAAATGCAGATTTAACGCGGACGGTAAGTTTGCTAAACAAATATTCCGCAATACGCAGCAATCTACAATTTAGCGACGCGAATGAGAGTCGGTTTTTCCGCACTGAAATAAAACAAATATTGCCGAATTATACTCTTCTAATCAATGACACTGACGATAAATCGTTTCAGCAGTTCATTGACTTCGCATCCATGTCAAAGGCGAATCAGTCATTGACCAAGATGCTTTTCTCTGATAAGAACCTTCAATCATCAATGGAGGTTGGATTCAAGGGCAATCCTAATATTGGGAGTGTAGTTTTAAATCAAATAGCACACTCCACGGATTTTGACACTTTCGCTAATGAATTCAGTGACGGCGATAAGATATTTATAATCAGTTCAATATTTGGTGGGACCGGTGCAAGTGGATTCCCGCTATTGCTGAAAACTCTACGCACAGGTAGCAATTTCTCAAATCACGACCTTATTAACCGTGCCCCCATTGGAGCAATCACCATACTACCATATTTTAAGCTAAAGCAAGACGAAGAAAGCGAAATTGATTCCTCTACGTTCATATCCAAAACAAAATCGGCACTTGCGTATTATGAGAGCAATATCAGTAAAAACGGTTCTATAAATGCACTTTATTATCTCGCTGATGATATAGCCCAGACATACGAGAATCATGAAGGAGGGTCGGCCCAACAAAATGATGCTCACTTAATTGAATTTCTGGGCGCTACTGCTATCGTTGATTTCTCCAATGGCACATTTACCGGGACGGCTAATATGGAATTGGGCATTAAAGATGAAGCAGATACCGTATCATTCAATTCGTTCTATCGCAAGATGCGTGATATGCTCTATAATCCTATGGTTCAGTTCACAATGATGGCCAATGCTCTCACCCATAAAGTTGACACTTATAGGTCTAATTCTTTTAAAGCGAACAAGGGCAATTTTGAAGACTTATATAATAGCATGTTCTTTAATGACCTTACTGATTTCTTCCACAAATATCACGAGTGGTTGATCGAAATGCGAGAGAACAAGCGTTCACTATATCTGTTTGACCTTTCATGCGGAGATAAACCGTTTAATCTCGTTGAAGGAGTTAAGCCCAAAAGAATTTTGAGCAAATTGTCGGACTATAATCTTATTACTGACCGACTAAATTCAGCTATCGGTAATTGCAAGGGTAGCGGCAATGAGAATAGATTCCTTGAGATGTTCTATCTCGGTACTAAGCGACTTGTAAAAGAAAAGTTAAGCAACTAATCATTATGTCAAAGATATTTAGATTATATAAGGAAGGTACTTCAACTTATGAAGACTGGAATAGCAGTCCGGCATTCCCCTATAACTCGGCAAGTCGCGATACAATTGAAGACCCTGACGGAGCATCAGCTTGTCATGAGATTACCTCAATACCATCGCCATTTGCCCGCATTGACCTTATAAAGACAGCATTTAAGGAAGTTTGTAAGCCTGACAAGAGAACAAGAAGGATAGACTTGGATGGTAAGACCATTTTCCATAAAATGGTCTCCGACACTCTTGACGTTGCAGAAATATTCTTCAATCTCGACAAATATATTGGTAAGATTGAGGTAATTAAATGGGATCCATCCATAATGCTGACTGAATTAGAACAGTCCATTGTTGCAGGACATCGTTATTTAGCTGATGCCTTGCAAAAGTACATGAGCTCGGATGCTAAAACCTATAATTTTGACAAACTCAAGAATATCTATCTTTTAAATTATATTGAGGGGCCGGACGAGCTGAACATTATAGGAGCTACATCTCCGGCAACACTATTCTTTAGTAATGCAAACGACCTCAGTTATGTCAATGATATATTCTTTGGTGAAGACAGACCGTTTGACAGTGATTACCAGCCTCTTTATAAACGAGACTTTGAGTTTGTAAAATATTTGTTTGCTTTGCGAAAGAGCATACCGAATTTTGCCGGTCTGTTCCCGGAAGTAGAGGCATATCTAAATGTAACCTATAAGGCAATCGATGATCAAAACAAAAAGAACGAACTGAATGGAGTCTCCACTAACACTCTTAGTGATTTTGATGCGATAGAGATAAAGGATGTTCAGCAGAATGACCTTGTAGAGGTATTGGGATACACACTTTACAAGAAGTCCCATCGTCCTGTGTCAACTTCAAGCGACTTTGTGATCAAGACATCAAAGCAGACTGAAAACCTACCGTTGGTTCTTCCTGTTGAGGCAGGCAACCGATATAGCAATTTACAGTATACTACCGGAAAATGGGGTAATACAAATCGTGCCAGCTACGAGGAGACAGAATCAGATTTGGAAAAACGTCAGTTGCCATTTGAGGGCTCGATACATCCCTATCTTACTATCAGCGATTTCCTTGAGGATACCATTATTAAGGTGCCGCATACGCTTAATACCGCAAATTACTTCGATGCTCACATAAAAATAGATAAACCGGAGCTGGCGTTCCTCATTCCATTAAAACCGTTGTTTTTCAAATATTTTACTATTGAAGAACTTCGTGGCAATGTGCCTGATGGCAAACCTATGGTTGAAATGAAACTGCTTGCAGGCGATTCTGTCAGTGTAACTCTACGTATCCCGATAAAAGGGGCCGGCAATATATCTTATATAGAATACTCTCGTCTCTATTATAACAACAGTTCTGCTGATATAACAAATAATGCAGGAAACATTGCAGAATTGAAGTTTACCAGCTTTATTATGCCGCAGGTTCGCTTCAACAATGCGGCAGATGCAATCTATAATGTTTCGTGTATTCAGGCATCCGGCGCTAAGATTGAGTTAACATTCTATACTGATGATGAAAAAATCAGTGTGCCCTTTAAATCTTGCAGAAATGAGGATCAAGAGATACTTATAAAGGCCGAGAACTATCTTATCAAAGGTCAAAACTTTGATTATATCCAAGTCCGTTGCAATTCATATCATGGAGTCATCGTACCCTTATTTAAGCAACAACGCAACGTGGATACATTCGAATTTGCAGTTGACCTCGGTACATCCAATACCCATATAGAATACCGCAAGAGCGGGGAAGCGCCAAAAGTATTCGCTTTCAATCAAAAAGATAGGGAACTCTGTGAAATGTTCATACCTCAGAAGAACGAATATGGCTATATTGAGGATCTGCAAGCTGAGACGGAACTTATAGAAAAAGACTTTATACCGGCAGAAATTGGCAGCGGTGATTTTAAGTTCCCAACAAGAACTGTCCTTTCATGTGCTAAAACCGTAGATTGGAGTAGGACTATTGACCCATTCACACTCGTAAACTTGCCGTTCACTTATGACAAACGTTCTGATTTGTCGTATAACAACCTCAAATACAACATTAAATGGGGCAAAGGAGAAGATTTGCGGGTTATGGAATCATATGTCCGTACCATTATGTTGATTATTCGTAATAAGGTATTGCTGAATAATGGAGATTTATCCAAGACTAAGATAACATGGTTCTACCCTATCAGTATGGCTCCTAACCGCCTACGCCGTATAAAAGAAACATGGGATGATGCATACAGGGAATACTTCGGAAATGGAGTTACTAACTATATGACCGAATCCGCTGCTCCTATACAGTATTTCTTTAAGAGATATTCAACGGCGACCAGTCTTGTTAATGTTGATATCGGAGGAGGAACGACAGATATTGCATTTGCCAAAGACAGAGTTATAAGTCATGTAACTTCTTTCAGATTTGCCTCCAATGCTTTATTTGAGAACTCATTTTCGAATCTTGACAGTCATAACGGCATCGTGGACTACCATAAGGACAATATTCTCAAATTGCTTGAAGAAAAGAATCTGTCAGATCTGATTCGAGTATTTAACAGTACTAATAACGAACAGCCGTCTAATATGGCATCGTTCTTGTTCGGACTAAAAGATAACTCTCTGCCTCGAGCTGTCGGCATTAACGATAGAGCGATTGACTTTAATTTTTTACTTCAAGAAGATGAGGATTTCAAGATTGTATTTATTGTATTCTATACCTCAATCATCTACCATATAGCGCAGATAACGAAGGCTCTTGAACTCGATGTCCCTCGTCATATATCGTTCAGTGGTAACGGAAGTAAAGTTATCCGTGTCATCACAACTGACTCAAAGATACTTGCTAAATATACGAAATTGATATTTGAGAAGATTCTTGGCAAACCATATGGTAAAGAACTCGAATTGCTTGGTCTCGAAAGAGATTCAAGCCCCAAAGACTCAACATGTAAAGGTGGACTTATTGGAGTGGAAGACGAGGACAGTAGAGACAAAACAATTGTATTCAAGAGCGATTGCTCAGGTATCGTAACAAATAATGATACCTATGCAAGCATCACTGATAGTTATAAGAAAAAGACAGTGAAGGCAGTCGAGGACTTTTTCAGATTTGTTTTCGTTGAAATGAATAATGCATTTAACTTCGACAAAAATTTCGGGATAAACTTGTCTTCATTTAAAGTGGCACAGGAAGCCGCGAAAAAGGATCTCGCTACATTCCTTGATAAAGGGATTACGCAACGCAGGGAGGAGACAGAGGCTGATGACATGATAGAAGAAACATTCTTTTATTATCCTATTAAAGGTGTGCTACAATCAATGTCCACAGAAATCTTTAACGCTTTAAGAAATTTACAAGTATGAAGACTTTGAGAATATTCATGATTATGGCCACCTTCATTATTGGAGGAATGGCGTTGACCGGATGTGAGGACAGTAATGCAACCGGCAATCCGCAGTCTGCAGGTAATGATCAACTTGAATCTCAGGTTGGAGACAGACCCATGGATTCTACCGAAAAAAAACAAGTTTTAGATTCTATCAATGTTTTAGTGTCAAAATTTGAAACATTATCAAAAAAACAAGAGACGACGACTAAAAAACTCAGCGAGCTCTCAAAAGAAATCAAGGACCTAAAAGAGTCGTCTCATATATTTGACTATATTTCATGGATAATTGCGGCAATTGCACTGTTGATAGCAGTGATTTCAATCATCAAACTTAATTCTATTAAACTTAAAGCGAAGGAACATAGTAATAGATTAGGTGGATTTGAACGAAAAATTAGCAGTCTTGAGCTACAGACACCATCCTCTGCACGAACAAAATCTACAAATTCAGGTATTACAGGTAGCGAATATTCTTCGTTGGCGTCTCGTTTAAACAATGTTGAACGACAACTTAATAAAATGATGCAAAGCCAAACTCCGGTACAACAAAATATCGTTCAGTCAATACCGGTTTCAAATGTTCGTCAGTACGCCAATGAGCCGCAGAACGGGTATTTCGGTCTCCCCACTCAGATGTCATTAACCGAAGCCTATTTTAAGAGATTTTCTGACATTCGAGAGTCCGACTCCAGATTTACTGTCTCTATTAGAAATAATAAAGCTGAATTCAGACCATTGGAAGGTACACAGTACCTGAATGATCTTAAGTCGAACGATGCAATAAAAATGGCTCTTGACATTAAGGGCTGCGCTCTTTCCGAAGCGACACAAATGAGAGTTATTCTATCCGGAGAGGCCCAAAAAGATGGGGATCGATGGATTATTACTAAAAAAGCAACAATTGTACTTTCCTGATAAACCATGCATACATTAGTACCAGTTATTATTATCGCTATCATCTGTATTCAGATTTTCTTTTTTGTAAAGAATCTGTTACGAATGGGTCAATTCAGTAAAATATTTTCTGAAGAATCATCGTGGAGGCTCAGACGAAATATTCAAACAAGTTTCGTTGACGGAGTTTATGGTGACGGAAATGGGATTTTCGAGTCTATCAAAAATTCTATCAATAAATATCTTGGAAACAACTCCGGTTCTGTTATTGATTTCGGGTTGCTAAAGGATGCAGTTGACCGTCACTGTGATTCAGTAGAAAATGATATAGCAACCCAAACTCCAATACCATTATATTGGGGATTAGCAGGAACGATGATCGGTGTCATTTTCGGACTATGGGATTTGCTTCATTCAAATGCAATCCTGACGCTTATGGGCAGTTCGGGCGGGGTCATCAATTCAGCCTCTCAGAACGCCGCTGCCGGTATAAATGCTCTGCTTAGCGGTGTAGCATGGGCTATGCTTGCCTCTATCATAGGCATTTTGCTTACAACAGCAAATTCCCTCTTGTTTAAGCGTTGTAAACTGAAAGAAGAGAATGGCAAAAATTCATTTCTTGCATGGATGCAATCAGAACTTCTGCCTGAATTGCCTTCTGATACATCTCAAGCATTGAATAATCTTGTACAGAATCTGAATAAGTTTAACAATACATTCAAGGAGAACACTTCCAATCTTGGCAATGCTCTTAATGCCGTTAATCAATCGTATGCAATACAAGCCGATATAATTAAGGCTGTTCACGACATGGATGTAATGAAAATGGCTAAGGCAAATGTGCGTGTGCTGCAAGAACTTAAAGAGTGCACTGACAAACTGGAAGTATTCAATGAGTATCTTAACGATATTGAAGGATATACTGATGCGATTCATAAATTTGAATCCCAGTTTGGTGAACAGGCAGATAGACTTCATGTTCTTGAAGAAATTAGAGATTTCTTCCGTCGTCATAAGAGTGAAATTGCAAAAGCCACTGCCGATGCGGATAAAACTCTTCAGGAATCCTTGGTTAATATCAAAGAATCCACTTCTGAAAATGTCAATGAAATGCAGAAGCGTTTCGTAGAACAAAGCGAACATTTCAAGCAGATACTCGATGATGAGAAAGAATCTTTTGAGCAATTTATGACACAGTTGAATGCTCAGTTCAGTGCTCAAATGTCTCAAATGCCTCAAATGGCAAAACAACTTGAAGAGATTTCATCTATCCCGGTTCGATTAGATAAGTTAATCGACAAGGTGGAAAAGTCTAATGCAAAGTTGGCTTCGGATATATCTTTTGCCATTAAACAATCAATGCAGACGGCAAAAGTAACGGCTCAACTCGGTAGTGAGCGAGATACTGTTATTGAAGGGTCCTCAATGCCAACGTGGATGAAATGGACCGCAATATCTGCTCTCCTGATAATTGCAGCAGCATGTATATTTAACATCGTTATCTACTTCTTCCCCAAGGGAACTTCGACGCAACCTAACCCAACAAATACCGAGGCCGTTAAAACTGTACCCGAATCTACGCAAGTTGTTACGGATACTTTTGTTATGCCGGTTAACAATGAGATAAATACGGACACTATCTAACAGCAATAAAAGCAATGTCACAGAAAAAAGAATCTTTCTTTTGGACGAGTTATTCAGATCTCATGACGAGCCTTTTTTTCGTTATGTTAGTTCTATTTATTCTTGTCATTGTCTTCCTTCACAAACAAATGGAAGCATCGGAAGCTCAACTCCAGAAAATGGAGGCTACCGAAGCTCAACTTCAAGAGATAAAAAAAGTCGAAGAGTCTACAAAGGACCTTAGTAAAGATTATTTTGAATATAGACCGGAGTATAAGAAATATGTTCTTAATATCCAAGTCCGTTATCCCGCAGGTAAATCGGACTTAAATACAATTATAGCCCCGGACAAGGATACTCAATTAGATAAGTTAGCCAATGCCGGAAAAGAAATCCAAGATTTTCTCGATAAGCATAAAGAGAATCAATATGTGCTTATTGTAGAAGGTCAGGCATCCAAAGATAACTATACGTATAACTATGAATTGAGCTATCAGCGTGCTCTTGCTCTTATGCGATTTTGGGTTGATGGTAGAGGCATCAAATTCGGCAATAACTGTGAAATTCTGATTTCAGGTAGCGGCGATGGCAAACTTGATACACACTCTATGCGTGAGACTGTTGAAACAGAAAATCAACGTTTTCTTATACACATCTTACCCAAGAATATCTTTGAATCAACAAATGAAAACAAATAGCCTAATAATTGCGATACTTACAAGTTTGAGCATTGTGTCATGCGCCCATAAGTCAGGACACAATAGGCAACAGGCAAACTCTCATTCCAGTAATTCTGAAATGAGCAATACACAACAGTCAAACGTGACTCGTGGCGGTCAACGCAATTTGAATGTTACTGTTTCAAATAATCGGGGTGATAAGAACAAACTTGACGGTTCTAAAATCTTCGCTAAGTATAATACTGCTGTATTTATGGTGTTTACATCCGATGGTTATAATGGCTATCAAGGTTCCGGGTTCTTCATCAACTCCGATGGATTAGCAGTAAGCAACTATCATGTGTTTCAAGGAACAAATATTGGAGCAGAGCAAATCAAACTTGCTGATAGCGATGAAATTTATAAGGTCGCAGAAGTAATCCATAGTGATGCGGATGAGGATTTCATTCTATTTAGAGTTGGTGTGTCCAATACTAACTACATACCGATTGCTAAATACAAGCCGCAAGTTGGCGAGAAGGTCTATGCAATAGGAAGTCCCCGTGGTCTCGAAAATACATTTTCGTCTGGAGAAGTGTCCCAATGGCGTGACAAGAATCTTATGCAAATCTCGGCCCTTATAGATTATGGCAGTAGTGGAGGAGCTTTAATCAATGAATATGGAGAAGTAGTCGGGATTACATCCGGTTCCTTCGCAGACGGCTCACAAGCGAATCTTAATTACGCGTGGAGCACTGACGCCATTAAACCTTTTATACAATGTAAATAATAAATATTAACGCAAAAATCATATTTCTATGTAGCTACTTATTGTTTGGCTAATCTTTACCGTGCCGGCTTGTATTCTTCTTTCAAAGAAAAATCGTGGTGCCGGATACTACCTTCTTGCTATTCTGTTCCCTCTGATAGGTCTTATTTTTGCACTATGTCTTAAAAAACTTAATCCAGAGGAAGAGAATGTAACGCCTCCGTCCCTTGACATCACAGAAGATAACCGGTAATCATCATAACGATGAAAAACTACTACAACATCTTGGGGTTATCTTCATACGAAGATTCCCAAGATGTAATTTTAGCTAAATACAAAGAAATAACAGCACGTCTTCGCTCACAAGTTCTGAGTAAAGATGTAAAGAATCAACTCATTGAAGTCAATGAGGCTTTCTTGGTATTATCTGATAAGGAACTAAAGAAGAAATATGATTATTCATTTAGTTCTAATTCACAAGATACGACGTTACAATCAAGTATTTCCCTAAAACATGATCGGGCAGTCCAATTTGTATCCGAAAAATTAGATAATGCACCTAAAAAACGTAAGAAGAACAAATGGCCTGCGATAATATGTGGATTTTTTCTATTATCAGCAATTGGAACAGTTTCTCGGACATGTGCTCAAGCTTATTACCTAAGAAATCACCCCGAAAGTCAACAAAACTTTCGGGGTGATTTCTTATTATATCGCACTGATTACTGTGAGTTAAGTTATAGCGTCAGTTGATGCTTGTTTCTGCTTATCAATCAATAAGGAGATTGAAGGCCGATAGATTGACTGACGGGGCATCGGCCGGCGATGTGGCAGTCACTTTAAGTCGATAGTGCGAATAGGGCTTTCCCCTGTTGGGATTGACTAAGGAGTAGTCGGCTGCGAGCAATCCTGCCTCGCGAAGTCGCTCAATGCTTTCGAGGAGGAAGAGACCGCTCAGAACTACCGAAGCATGATAGTCGGCGAGGTGGGCTTCGCTACGGTCCTGCCAATTGGCCATTATAGTCATGGAGGGTTTTACGAGCGCACCGAGATAGAGTGACCGCACGTTGTTTACCAGATAGGCAGCATAGCGCATCTGACGTTCACTGTCCAGAAGGCCGGAAAGCACCCAGTCGGTTATATATCTGATATAGATACCCTTGAACAATCCACCGTCATCTTTACCGCTTTCGCGCATGATGCCTGCCGGAGAGTACCACCGGCTGTCGATGCTCTTGTCGATGAGGTCAACGGCTCTGTCGTAATATTCCTGACGGCCCGTAGCCTTGTATAACTCGAGCAAACCGCCTGCCCATGTGCCCTGATTGTAGGTGAACGCCCAGCCACGGTTGTCCTGCGCGGGACTATCTTTCACAAATCCGTCGGCAAACAGGTTGTGAGCCACCATAAAGTCATATATCTTTTCGGCCTTTTCGAGATACTGCCTGTCGCCGGTGCGCTGATACAGAAGCGCCGCGCATAGCATTGACGGCGCGTTGGAGCATGAGTTCTTAGAGTCGACGGTGCCTTTGGCGCTGTTGTGGGTCCATAATATGCCGCCTGTCGAGGGGGCCCAGCCTTCATCCCATATCCAGTCGAAAAGTTGACGCGCCTCTCCCATCCATTCGTCGGGCGCTTCGCTCAAAGTTTCGGAGGCACGCAGGCAGGCGAGACACATCCAGTCCATGTCGTCGAAAAATGAGTTCCACAGGTCACGGCGCGAAGCATCATAAGCTATGTACATACCCTTGCGTATCTCGCGGGCATGGTTCTCATAGACGGGATTACCTGTTCTGCGGTAAGCATCGACATACGCATCTACGGCATGGGCCATCCACCAGTAATTGTAACCGCGGTTGATACGGGCTGAATCGCTGTTCCACGCATGTATAAGGTATTTGCCCTCGGTGTAGTCACTATAAAATTTCTTGTCTACCATGTCGTGGATTCTATCGAGAGCATCGGTAAAATCGATGTTGCGGCCTGTGCGGTCGAAGCGATATTCGATTGCACTGTTTCCGGGCGGTACAACGGGCATATTGGACTGCATGTCGAGAGTCAGCCAGTTCTCTCCATCGTTGGATGCTTGAAACTCCCATGCTACCGGCTGCGAAGTGCCGTTGGTCAGCGCGCATGCGCCGAGCGTATAGCCGTTTACAACAAGCGGAGAGTCAAGGTTATAGTTAAGTATTGCCACGCGCGTGTGGTCGCCGATTACACCGAGGTCGACCGGCTCCATCGTTGCGGCCACAGTCTCAGTCTCGGTAGGATAGATGGCTGCGGCAGGATTCCGGCCAAGGAGCTGCAACTCGGCCACGGAGGCCGCATCACCGCCGTCGGCCACTTTATCGACAACAATCTTGAAGAACTTGTACGGCGCTTCATTGTCGGCGGCAACCACTGCATTGGTATAAGGCAGTTGATAGTCGGTAGCGGCGTTGACAATTACGGGTGTCCAGTTCTCAGCGTCACTATTTCGGGCATACATGCTGACTGTGGCCGGAGCAAGGTTGAGATTATCAGCAGCCAACATGTTTACACCGATCACTACCACGGGATTATCAAAACGATACTCCACTGACCTGTCGCCATGCAAACGAGCGGCAGTCATATCATTGCCATCGATAAGAGCCTCGGCAGAGTCGACATTTCCCGTGGCAAACCGGGCACGAGACAGGAGATTGCTTTCATACATCGTTTGTTGCGCATAAGCTGTTATGGCTACAGCAGCCGCACAAACAGTCATTAACCGTTTCATGAGTTTGTTAGATTTAAGTGATAATTATTGTAGTCTGTGGTTCACCACGCGCTATGTCGTTAACACCGAGGCGAGGACGCGGGGATAGTGTAGGCGTTCGAGGTCGTGGATTGATTGCTCCACATCTGCAGCCGAGGCTCCGGCGGGAACGGGAATTGCCGTCTGGAAAATGACAGCACCGCCGTCACATTCGCCGCTAACGTGGTGGATTGTAATGCCGGTTTCCTTTTCGCCGGCTACTACCACGGCTTCGTGGATATGACGTCCGTACATCCCTTTGCCGCCGTATTTCGGGAGCAGCGATGGGTGAATGTTGATGATGCGCTGCGGGTAACGCTCAATCAGGAAGTCGGGAATCATAAGCAGGAATCCGGCCAATGCAATCCCGTCGACATCATAGCCGGCGAGCAGCGGGAGCATCACGTCGGGATTGTTTATCTCGTCGCGTGTCAACACTTTAACGGGAGTATCGAGTCGCTGCGCACGTTCAATCACTGCAGCCGTCGGCCTGTTGCACACCACAAGCGCAACTTCAAGCGCGCAATCAGCCGTATCCCGGCAATAACGTATAATATTCTCGGCATTTGACCCCGAGCCCGAGGCAAATATAGCTATTCTAAACCTTTTCATACCGTGAAGTTAGCAATTTTTCCGCAATTCACCCCAATCCCACCCCCATTTCTCATGATTAATTACTATATTTGCCAATACGATTAATTATGGCAGACGTCAATTATTGCGTAAACCTTAAACAATAGTTTGAATTTTTATCATTTCGTCTTACAGCATGTCAATATGGCGTAAGTTTTTGGGAATAAGTAAGAATGCTGAGAGTGGAAACGTTGTCGACAATAATGACTCAAAATCGACTTCTGATTCCACCCGCTACGCCATTGTCGATATCGAAGTGGGAACGACTGACCGTAAGATACACGACATCGGTGCAATAAGGGATGATGGAGCTGTGTTCCACAAATCAGATAAGGATGCTTTACTTGAGTTCCTCAACGGCATAAATTATTTGTGCGGGCATAATATTATCCACCACGACGCAGAGTTCCTGTTTAAAGGAACGAACTGCCCGTTTACCCTCGTCGACACTCTATACCTCTCTCCGCTATTATTTCCCGAACGACCGTACCACCATCTTGTAAAAGATGATAAAATAGTAAGCGAGCAGATAAACAATCCCGTAAATGACTGCAAAAATGCCCGCGAACTACTCTTTGACGAGATCTCGGCATGGGAAGCTCTACCACGTGAGAGGCGTTTATTGTTTGCCTCCTTACTCAAGAACGGACGGGAGTTTGAAGGTTTTCTACAAATGGCCGGTGCTGAATATGCGGATACAGATATTGCCGGTTTGGTAAAGACTCTTTACGCAGGAAAGATATGCGACAATACCGACATAGAAACAATCATCGCGAAATATCCGTGCGCACTGGCTTACGCTTTATCGCTTATCGACACAGGCTACTATTCCATTACTCCGGGCTGGGTGCTTTACCACTTCCCCGAAGTAGAGTCTATACTCAAACTCCTTAGAAACACCCGCTGTAAGAAGGGTTGCCCCTACTGCAACGCGCAACTTGATGTATCGCATAATCTTAAGGCATTCTTTGGTTATGACCGATTCCGCACTTATGAGGGTGAACCGTTGCAGGAACTCGCAGCAAGCGCGGCGGTCGACGGAAAATCATTATTGGCCATATTCCCAACGGGCGGAGGCAAATCCCTTACATTCCAACTTCCGGCTTTAATGGCCAACAGAGCGCTGCACGGTCTTACCGTAGTCATCTCCCCGTTGCAGTCACTGATGAAGGACCAGGTAGACAATCTGGCCGAAAGAGGAATCACCGATGCTGTCACGATAAACGGCATGCAGGACCCTATAACACGCGCGTTATCAATACAGCGTGTCAGAGATGGTGAGGCAGCACTGCTGTACATCTCTCCCGAGATGCTCCGATCAAAGACCATTGAGAAGATATTGATGGCTCGAAATGTGGTCAGGTTTGTCATTGACGAGGCTCACTGTTTCTCGGCCTGGGGACAGGATTTCAGGGTGGATTATCTATACATAGGCAAGTTCATTCAGAAGTATCAGCAGAATAAAAGGTGTAGCCAACCTATACCAGTGTCATGCTTTACCGCGACAGCCAAACAGAAAGTCATCCAGGATATCTGCGACTACTTCAAGCAAACGCTTAACCTTGATTTACAATTATTTGCATCGTCAGCTTCGCGCACCAATCTGCGCTACTCGGTCATCCACGTCGACAATGACAGCGACAAATATCTGAAACTCAGGGAACTCATTGCCGAGGCCGATTGCCCCACAATAGTCTATGTATCCCGCACGAGGCGCACAAAAGAACTGGCAATCAAACTGACCCGCGACGGTTACAACGCGTTACCGTTTAACGGCAAGATGGACTCTGAGGAAAAAATATCCAATCAGGAAGCATTCATGCAGAACAGGGTAAGCATCATTGTTGCGACGTCGGCGTTTGGCATGGGCGTTGACAAGAAAGATGTGGGACTTGTGGTGCATTACGACATATCCGACTCACTCGAAAATTACGTGCAGGAAGCGGGACGTGCGGGACGCGACCCCAGCCTCAATGCTCGCTGCTTCGTACTCTACAGTGACAACGACCTGGATAAGCATTTCATACTACTCAACCAGACCAAACTAAGTATCAGCGAGATACAACAGGTGTGGAAGGCGGTAAAGGATTTGACCAAGAAACGCCCCACTGTCAATTGCTCGGCATTGGAGATTGCCCGCCAGGCGGGATGGGACGACTCGGTATCCGACATCGAGACACGAGTACGCACTGCTTTGGGCACTCTTGAACAAAGCGGTTACCTGCAACGAGGCAATAACGTGCCCCACGTTTATGCTACAGGAATTAAGGTAAACAATATCGATGAGGCACGCGAACGATTGTCGGCCTCCCAACTATTTGGAACCGACGAAGTAGAGAACGCCGTCAGAGTTATCAAATCACTTATCTCACAGAAATATATATCCAAATCGCCCGATGCCGAGGCTGAATCACGTATTGATTATCTTGCCGATATTCTGGGGCTTAACAAACGCGACGTAATATCCGTTGTGCAACGCATGAGACAGGAGGGTATTTTGGCCGACAGCAAAGATATCTCAGCCTATCTTCTCGACGCCGGCGACTCGGAGCGTAAATCACAGATGCTTCTCGAGCGTTTTGTCAGACTCGAGCAATATATCCTCAACCACATCCCTGACGACTCGTTGCGCATCTCCTGCAAACAGCTCAACGACAATGCTGTCAACGACGGTATAGTCACCTCGAAAGAGAAGGACATACGTACCCTGCTCTATTTCATGACCGTAATGGGCTACACCCACAAAAAGGAGGATGCGTCCAGGAATATGGAAATCAGCCGTATGGCCAATCTTGAAAAGACAATACGCCGCTTTGAAAAGCGACTGGAGATATGCAGGTTTGCCGTCGAATGGCTGTACAAGTCGGCCACAGTCACCGAGCCCGGTAAAGCAATTCAGTTTTCTGTAGTTGAGTTACTTAATGTAATCAGGTCGAGTTCGCAATCACTGTTCGGCAGCCTCACTGACATCAGACTGGAAGATGTGGAGGAGGCCCTGCTCTACCTCTCCAAAATAGGCGCGCTCAAACTTGACGGTGGATTTCTGGTTCTTTACAACGCCATGAATATCCGTCGTATCAAGGATACGAAATCACGATATAAACAGGACGATTACCGCACTCTCAACGAGTTCTACAAGTTAAAGATACAGCAGGTCCACATAGTCGGCGAATATGCCAATCTTATGGTTAAGGATTATGACGCCGCTCTGCAATATGTGCAGGATTATTTCAAACTCGATTACAGGAAATTTATCTCTAAATACTTTAAAGGAGAGAGAATAAGCGAGATACAACGCAATCTCACCCCGCAGAAATACAGGCAACTCTTCGGACAATTGTCGAAATGCCAGATGGAGATTATCTCCAATAAGAATTCCCGTTGCATAGTCGTGGCGGCCGGGCCCGGAAGCGGAAAGACCCGTGTACTTGTACACAAACTTGCATCGCTCCTGCTGCTTGAGGACGTGAAACACGAGCAGCTGCTTATGCTGACATTCTCACGCTCGGCGGCAACGGAGTTCAAACAAAGATTGATGCAACTGATTGGGAACGCCGCCCATTTTGTGGAAATAAAGACATTTCACTCCTATTGTTTTGACCTCCTCGGCCGTATAGGTAATCTTGAAGATGCAAAAAATGTAGTGGCAAAAGCAGCCGAAATGATAAGTCAGGGTGAAGTGGAGCCAAACCGCATAGGCAAGACGGTATTGGTAATCGACGAAGCCCAGGACATGGGGTGCGACGAATTTGCCCTCATCAAAGCATTGAAGTCAAACAATGAGGATATACGCATCATCGCCGTTGGCGACGATGACCAGAATATATACGAATTTCGCGGCTCAGATTCCCGATACATGTACCGGTTGGCTCAGGAAACTGACAGCATTCTTATTGAAATGACTGAAAATTACAGGAGTACCCGCAATCCTGTGAATTTCGCAAATGAATTCTCCAAAAGCATCTCCCGACGAATCAAGACCCAACCGATTATCTCCATGAGCGAGGAGAACGGCCTGGTGGAGTTAACCCGCCACCAATCAAAATATATGTATCAGCCCGTCATAAATAATCTGCTTCAGAACAGAAATGACGGAACAACATGCGTCCTGACCCAGACCAATGAAGAGGCAGTAATTTTAGTGGCGCTCATGCGGCGCCACGGTATTAACGGCAAACTTATACAGTCAATGGACGGATTCCGGTTATGGAATATGGCCGAAATGAGATTCTTCCTGAAATATATCGACCGATACACATCTACACCGCAGATTCCTGATGAAGTGTGGGATGACGCCAAACAATCCATACTACGCGTATATGACCGGAGTACGAGTCTGCCCTACGTGCAACGATGCATCGAACTGTTTGAGAGCACCAATAAAGTCAAATATTCATCTGACTTCAAAGAGTATGTATTTGAATCGTCAGTCGAGGATTTCTGCGACACCACCAATGCTGATGTCGTAGTGTCCACAATCCACAAAGCCAAAGGCCGTGAATTTGACGACGTGTACATGATGATCTCCGACAACTTCACTAAGGACGACAATCTCCTGCGACGTTACTATGTAGGAATTACACGTGCAAAAAAACGATTGTTTATTCACACCAACGGTGACTGTTTCAACCGCCTCCCCGCCAATCAGCACTATACCGACAGGAACCTCTACCCTCAGCCCGATGAGATTGTGTTACAGCTATCACACAAAGACGTGAACCTCGGATTTTTCAAAGACAAGAAACAAGCCATCTTAAATCTCCGAAGCGGTGATGCCCTGACCTACAACGACTACTACCTGCATGACGCCCGCACCAATCGTCCCGTAGCACGAATGTCGGTCAAGATGCAGGAAACACTTACCGATTGGGAAAACAAAGGCTACAAAGTAAAAAACGCCTCCGTGCGCTTCATCGTGGCCTGGAAACCCAAAGACGCCGAAAAAAGCGAGGCCGAAACCGCCGTAATCCTCGCCGACCTAACCCTCACTTCAAACCAATAATAACAAACCACAATTCCCAACAAAGCACACTCTCCAACAGATTCGGCCTACAGGTCATCTATTCAACGCAATAAAATCAACAGAGCAATAAAAAAGGAGTGTAACTCAAAAAGTTACACTCCTTTTTATGTTGAGGTTTAGATATATTTCTAAGTTGGGTGATTATTTCACTTCTTCGAAGTCTACGTCGGTTACGTGGTCGTCGCCGCCGTTGTTGCTGTTGCCTGCACCGGGGTTGGCTCCGGCGTTGGGGTCGAAACCGGCTCCGGGGTTAGTGCCTGCCTGAGCCTGAGCGTTGAGGATATCCTGCTGGGCAGCCTGGAACTGTGCTTCGATGTTCTTGATGGCTGCGTCGATACCGTCGATGTCCTGTGCCTTGTGGGCTTCCTTGAGCTGTGCCACTGCGGTTTCGATGGCTGCTTTCTTGTCGGCGGGAATCTTGTCGCCGAGGTCGGAGAGCTGTTTCTCGGTCTGGAAGATTATGGCATCGGCCTGGTTGAGCTTGTCGATGCGCTCTTTTTCCTTGGCGTCGTTAGCTGCATTAGCTGCTGCTTCGTCCTTCATACGCTTGATTTCGGCGTCGGTAAGGCCTGACGATGCTTCGATACGGATGCTCTGCTCTTTGCCTGTGGCTTTATCTTTGGCCGACACGTTGAGGATACCGTTCTTATCGATTTCGAAGGTAACTTCAATCTGGGGCACACCACGGGGTGCGGGCATGATGCCGTCGAGGTGGAATTTGCCAAGTGTCTTGTCGTCCTTTGCCATGGGGCGTTCGCCCTGGAGCACGTGGATTTCTACTGAGGGCTGGTTGTCAGCTGCGGTAGAGAATGTTTCGCTCTTACGGGTAGGAATTGTGGTGTTGGCTTCGATAAGTTTGGTCATCACGCCACCGAGGGTTTCGATACCTACTGACAGAGGCACAACGTCAAGAAGGAGCACGTCCTTGACATCGCCTGAGATTACGGCACCCTGGATTGCAGCACCTACGGCTACCACTTCGTCGGGGTTAACACCCTTTGAGGGAGCTTTGCCGAAGAATTTCTCTACAACGGCCTGGATAGCGGGGATACGAGTTGAACCGCCCACGAGGATTACCTCGTCGATATCCTTGGCTGTCATGCCGGCGTCCTTAAGAGCCTGCTCGCAAGGCACGAGTGTACGCTCGATAAGTTTGTCGGCGAGCTGCTCGAATTTGGCACGGGTAAGAGTCTTTACCAAGTGCTGAGGAATGCCGTTGACGGGCATGATATAGGGGAGGTTGATTTCGGTTGAAGTGGTCGACGAGAGTTCGATTTTTGCTTTCTCGGCTGCTTCTTTAAGACGCTGGAGGGCCATCGGGTCCTGACGGAGGTCAACGTTGTGTTCCTTGAGGAATTCGTCGGCCAACCAGTCGATAATCACGTGGTCGAAGTCATCACCGCCGAGGTGGGTATCACCGTTGGTTGATTTCACTTCAAACACACCGTCGCCGAGTTCGAGGATTGAGATATCGAATGTACCGCCACCGAGGTCGAATACTGCGATTTTCTGGTCCTTGTCGCTCTTGTCGAGACCGTAAGCGAGGGCTGCGGCAGTAGGTTCGTTGACGATACGCTGCACGTTGAGACCTGCGATTTCACCGGCTTCCTTGGTTGCCTTACGCTGGGCGTCGTTGAAGTAGGCGGGGACGGTGATTACGGCGTCGGTTACAGCCTGTCCGAGGTAGTCCTCAGCGGTTTTCTTCATTTTCTGAAGAATCATTGCCGAGATTTCCTGAGGGGTGTACTGACGGCCGTCGATGTCGACACGGGGAGTGTTGTTGTCAGAACGTACCACTTTGTAGGGGACACGTTCGATTTCGTTCTCTACCTGGTCGTATGATTCGCCCATGAAACGTTTGATTGAATAAACGGTACGCTTCGGGTTGGTGATTGCCTGACGTTTTGCGGGGTCGCCCACTTTACGTTCGCCACCATCAACGAATGCTACTACGGAAGGAGTAGTGTTGCGTCCTTCACTGTTAGGAATAACGACGGGGTCGTTACCTTCCAATACTGATACACAAGAGTTGGTTGTTCCTAAGTCGATACCAATTATCTTTCCCATAATGATATATATTTTATGTTGTTATTTTATTATATTCTGTTTTGTCGTGCAGCCTCTGGGCGGAGCCTTTGCGGCTGCGTTTACTTATCAAACAAATGTTGTGCCAAAAAGTTTTTACGGTGCCGCGCATGGCAGGATTTTTCATATTCGTCACTGCCCTACTGCCAAAATGTCGCTTTGCGGTGCCGATATGTCACATTTCCAATGTCACTCGGCATAAAGATTTTCCGACTGCTCGGGGATATATTTATCTACGAGTCGGGCTATTTTGCCCATATCGGGCTTCTTGGTTGCATAGTCAATAAGGATGCCTACGGGGTAAAGGTCGGGGTCGGAAGCCGACTGGTAATCGGCGGCATCTTCCGAGTAGTCGCCGTCCACAGCAGCGTCGGCCTCGATAGCCTCGTCGTTGTAAGCGATGACAGTGTCGGCGTCGTCGCGTCGTTCGATTCTTACAAAAAGAGTCGTAGGTATGATACTCAACTGAGGGTCTTGGCCCCATGCTTCGGGATTGTTGATGACTTCCGCCACGTTGCGGGCAATAACGTCAATAAGTTCTTTTCGTGTCATAATAATGCGTTTTTTATTCCTATACTATTAGATTACTCTTAGATAAGATTACTCCTCTATATTATAGCCTTTGATACAAATAAAGAAGACTCTTTGATACTATTAAAAACATAAAACCCGCCGAAATGGTTCCGCCCCCGCCGACATTCTCCCCTACCCGTTGCCTCCATTGCCGGCATCGCGGTAACAGTGTGATGTCATGAGGGGGAGGTTTGGCTTGGATTTTTTTGGTTTTTATAACTGTTGTCTCGATTAATTTTTTAACTTTGCACTTTGTTAGCCGTGCCGTATCGCGAGCATGGCCGACTCGACTTTAATTTATCATGATTTAAACACTGTATTTTTATACCGAAGATATAAAAAATATTATAAATCAACTTATTAAAAATCAATCTTATAAATCAATATTGTCATGAACATTTCTCACATCGAACATGTCGGCATCGCCGTTCCCTCGCTCGACGAGGCAATCCCTTTCTACGAAAACATCCTCGGTCTCAAATGCTTCGCTATCGAAGAAGTAGCTGACCAGAAGGTACGCACTGCTTTCTTCAAGGTTGGCCAGACCAAGATTGAGCTTCTCGAAGGCACCTCGGAGGACAGCGCCATATCAAAATTCATCGCCAACAACGGTGGCCGCGGCGGCATACAGCACATCGCCTTCGCTATGGAAGATGGCGTAGCCAACGCCCTTGCCGAAGCTGAAGAAAAAGGTTGCCGTCTCATCGACAAGGCTCCCCGCAAAGGTGCCGAAGGCCTCAACATCGCCTTCCTCCACCCCAAATCGACCTGCGGCGCGCTCATCGAGCTTTGCGAGGACCCCAACAAATAATGTTAATCAACTGACTTTATCACAAAGATTATATTAAAAGAAATTATGAGTAACCAACTCGAAAAAGTAAAAGAGCTTATCGACATGCGCGCCGAAGCACGTATCGGCGGCGGCGAAAAAGCAATCCAGAAACAGCACGAGCGCGGCAAATACACTGCCCGCGAGCGCATCGCACAGCTTCTCGACGAGGGTTCATTTGAGGAACTCGACATGTTTGTGCGTCACCGTTGCACCAACTTCGGTCAGGAGAAGAAATCATATCTCGGCGACGGCGTCGTGACCGGTTACGGTACAATCGACGGCCGCCTCGTCTACGTGTTCGCCCAGGACTTCACCGTGTTCGGCGGCTCGCTCTCCGAGACCATGGCTCTCAAGATATGCAAAATCATGGATATGGCCATGAAGATGGGTGCCCCCGTCATCGGTCTTAACGACTCGGGTGGCGCACGTATCCAGGAAGGTATCAACGCATTGGCCGGCTACGCCGAAATATTCCAGCGCAACATCCTCGCTTCGGGCGTAATTCCCCAGATTTCATGTATCCTCGGTCCCTGTGCCGGCGGCGCGGTTTACTCTCCCGCCCTCACTGACTTCACCATCATGGCCAAGGGTATCTCATACATGTTCCTCACCGGCCCGAAGGTGGTAAAGACCGTGACCGGCGAAGACGTTACTCAGGAAGCTCTCGGCGGCGCCGAAGTTCACTCTGCCAAGAGCGGTGTGGCTCACTTCGCTACCGAAGATGGCGAGGAAGCCCTCAAAATCGCCCGCAAGCTCCTCAGCTTCATGCCCCAGAACAACCTCGAGGAGGCACCCCTCGTGGAATGTACCGACCCCATCGACCGTCTGGAGGACTCACTCAACGAAATCATCCCCGACGCCGCCAACCGTCCCTACAACATGTATGAGGTAATCGGCGCCATCATCGACAACGGCGAGTTCCTCGAAGTGCAGCGCGACTATGCCAAGAACCTCATCGTAGGTTTCGCCCGCTTCAACGGTCAGGCCGTAGGTATCGTGGCCAACCAGCCCAAATACCTCGCCGGCGTGCTCGACTCCAACGCATCGCGTAAGGGCGCACGCTTCGTACGCTTCTGCGACGCCTTCAATATCCCCTTGGTGACACTCGTCGACGTCCCCGGCTTCCTCCCCGGCACCGGTCAGGAATACAACGGCGTCATCCTCCACGGCGCGAAACTGCTCTACGCCTACGGCGAAGCAACCGTGCCCAAGGTTACAGTCACACTGCGTAAGAGCTACGGCGGCAGCCATATCGTGATGAGCTGTAAGCAGCTCCGCGGCGACATGAACTACGCATGGCCTACTGCCGAAATCGCCGTTATGGGCGGTGCAGGTGCCGTTGAAGTGCTCTACGCCAAGGAAGCCAAGGCTGCCGAGAACCCCAAAGCCGTTCTCGCCGAGAAAGAGGCCGAGTACAACAAACTCTTCTGCAACCCCTACAACGCAGCCAAGTACGGCTACATCGACGATGTCATCGAGCCGCGCAACACCCGTTTCCGCGTCATCCGCGCCCTGCAGCAGCTCGCCACCAAGAAAGTGGTCAACCCCGCCAAGAAACATGGCAACATACCTCTTTAATATTTCACATCACTGACCGTAAAAAGCGTCTTATTTTATGAAAAAATCATTTTTATTGCTTCTTCTCGGTGTGATGGGTTGCCTGTCGGTCGCTGCTCAGAGCCGCGGCGGACTGCGCATCAACGAGGTGATGGTCGACAATACCGGCTCCATCGTTGACGACTACGGCGAAAAGGGCGCCTGGGTGGAACTCTTCAACTCCACCTTCGCTCCCCTCGAAATATCGAGCGTGTATATCACAACCGTGAAGTTTGACAACCCCGACAGCATCGACAAGGCACTGATGTATGCCGTGCCCCTTGGCGACGTCAACACCAAGATACCCAAGCGCCAGCACGTCATCTTCTGGGCTGACTCACTGCCTACCCGCGGTACTTTCCACACCAACTTCGTGCTCACCCCCGGCCGCGACAACTACATCGCCATCTACGATGCCGACGGCCGCACCCTCATCGATGAAATCGTAGTCCCCGCCGACCTCGCTGCCGGCTCCTCTTACGCCCGCAAGATTGACGGCGAAGGAGGCACCAACGACCCCGAGGCCTGGGAAGTGCGCGACGGCTCCGAAGGCAAGTACATCACCCCTTCGAGCAACAACATCATCAAGGACACCAACAAGAAAGTAGATACGTTCCACGAACGCGACAAACGCGGCTTCGCGCTGACCATCATGGCCATGTGCATCGTGTTCACCGCCCTGCTCGTGCTCTGCCTCTGCTTCATGCTCATCAGCAAAATCGGTGAGAAAATCACCCGTGCCAACAAGATGAAGTCACAGGGTCTCGCGCCCAAGGAAGTGGCCCGCGACGCTCGTCCCGACCATGACTCAGGCGAAGAAATCGCCGCCATCGTCATGGCCCTCCACGAGCATCTCGACGCCCACGACACCGAGCAGACTATCCTCACTATCAACAAAGTGAAGAAGTCTTACTCACCCTGGAACTCGAAAATCTATTCAATGCGTGAACTTCCCAAACGCTAACCACCTCACATTTCTACAACAATGAAACATTACAATTATAAAATCAACGGAAACACCTACAAAGTAGGCATCGGTGACATCGACAACGGCATCGCACAGGTTGAAGTCAACGGTATCCCCTACAAAGTGGAACTCGAAAAGACCGGCACTCCCGTCACCGTAGTCAAAACCTCACGCCCCTCGGCAGCACCCCGCACCGACTCCGGCGAGAAAATCATCGCCAAGCCCTCGGTATCGGCCGGCAAAGAAGCCGTCAAGGCTCCCCTGCCCGGCGTGGTAGTTTCGATTGCTGTCAAGGTAGGCGACACAGTCAAGGCATCTGATACTGTTGCCATCCTCGAAGCCATGAAGATGGAAAACGCCATCCACGCCGGCCGCGACGGCAACGTGGCAGCCATCAATGTCAATGCCGGCGACTCAGTGCTCGAAGGCACTCCTATCATTACCCTCGAATAAGTCACATTGAATAACGACCACACATAATGGAAACATTCAGTGATTTTCTTACCGGCAACCTGACTGAGTTCTGGCATCTGACCGGTTTTTACAACGCGACATGGCAACACTTCGTCATGCTCGCCGTCGGCTTGTTCTTCATTTATCTCGCGATAAAGAAGAACTTCGAGCCCATGCTACTCGTCCCCATCGGCTTCGGTATCCTCATCGGTAACGTGCCGTTCAACACCACCGCCGGCCTCGAAATTGGTATCTACGAGGAAGGCTCAGTGCTCAATATCCTCTACAACGGCGTGAGCGCCGGATGGTATCCCCCGCTCATCTTCCTCGGCATCGGCGCCATGACCGACTTCTCGTCGCTCATCGCCAACCCGAAACTGATGCTCATCGGAGCCGCCGCTCAGTTCGGTATCTTCGGCGCCTACATGGTAGCCTGCGCCCTGGGCTTCATGCCCGACCAGGCAGGTGCCATCGCCATCATCGGCGGTGCCGACGGTCCCACGGCAATCTTCCTGTCGTCGAAACTCGCCCCCAACCTGATGGGTGCCATCGCGGTATCGGCCTACTCCTACATGGCCCTCGTACCCGTGATTCAGCCCCCCATCATGAAGCTGCTCACCACCCGCAAGGAGCGCCTGATAAAGATGAAACCGGCCCGCGCCGTCTCTCAGAACGAGAAAATCATCTTCCCCATCGTCGGCATGCTCCTCACCTGCTTCGTGGTGCCCTCGGGTCTGCCCCTGCTGGGTATGCTCTTCTTCGGTAACCTGCTGCGCGAGTGCGGCGTGACCACCCGTCTGGCCAAGACTGCCTCCAATGCCCTTACCGACATCGTCACAATCCTTCTCGGCATGACCGTAGGTGCCTCAACCCAGGCCACCTCGTTCCTCACCAAGGAGACAATCTTTATCTTCTGCCTCGGTTTCATGGCGTTTATCATCGCCTCCGCATCAGGTGTTTGCTTCGTCAAACTCTTCAACCTCGTGCTTCCGAAGTCGAAGAAAATCAACCCCCTCATCGGCAACGCCGGCGTATCGGCCGTGCCCATGTCGGCGCGTATCTCCAACAACCTCGGATTGCAGTACGATCCCAGCAACTACCTGCTCATGCACGCTATGGGTCCCAACGTGGCCGGCGTCATAGGTTCGGCAGTAGCAGCCGGTGTGCTCCTCGGATTCCTTGCATAATGTGAGAATGTGACACACAGTCACTATCCGACATAACTTAAACAGCTGAAGCGGGCGGTGAAACAAACTTCCACCGTCCGCTTTACTTAAAATTCCGATATATCAACCAACTGCGGCAGCAGATGCTCCCGCATCATAGAAGCGATGCAACATACAGCGTCTTACCTATCCATCATACGGCGTCTGATGCTCCCGCTGGGCATCACGTGGCTCCTGTTGCTCTGCATATTTACCGGAGCAATCATAGCCGTGCATCTCATTCCGTCATCGGCCGTAATGAGCAACACCGCTACTTCGACAGGTCAACTCTATGAAATACCACAGTCACCCGACACACCCGTAATCCCGTCGCTGCTTTATCACGACACTTTCACCGACCGCATCATTCTCGACATGGTGCGCGCGGCCGACACGTCGTATCCCATCGACGCCGCAATGATGAACTACATTCCGGCCAACGACTTTCAGTATGACAATACGCTAAAGATATTTGGCGAAGGACCAATGATTGATTACTCCCGCTACTGGCAGGGACATCAACTCCCGGCCCGCATCGCCATGACATTCACAACGCTTAAGCCGCTCATGATATTCAATACCGTGATCGGCGTAATACTTTTTATTGCCGTAACCGCATGTCTGTGGCGTCGTACCGCCGCACGCTATGCGCTTACCTTTGCAGCATTTATCCTGCTCTCGGGCTTCCCTCTGACCATGTGGTCATTGCAACTCACCGACATCTATTTCATCACGTTTATCGCGATGCTCTGCATTCTCTGCGTTCCGAAGCTCACGATGTCACTGCGCAATTTCCCGATAACATTCTTCACCATAGGTGCCCTTACCACCTACTTCGACTTTCTGACATTCCCCCTCTTCACCCTATGCTTTCCACTCGCAGCGCTGCTTCTTATGCGCCATAGCAGCAACCGCCGCGATGCAACTGTCGCCACGCTCTCCTGGGGACTCGGCTACGGGCTGCTTTGGGCTTCAAAATGGATTGTCGGTTCTATCATCACGGGGAAGAATCTGTTTATTAAAGCTATGGAGGGTATCGATGAACGCACCGGCGACATCCCCTCCGACTCTCGCCTGCTCCTTCTCTTGCTCGCCGTCACAGCCATCTTGCTTCTGATTACCACGTTCATCGGACGCAGAAAGAAATACAGGCTCGATGCGCTACTCTTCATAGCCGCGCTCCCCATACTATGGTTTATCGTATTAAAGAATCACTCCATAGTCCACTTCTTCTTCACATGGCGCACTTTGCTTATCACATATTATTGCATAACAACATATTATCTCGTCAATCATGGCAGCAAGAGAAAAAATTGCAATCCTGATACCCTGCTACAATGAAAGCCTCACGATTACCGGCGTGATTGAGGACTACCGACGCCAATATCCTACGGCCATCATATATGTCTACGACAACAATTCGACCGACAACACTGCCGCTGTCGCGCGTGCAGCCGGGGCCGAGGTGCGTTTCGCGAGCCGTCAGGGCAAAGGCAACGTCGTGGCAGCGATGCTCACCGACATCGAAGCCGACTGCTACCTCATCACCGACGGCGATGATACCTATCCTGCCGCCGACACCGCGGTACTCGTCGACGATGTTCTCCACCATGATATTGACATGGCTATAGGCGACCGCCTCAGCAGCAGCTATTTCACCGAAAACCGCCGCCCGTTCCATAATTCCGGCAACCGTCTCGTGCGCTGGCTCATCAATCGTATTTTCAACTCTTCGGTCAATGACATTATGACTGGAAGCCGCGCACTGAGCTATCGCTTCGCCAAAAATTTCCCTGCAATGAGTCCCGGATTTGAGATAGAGACCGAAATGACTATCCATGCCCTCGACAAAGGATTCAACATATCGGAGCATCCTGTTGGCTATCGCGACCGCCCTCAGGGCAGCGTATCAAAACTCAGCACTTTTAGCGATGGCTTTAAGGTGTTACGCACTATCTTCATGCTTTTCCGCGACTTCCGTCCATTGCAATTTTTCTCTATTCTCTCTGCCGTAATCTCTCTGATTTCAGTGATAATGGCAATACCGGTATTCGTCGAGTATTTCGAGACCGGCCTTGTGCCACGTTTCCCGACACTTATCTTTTCATGCTTTATGTTTATCTTCGCCATGCTGCTGTTTGCTACAGGACTTATCCTCGATTCCATAAAGCGCCGCGACCGGGTGGCATTCCGCCTGCGCATGATTGATTTCAACCGGTTAAACAAACAATAATATTCTGAATACTACCTGTATATGACACCACAGATTGAGGAAACCAACCGCGAGATGAATATTGCGTGGCAGTTCGTGGCCAACACCGGCACTTCGCTGTTCCTTACCGGGAAAGCGGGCACCGGCAAGACTACCTTCCTGCGTCACCTGCGCACGGCTCTGCCCAAACGCATGGTCGTCCTCGCCCCCACCGGCGTGGCAGCCATCAATGCCGGAGGCCAGACTATCCACTCTTTCTTCCAGTTCTCACCCGGCCCGTTCGTCCCCGGAGCTACGGTCAGCGAAGGCAACAACCGCTTCCGCATGGCCCGGCAGAAGAAGAATCTTATCCGTACCCTCGACCTGCTTGTCATCGACGAAATATCAATGGTGCGCGCCGACCTGCTCGACCGCATCGACGACACGCTGCGCCGTCACCGCGACCCGCTCCGCCCCTTCGGCGGCGTGCAGCTGCTACTCATCGGCGACCTGATGCAGCTCTCCCCCGTCACCAAAAATGACGAGTGGGCCATGCTCGCGCAGCACTACGACACCCCCTATTTCTTCTCAAGCCACGCCCTGCGACAACTCCCCTACGTCACCGTGGAACTGTCGAAAATCTACCGCCAGCAGGACGACGCTTTCATCGACATCCTCGCCAAGGTGCGTGCCGGAGCGCTCACCCGCAACGATGTCGACCGCCTCAACGCGCGCTACCTCCCCGAAACCAATGCCGCCGAGCGCGACCGCATCCGACTCACCACCCACAACAATTCGGCCAACGCCTACAATCAGTCATGCCTCGACCGCCTACCCTCGCAACCTTTCACCTTCAACTGCCGCGTCACGGGCGACTTCCCCGAGCAGAACTATCCCGCCGAAGCGCAACTCGTGCTCAAAGCCGGGGCGCAGGTCATGTTCGTGAAAAATGACCCCACTGCCGCCCATGCCTATTACAACGGCAAAATCGGCGTTATCACCCGCATCTCGGGCGAATCGATCGAAGTGTCATGTTCCGACTCCGACGAACCCGTAACCGTCACCCCCGTCACCTGGGAAAACAACCGCTACACGCTCGACCCCGACAGCAAGGAAATCAAGGAGGAAATCGCCGGCTCGTTCACCCAATACCCGCTGCGCACCGCCTGGGCCATCACCGTCCACAAGAGCCAGGGCCTCACCTTCGACAAAGTTACCCTCGACATCAACTCCTCCTTTGCCCACGGCCAGACCTACGTGGCCCTGAGCCGCTGCCGCTCGCTCGAAGGCATCATACTGACCGCCCCCATAGCCCCGCAGGCTCTCATCACCGACCCTGCCGTCAACTCTTACATCGACTCGGAGAAGGGCCGCATGGAGAGCAACATAGCTCTCCTTCCCTCGTTGCGACAAAGCTACACCCTCTCGCTCCTCGACGAACTCTACTCTTTTGCCGACGTTGACCGTGACTATCAATGGTTCCTGCGCGTGGTTGACGAGCATCTCTCCTCGCGCTACCCCAAGTTCCTGATTCGCGTCAAGGCCGTGCGCCGTCCGTTGCAGGAAAAACTTACCGACATTGCCGCCCGATTCCGTCCGCAATACTACGCCGCCATGCAGCAGGCCGGCTACGACATCGCCGACTCGCCCCTCGAAAAACGTATCACCGACTCCTGCCGCTACTTCGACAAGACCGTACATGATATTTTCGAATCACTCCTCACCATCGACTCCGTAATCAACATCGAGAACAAGCGCGTGGCCGAACTCTACAACAACGCTCTCTCGGCACTGCGCCAAAGCGTAACGTTGAAATATGCCCTCTTCCGCGGACTGTCATCCACGCCATTTTCCACCTCGGCCTACCTGTCAATCAAGGCCAAAGCGCTCCTCGACGACATTGACATCCGCCCCACAGGCAAAAAGAAAAAGGAAATACGCATAAAATCCACCACCAAAACCGAGAAAAAGGCCGAAGAGAAGAAGCCCAAAGTCGACACCGTCAAAGAGACACTGCGCCTCTACAAGAGCGGCATGTCGCCCGAACAGATTGCCGAGCAGCGCAACCTGAAACCCTGGACCATCTACGGCCACCTCGGTCGCCTTGTAGGTCAGGGCCTCATCGACATCGACGAACTCGTTCCCAAAGACCATCAGATAATAATCCGCAAAGCCGCCGCCGGCTTCACCACCGCCTACACCCTCAAAGACATCCGCGAAGTTGTCCCCTCCAACATCTCCTACCCCGAAATCAAAATCACCCTCGAACAATCCTAACCCCCTCGTAACGGGGGGGAGGAGGGAAAATACCCTCACGGCATAGGTAGCCCCCTCGTGACAGCAGTCTCACCTCGTGGCGGGGGTTCTACCTCGTGGCGGGGGTCTCCTGACCCGCGCTCCATAAGCCTCCACACCCTCTCTCGTACCCCCCACTCAAAGCGCGGGTCAGGAGACCCCCGCCACACAAACCGTGCCAAATCACCGAACGAATCACGGCCAAATTACCGAATAGATTCATGCCAAATCACCGAATAATACCGTGCCAAATTACCGAAAACGCGCGGAGAGACGTCGGACAGGGTATTGTCCGCTACGTGGCGGGGCCGTCCCCGGCCGCGCTTAAGAAGCTACGTAACATCCTACGATAATGCAACTTAAGTGCGGCCGAGGACGGCCCCACCACGTACTGCCACCAATCCGCAGTAACTTTACTTTTGCAGTAAGATACTCTTGTGATAGGCAGCGATAATTTTCAAAGAAGGACTGATTAGTTTTGTGATAGGTAGCGTTTTGCTGCGAGGCGGATGCCTTCGGGAGTCTTTAGTTTGCCGTCTGCAATATCCGTTATTGTGGAGTAGGACATTGAGCGGATTTCCTTAAAGAGGAGCGGACTGTGACGGTTGTATAGTTCCATTGACGCAGCCCCTTTCATACTGTCGTCATACAGATCTTTGTCAGTCGTAATAATCCGCATCAAATCCGTATCGGTATATTCCTTTATCTTCTCCCACGATGTTCGGCGTGCCAAAATCTTTCTTGCCTTATCCCGACATTCATCGCGATATAGTAGCGAGTTTTCAATAATCTCTATCAACCGGTCATCATCAAATTTAAGCAACGTCATGACCAGTTCATCATTCTCAAAACTATCATCCTCTACCACAGTCGGGGTAGTCGAGTTCAAAGAAGCTAAAGCATCTCGAGTCTTATCGTCGTAACTAACATCAATAGTTACCACATCATTTGATTTCTTTTTAGAAACTTTTGAAGCCTCTATAAAAGCATATATACCTACAAGAATAAAGATGACCCCCAACCCAGCAAGTGAGCAAAGAATAAAATCACCCAACATAACACAAACTTTTACTATGATTTACAATTCGATGGGTTGGTCGGGGAGGAAGGATTTGGGGGCGGGACGGCCTATTACGGTGTCCCAGAGCATGGGGGAGATGCCGTCGGCAGGGCGTTTTACTGTCAGGTTGTCCTCGGTGAAGATTTCGCCGGCTGCTATCGCGCGACGGGCCACGATGCTTTTGCGGGCTATCAATATGTTGGAGCGTTCGGCCTCAGCCACTTCCTTCACACCGTTGCCCAGCGATTGCTCGATGTGACGTATCGACGAAACCATTGCCGCCAACCCTTCGGGGTCGAGCGAAGCACGGTGATCGGGGCCCTCCATCTCACGGTCAAGCGTGAAATGCTTCTCGATAATTTGCGCACCCATAGCCACGGCAGCCACCGGCACCTCGATGCCGAGCGTATGGTCGCTGTAGCCCACCGCACCGACATTGAGACCGCGCAAAGCGTCCATAGCACGCAGGTTCACAGCATCGTAGGGCGTAGGATACTGCGTGGTGCAGTGAAGCAGCGCTATGTCGTCACGCTTCACACCTCCGCGGCAAAGGATATCCACCGCCACGGCCACCTCATCGAGCTGCGACATGCCGGTCGACAATATTATACGACGACCCGAAGCAGCCACCTTGCGCAAGTACGGCAGATTAGTGATTTCGCCCGAAGGTATCTTCCAGTAATCCATATCGAGAGCCGCCAGACAGTCAATCGACGGCAGGTCGAACGGCGTACTCATAAAGCCGATACCCTTTTCGCGGCATATGCGTTCGAGGCGCTCGTAATCGCTCAACGGCAGATGGATACGGCGGCACATTTCGAGCTGACTTTCAGCCGTTCCGGTCGTCTCTTTCTGATACTCCGCCTTGGGCGCATAGCATGAAATCACCTCCTCGGGAATGGCAGTCTGAAACTTCACATAGTCAGCGCCGGCACGTGCGGCCACATCAATCATTTCCACGGCGAGGTCAAACGAACCGTTGTGGTTCACTCCCGCCTCGGCTATTATGAGCGTACGAGTCAAATCCATCTGTATCTATTGTATAAAATTCTGATAATATTCACTTTAAAGTCATCACACTGTTGTCGGGGGCAAACACCACCTCCTGCATGTAGCGCGTCATGTTGACGCCAGCCGCCGCCTCAACCGGCTCCACATCCTTACCGAGCCAGTCGTTGATAATCATAGCGGGGAGATTGACCCCGGCGTAGAGTGAACACACGGCGCCTCCGCCAAGTCGGGGATTGATTTCCATGAGCATGAGGCGTCCGGTATCGACATCCTCGATAAGCTGCACGGTGACAGCACCGCGCAACCCTGCGCCCTCTATAGCCTTGCGGGCTATCTCCACCCCCTCGGGCAGGCTGACAGTGATCGTGCGGCTCACTTCGCCGCCCACCACCTCGATGCGCTCGCGGGGCGAAATGGCAACGACGTTGCCCCGGCGGTCAATGTAGCAGTCGAGCGTGTACTCGTGGCGATTCTTTATATATTCCTGCACGATATATCGCTCTGCGTCAAGGCCGAGCGAACGCCATTCGTCAATATCACCGACCACGACAATACCCTTCGAGGCCGACCCTGTGCGGGGTTTGGCAATGACGGGGAAAAACTTCGGTTCACCCTCCTCAACAATGCGGGGCAACGGCACACCGGCAGCGCGCAACACCCTATCGGCCACCACCTTGTCAAACATAGTGCTGCACACCTCTGGCGCCGATACCGGCGACCACGCGTGCCCCGGCTCCATGCCGTAACGGGCTGCAATCTCCACTGCGCCGTCGACAAATGGCAGCACAATATCAATACCCTTATCCACGCACGCCGCATCGAGCTGCGCGAGAATGTCGGGGTCGCTCCAGCGTCCGCCTATAATCACCTCGCCTACAGCGGCAACAGGGACATCGGCATTGAGTTCAAAGCTGTAGATACGCGCGTCGAAACCCATAGCGGCAGCGGTCGATATGAAGTGACGGGCCATGCTGACGCGCTTGGCACCGCCGAGCATCAATATGTTGAGAGGTCGGGCCATAGCTGTTATCGGTTGTAAATGTCAGTTTTATAGCGGGCAAGATTGGCCGGGTCGGTGAACCACTCGATGGTGCGTCGGAGGCCCTCCTCGATAGTCACCTGCGGACGCCAGTCAGTAGCGGCGGTAATCTTGCTGTTGTCGCCGCAGAGGCGGAACACCTCGGAGTTGGCGGGACGCAGACGCGACTCATCTACAGCGAAATGCACGTCGGCATTCATCAGGCTTGCAATCAGTTTGAAGGTATCGCCCATCGAAATCTCCGTGCCGGTAGCGATGTTGAAATCCTGCCCTTCTATACCGTCGGTCTCGGCCAGGGCAATGAAGCCGCGGCAGGTGTCCTCGACGAAATTGAAGTCGCGCGTGGGGCGCAGGTCGCCCACCTTTATCTCACGCTTGCCGTCGGCTATCTGCGATATGATGGTAGGAATGATGGCACGGGCGCTCTGACGCGGACCGTAGGTGTTGAACGGGCGCGCGAGCACAACCGGCAGATTGAATGCGTTATAGTAGCTCAATGCCAGCGCGTCGGCACCGATTTTCGTTGCCGAGTAGGGCGACTGCGGCTGTCGGGGATGTTTCTCGTCAATGGGTACATACTGAGCCGTGCCGTACACCTCGGAGGTTGAGGTCACGATTACGCGGCGGCAACCGTTGTCCATCGCGCCCTGGCATATATTGAGCGTGCCCGACACGTTGGTGTCGACGTAGCTCTGCGGCGCCACGTAGCTGTAAGGTATGGCGATAAGGGCCGCGAGATGAAACACGGTGTCAATGTCGCGGGTGATGAGTCGGCAGAACGCAGCGTCGCGCACGTCGCCGGTCACGATTTCAAGATTTTCGTGGCGCACATTGTCGAGCCAGCCCCACGAGTTAAATGAATTGTACTGGCAGAGCGCACGCACTTTGCAACCCCTGGCAAGGAGCGCCTGCGTGAGATGCGAGCCGATGAAACCGTCGGCGCCGGTGACGAGAACTTTTTTATCCGTTATATCTGACATGATGCATGAGTTTTATATGTTACCCCCGTTTGCGGAGAGTATATATTATTGACTTCCCCGGGTCGGGGCGATATTCGAGCAGTATTTCGCGCGAGGAAAGCTTCAACACCTTGAGGGAGACTATATCCGAGGGGAGATAGGTCTGCGCCGGCGGGGCATACTTGCCCGTTCCCGCGGCATTGAGATTGTCGGAGTGCGTGAAGTTGAGTGTCAGCTCCTTGTCGTCGCTGCTCCAGGTGCCGTAATGCTCATCGTGGGAGTGGCCTACGGGGTTGACCACCACCATCTCCACGATATTGTTCTGAAAGCGCCAGAGCACGTTGCCTGTGTAGGCCTCATCCTCTTCGCCGTCTATCTCGATTGAAGCGAGTTTCCACTCGCCGAACCAGTCGCCTATATCGCCGTTGTTCTGCGTACACGACACCGTTGCCGTCATCACCGCCACGAGCAGTATAAGAAACCGGAAATATCTTGTTGCCTTCATCATGAGCCAAAGTTATTTCATCGTTTGCCAAAGTTAAATGCGCCGCGGTAGGCTATCGTCACGCATGCGCCGAAATTGTTGCCGAACATATCGCCGGAGTCAAAAGCGAGCTGTGCTTTCAGCCGCAAACCGCTGACCTGCGGCACGGCATACGCGCCTTCCACCATCATCGACGTGTCGTGACGCGACACTGCTGTCGGTGCTTTGCCGTCGCCCCACCCCTTGCGGTAACCGCCGAGCACACGGTAGTCGACACCGGCCACGCGGCCCGTCAGCCCGAGGTGGAAACCGCGCACGCAGCTGTCGATATAAGCCGGGTAACCATCCTTATTGTAGATGGGTGCGGGGAGGAACGGCGTGCCGAGCGACATGCCGTAGTTCATATATGAGTTATACTGGAAGTTGTTGTAGTAGGCATCGGCTCCGGTGGCATTGGAGGTGATAGTGGTGCCGGGTGAATCGCCGGGCGACCAGTGTATCGGTCCTGACTGATTGGTGAAGTCGATATACTCGGCCACGGCACCGTTGACAATGGCATCGGCGGCCGGCGCGGTGTACTCCACGCCCCATAGGCCGTCAAAACCGTTCATCCAGCCTATGCCCGAACCATCCTCCCACGGTTTCTGCAGGTAGGCTTTGAGCTGAGTGCCGTCATTGAAGCGGTAGCGGGCCATTATATCCCACGAGCCGAGCGAGTTACCATCGTAGTAACTGTTGCCCGACTGCTGGCGCGGCAACAGCATGTTGAAGAAATCCTTGAGCGACGTGCGCCCCTTGTACTGCTTTATCTCCTTACCGCCGGCATAGACATAGGTCGTGCCCCCGAACTCGCCCGCAGCCTGCATACCCACCGTCACCGACAGCGGTTGCACGGGGTTGGTGCGGAAATAGCAGCGCTTATAGGTGTAGAGCGCGCCGAGGTTCATGTGCCAGTCGTAATAATTGTAATGGGATTTGAGCCAATCGTTGTCGGCAAACTTGCCGTAACCGATTTCGCCCTGTATCTGCACCCAGCCGTTGGTAAACGGTATGTCCTGAAAATCAACGAAACCCACTCTCACTTCGGGCACGGGACGGGCATTCCCGCTCTCCACGATGTCGCCCGACGACAGACTGAAATTAAGCAGCGCCGACTCCCGTTCCTTCATGCCGACGGTGAGAAACACACCGCGGTATTTCACCTCGCCGTAGAGCTGCTGCAGACTGATGGCCGCAGGACCTTCGCCGTGGGTGAAGAACGCTTCGGTAGCGGGATTGTAGCGCATATAATCGGTGCGCGCCGAGTAGCCGCCGAGCACTTCGGCGCCGTAGCCGTAGCTGAAACGACTGCCGAGGTCAAGGCTGCGCGATGCCGTGAGGTCGAGCAGCGCGTCGGCTTTCTGAGTCAGTATGCCGTGGCGGTTGGAGGCCACGTAGTAGGGGGCGAAGCTGCCTGAGCCGGCATTGAATATCGCTTCGGCCTCCCAGTCGATTGTCTCCTGAGCCGGTGATGACTGTGCCGCAAGCAGCAGAGCTGAGAGCGGCAACGCGCGGCGCAGCAGGTTGAGTGTCGTTTTCATGCGCATCAGGCCTTGTAGGTGGAAATGTGGCGTTGCTTCTTCTCCTCGAATATCTCGTCGATAACGAGGAAAATGCCGGTCTCCTCCACGTCGCCGAACTCATCGTTGATGGCGGTGCCGAAGATACGCATCGTGGGCGACAGGCCCATGTAGGCATTGACCAGCGGCGGTATGTTGTAGCCCCACTGACGCACCTCGGAGTTGAGTATGCGGTAATCCTCCTTGAAGTTTTCGCCGCTGAATATCTTGGCAATAGCCTCGTCGTCGGCCCCGGTGACGAGCGGATTGCGCGGCGTCACGAGGTTGTCGTTGTCGGGGAAATGCTTGTGGAGGAAGTGGAGTATAAGGTTGCGGCAATGCTCCGAGTAGCTGGGATACATCGTCACCTTGCCGAAGAGATATTTGATTTGCGGATATTTCACGGTCAGCGCGCCGAGGCCGTCCCAAAGGTTGTCGAGGGCATAGATGGCTTTAGCGCCGGCACGTGTCGACTGATACTCCAGACGCACGAACGAACGGCCCAACTCCACGGTCGACGGCAGATAGTTGCGCACGAAGTTGTCGGAGAAGTCAAACATGTGGGCCGTAGCGATTCGGGGCGAGCCGTCGCTCTCTATCTTCACATCCTCGCCGAGGATGAAGCGGTAGCCGCCAAGTATGAGCCTGTGCTCGGGGTTCCACACGATAAGTTGCCTGCAGGGAGGCGTCATGGTGTCGTAACTGTCAATGTCGCAGTCCTTGCCCGTGCCGCCGCCGGCCGCACGGAATGCTATCTCGCGCAGACGTCCTATCTCACGCATCGTGTTGGGGGCGTTGAAAGCGTCGACGATATATATGTCGTTGCCACCCTTGTTGGTTGCACGCAGATATTTATCCTCTGTCAGCTCGTTCTCTATGAGCGTGGTATCTACCGGCTCTATTACAGGTTGTTGCATCTGAGAGTAATTCTTTTCGTTTTAAGTTTACCGGTGGCCGATAGTTTACCGGCACCGCTCCATATCGAGGTCATAGACAATCTGACGTATCTGCTGCGCCTTCTCAAGCGGCGGCATGTCGCCGAGCGTGGCGCAGGAAATCGGCTTTCCAACCACCACATCAAAGGTTTTTCCTCGCGAACGGAACACCTCGCGGGGCAGATATATCATCTCGATATTGAATTTCAGACCTATTCTCTGCCTGAATTTTGCAAATTTATAAAAAAAAGATGAATTTTCAGCATAGAAATGCAGCGGGATGATGTCGCGGCCATACTGCCGGGCCTTGGCAACGAACATTTTCTGCCACTGCAGGTCGGCCACCACTCCTTTCTTGCCGCGGCGGGAAACCAGTCCGGCGGGAAACATGATCAGCGGCGCGTCGGAGGCAAACGCGCGCTCCAGTGCCTCGATGGCCTGACGCGACTGCGCTCCGTGCTTGTTGACGGGCAGGAACGTGTCGGACAGCGGTTCGACGGCGTTCAACAGGTCGTTGACTATGAATCGCGGCGCCATGCCGTAGAAGCGCTCCACGAAGTCGATGAGCGCCATGCCGTCAAGGCCGCCGAGCGGATGGTTGCTGACGAAGAGCACCCGGCTGTTGTCGCGCGGTATCAGCTCCGTGTTGTGAAATCTGACCTCCACGTCAAGGTCACTCAGCACGCCGCGGCAGAAGTCGGCCCCGCGACGCGGGAAATTGTCACGCAGCAGTTTGTTAAGTTCCTCCTGACATATGGTGCGCTCCACCTTTCTCACCAGGCAGCGCGGTATGAAGCGCCAATAACGGGGGAGTCGTTGCTTAATCACCTCTCCCACATTGATTTCAAGCGGCTTTGTTGTATCGACAGTTGCTTCCATATCTTCTTAAGCAGAAGCTGAAAATTACCTTGCTATATCATTAGATTGTGTTTAAAATAATTTTCAACGTTTACTTCTGCCACAAAATTAATAATAAAATTTGCGTTGTGCTATAATTTCCCGTAAATTTGTGGGATATAACACCGTTTTCAATGACCAACGATATATTGATTACCGCAGCAGGCGGTTTCCTTGGCAAATATTTAATCGACGAACTGCGCCGCACTCTCCCGGCCGAACCGGCTCCCGCGTTGCACACCGCAGGCACGTCGCCCTTCAACGACTATGTAGTCAACCTCGCTACCGAGGAGTTCACCCCCTCGCGCCGTTACGACACTGTGTTTCACCTGCTTGGCACATGCCACGGCGGCAATGCCCGGCTGCTCAACGTCGAGGCTACCCGCCGCTTGCTCGCATCGCTCGAGAAGAATCCCCCCGCTTCGATTGTCTACATCTCATCGACCGAGGTATATGGCGCCGACGAGGGTAACGGCATCAACGAGAACCGCGAGCCCGACCCTGTCACCGAAGTTGGCCGCACCAAACTCGAAGCGGAGCAGATGCTTCGCCAATGGTGTGACGCCCGCAACGTCAGCCTCGCCATACTCCGCGCCCCCGACATCGTGGGCACCGGCATGAAGGGACGCCTGCGACAGCTCGTCAACAGTATATACCGAGGCAACTATCACCATATCGACGACGAGACAGCGCGCCTGAGCGTTGTCCATGCCACCGACGTGGCCCGCGCCGCAGTCATGCTACGCGGGGTCAACGGCCTCTTCAACATCACCGACGGCGCCGACCCCTCGCGCCACGACCTCGTGGAGGCTCTCGCCTTGCGCATCAACAACAAGCGCGTCTACACCCTGCGTGCCAAGCGAGCCCGCATCATAGCCCGTGTATGCGACTTTATCCCCGTGTTCGGTTTCAACAGCAAGTCGCTGGCCGAGCGCTACCGCACGCTGACGTTCGACAATTCACGCCTGTGCCGCACCATCGAGTTCCACCCCTCTCCCGTGGTTGACTATCTCAAAACCCATAACTATGACGAAAACAGTCTCTGACTCCACCCGCGAAGGCTTCGGCATGCGCCTGGCCAAGTCGGTGAAAAGCATAGCCAAACTGATGCTGTCGACCAGGCGCGCCCGCTATCAGCGTGTCGACGGCTCGCGCCCACTGCTCATCATGGGCAACGGTCCCTCACTCGCCGCCACCATAGCCGCGCATGAGCAACTGATTGCCGGAGGCATCGACTCCATGGCGGTCAACTTCGCCGCCAACGCACCTGAGTTCACCCGACTGCGACCCAAATACTACATCCTCGCCGACCCGCATTTCTTCGCCAACCCCGACGACGCCAACGTGGCCCGGCTCCTCGACAATATCCGCAACGTCGACTGGCCGATGACCCTCTTCCTCCCCTTCGCGGCACGGAAGAACTGCCCGCTGACATCATCAGGCAATCTGACGGTGGAATACTACAACGCGGTGGGCATCGAGGGCTTCGGACCGCTTGAACGCATGGCCTTCGACAGCCGCCGAGGCATGCCGCGCCCGCGCAACGTGCTGATTCCCGCCATCATGACCGGCATAGGCATGGGCTACCGCGAGATTTACATCACCGGCGCCGACCACACTTGGACCGCCACCCTCACCGTCGACGAGGAGAACCATGTGCTTTCCCGCCAGCCCCACTTCTACAAGGAGGACGAGAAGGAGGAGCGCCGCATACGCAAGGAGTATCTGCGCTATCCGCTCCACTCCATCCTCTACAGTTTCTACCTGGCTTTCAAGGCCTATCACATAATCGAGGAGTATGCCCGAAGCCGCGGCGTCACCATCTACAACGCCACTCCGGGCTCCATGATTGACGCTTTCGAGCGAAAATCACTCGACAGTTTTATTGTTCATTAACATCACAATTTTGGCTATCCCGAACGATTGAGTTACCTTTGCCTGTAACTTATACCGCATTGTTAAAATTAAGTAACTGTTCAAAATTATTTCAAACAGTTACCTATCACCTGACAGTTAAACCAAGCGCATGAGCACATCACTTCATCAACAGCAGGACCTCCGACAGCAGCAGCGGCTCAAACCGATGCAGGTGCAGTTTGTCAAGATGCTTGAGATGACAGGTCCCGAGATAGAGGGGGAAGTGAGCCGCGCGCTTGAGGACATGCCGGCGCTCGAGGTGGTGGAGACACCCCGCTCGGCCGACGATGCCGACACCTTCAACGAAACCTCGGAGCAGGTGCAGCTCGCCGACTACGGCCACGACGATGAGATTCCGTCCTACATGCTCGAAGCGCGCAACCGCAGCGTCAACGACACGTACTACACCCCCGTGGCTGTCAACGACGACCTGACTCTCGGCGAGGAACTGCTGCGACAGCTCAACGAAATGTCGCTCACCCCGCGCCAACTCTCCATAGCCAACTATATAATAGGCAACCTCGACTCCAACGGCTACCTGAAACGCTCGCCCGAAGCGATTGCCGACGACATCACTTTCAGCGAATCGGTGGAGACCGACCCCGCGGAGGTGCGTCAGGTGCTCGACATTATCCGCACCCTCGACCCCGCCGGCGTGGGAGCGGCCGACCTGCGCGACTGCCTGCTGCTGCAGCTCAACCGCCGCAAGCCATCGGTCGAGGTAATCACTGCCCGCGAAATCCTCACCCACTATTTCGACCTCTTCTCCAAGAAGCATTTCGACCGTCTGGCCGACATGCTCGGCATTGACAACGAGCGCCTTAACGATGCCATCGAACTGATTTCCCACCTCAACCCCAAGCCGGGCAATCAGCTCAACGACAGCGCTATAGAGTACACAGGCCGACAGATAATCCCCGAACTGCAGGTCGACATTGACAATGACAATACGCTGACTGTCAGTCTGCTCAACAACATTCCCGAACTGGCCGTCTCACAATCGTTCAGTCTCGACTCATCACTTGCCGACTCGCTAACTCCGCGCGAACGGGCCGAGACGGCGACCTTCATACGCACCCGCCGCGACGAGGCGCAGGCTTTCATCAAGACCCTGCAGATGCGCCAGTCGACACTGCTCAATGTCATGACCGCAATCGCCTCGCTGCAACGCGACTTCTTCCTCACGGGCGACGAGACGCAACTCAAACCAATGATACTCAAGGATGTGGCGGCACTCACCGGCTACGACCTCTCGGTCATATCCCGCGCCACCGCTTCAAAATATGTCATGGCCCCATCGGGCATATACCCGCTGAAATTCTTCTTCAACGAGCGCCCCATTGCCAACGACGACATCACTTCCCACCAGATAATGAACGCCCTCAAAGGCGTCATTGCCAACGAGAACAAACGCTCCCCGCTCTCCGACGACACCATCGCCTCGATGCTCTCGGAGCAGGGTTTCAATATCGCGCGCCGCACCGTGGCCAAGTACCGCGAGCGCCTCGGCATCCCCGTGGCACGGCTGCGCAAAACCATACAGTCAACTCAATAACAGAACATAACACCACCCTTTAAAAATGGCTGATATAAAACAATTATCGAAAATAAACGTGAGCAAAGCGGTTGACACGGTAGTGAAAACCATTGCCGGCATCATATCAATAGTATCATCACCGCTGCTCATGCCCACCTACGCGATGGCAATATCGCTGTGGTGTACCTACCTCGTCTTTGCCCCCGCCGGAGCGCGCTGGCAGATACTGATGCTGACATTTGCTATCACCACGATGATACCCGTAATGGTGCTGTTCGTGCTCACTAAGGTGAAGGTCATAAAACACCCGTCGCTCAACGAGCGCACCGACCGCCCCTACATCTACGCGGCCGCCGCGATGTCCTACATGGCTATCGCTCTGTATCTTGCCAAGATTAATTCCCCCGCGTGGCTGTCGATGTTCATGCTCTCGGCCGGTGCCACCGCCATTGTCACCATGGTAGTCAATTTCAAATGGAAAATCAGCGGCCACGCCACCTGCATCGGCGGCCTCACAGCGCTGACTTTCTTCCTCTCCTACCGCAGCATGATACTCAGCGACAACGACTCTCTTTTCATCATATCCATCATAGCCTCGGGTGCCGTAATGACCTCCCGCCTTATCCTCGACCGCCACACTCTGGCGCAGGTAGTGGCCGGATTTTTCAACGGCGTGCTCTGGGTATCGGTCTTTCAGCTGCTTGCCGCCTGATGCCGTCAACAACTTGCAGAACTAATATATAACAATAATATACTGACGTTATGAAACCGCTCGTAAGCATTATAATGGGAAGCACCTCCGACCTTCCCGTGATGAAGAAAGCTGCCGACTTTCTCGACAGCATGGAGATACCCTTTGAGATGAACGCCCTCTCGGCCCACCGCACTCCCGCCGAAGTGGAGGAGTTTGCCCGCACCGCCTCCGAGCGCGGCCTCAAAGTCATCATCGCCGCAGCCGGCATGGCCGCCGCCCTGCCCGGTGTAATCGCTGCGTCTACCACGCTGCCCGTCATCGGTGTGCCCCTCGACGCCACTCTCGGCGGTAAGGATGCCATGCTCTCCATCATACAGATGCCTCCCGGCATCGCCGTTGCCACCGTCGGCATCAACGCTTCGATGAACGCCGCAGTGCTTGCCACCCAGATGATTGCACTGACCGACGCCGACGTTGCCGCCCGCTTCGCCGCCTACCGCGCCGGCCTCAAGGAGAAAATCGTCAAAGCCAACGCCGAACTGGCCAAAATCGAATACAAGTTCAAAACCAATTAATCAGTAACTCCGTCAGATATGAGTTTCGGATATACACGCCGCCCCACGTCGACCGCTCGCGTGGGCCGCGTCAACATAGGCAGTGACTTCCCCGTGCGCCTGCAGTCAATGACCTCCACCTCCACTATGGACACCGAGGGTTCCGTGGCGCAGGCCGCCCGCATCATCGATGCCGGCGGGGAGATAGTGCGCCTCACCGCTCAGGGTGTGCGCGAGGCCAACAATCTTGCCGACATTCATGCGCAACTTCGTGCCAAGGGCTACGACGCTCCACTCGTGGCCGATATCCACTTCAACCCCGCCGCGGCCGATGCTGCGGCTGCCATCGTGGAGAAGGTGAGAATCAACCCCGGCAACTTCGTCGACCCGGCCCGCACGTTCCGCCATCTGGAGTACACCGACGAGGAGTATGCCGAGGAGATACGCCGCATAGAGCAGCGCCTGCGTCCGCTCGTCGACATCTGCCGCGAGCACTCCACAGCGCTACGTATCGGCGTGAACCACGGTTCGCTCTCCGACCGCATTATGAGCCGATACGGCGACACTCCCGCCGGCGTGGTGGAGAGCGCGATGGAATTTCTGCGCATACTCCGCAAACTCGATTTCAACGACGTTGTCATCTCCATCAAAGCCTCCAACACTGTGGTCATGGTCAACTCCGTGCGCTTGCTCGTAGAGGCTATGGATAAGGAGGATATGCACTACCCGCTCCATCTCGGTGTGACCGAGGCGGGCAACGGCGAGGATGGCCGCATCCGCTCCGCCGTAGGTATCGGCGCTCTCCTTGCCGAGGGCATCGGCGACACTATCAGGGTATCGCTCAGCGAGGAGCCTGAGTGCGAGATTCCAGTGGCCGCGATGCTCACTGGCCGTCTTGACGCCTGGGCCGCTGTCGGTGCTATTGAGGGCAAGCCTTACGAGGGCTACAATGCCGTAGAACCTGCGCGCCGCAAGTCGGTGGCCGTTGGCAATGTAGGCGGCGGCAACACTGCCGTGGCTCTCGCTGTCGACGATATTCCTGTCGGCGACATGGTGCGCATCAGTGTCGACACTGATGCCGACACGCTCATAGCCGAAGCTCGTCGTGCCAAGGGTAAGATACTGGTACTCACCACCTCCCACATTAATCCTGCCGCTGCACTCAAAGCCGCCATGCACGCGCTCACCGACGCGGGCATCGACAATCCGCTCATTCCCGAAATCGACTACGGCAACACTCCCGCCGAGGCTGTCGTGGTGTATGCTTCGGCCGATATGGGGGCACTGCTGCTCTGCGGATTTGCCGACGGTATCTCGGTCAAGTCATCGGTGCTCGATGCCGACGCGCTATCAGCGCTGTCGCTCGGCATTCTACAGGCCGCCAGACTCCGTTTCTCGCGCACCGAGTTTATCTCGTGCCCCGGCTGCGGCCGCACCATGTTCGACCTGCAATCGACCGTCAACACCATAAAGCGCGAACTCTCCCACCTGCGTCACCTCAAAATCGGTGTCATGGGCTGCATAGTCAACGGTCCCGGCGAGATGGCCGATGCCGACTACGGCTACGTAGGCGCCGCCGCAGGTCGCGTAAGCCTTTACCGCCAAAAGGAGTGCATCGAGCGCAACATTCCCGCCGATGAAGCTCTGCCGCGACTAATAGCGCTCATCAAGGCCGACGGCAAGTGGGTGGAACCTATCAACGACTGATGCGTATGGTATCACCTCTGCTCGACAACCGCTCGGACTACACGGTAGTGACCCTCGACTCGGGGTTGCGATTTGTCCACGTGCACCGCGACACGGTGGCCGAAATCTTCGGTGTGGCCACCCGCGTAGGCTCGCGCGACGAACTGCCAGGCCACTACGGCCTTGCCCACTTCGTGGAGCACACTATCTTCAAGGGCACCCACAAGCGACGCGCCTCATCCATAATAAACTGCATGGAGACCGTCGGTGGCGAACTAAATGCCTACACCACCAAGGAGGAGACATTCGTCTACTCCATCTTCCCGCGCGGCAACGCGTCGCGCGCCACTTCGCTCATCGCCGACCTCGTGAAGGACTCGGAGTTTCCCGATGCCGAGCTCGACAAGGAGCGCGAGGTGGTGGCCGATGAGATTGATTCCTACCTCGACACCCCCTCCGAAGCAGTGTTCGACGACTTTGACGACCTCGTGTTCGCCGGTTCGCCGTTAGGGCATAACATTCTGGGCGACAGGGAATCGCTCATGACATTTAACAGCGCGGTGTGCCGCGGATTTCTCGACCGTTTTTACCGCGTGCCCAACATGACGGTGTTCTATCTCGGCGGCGAGAGTGTGGCTACCGTGGCCCGTCTTATCGACCGCCATTTCGCAGGACTGCGTGATGGCGCGGTGGAGCGTACTGAGTCGGTCCCCCCTGTAATAGAAGGGTTTGACGAGACCCGCGGCGACGGTTCCAACCATCAGGGACACACCGTCATGGGCGCCCGCATCCCCTCGCTCTTCTCCCCTGAGCGCCACGCATTTGCGTTGCTCAACAACATGCTCGGCGGCCCCGGCATGAACTCGCGCCTCAACGTCGCGCTGCGCGAACGCCGCGGCCTCGTCTACAGCGTGGAGTCATCACTGGCAATGTACACCGACTGCGGTTTGATGGCCATCTATTTCGGTTGCAACCCCGAGGACACGGCCCGCTGCCGCCGTCTGGTCGACAGCGAGTTACGCCGCATGGCCGACAACATGCTCACCCCCGCGGCCCTGCAGCGTGCCAAACGCCAGTACATAGGTCAGTTGACGGTATCGACCGCCTCATCCGAGCAGACTATCCTCTCGGCCGCCCGCTCCCTGCTGCTCCGCGACAAGGTAATCACCCCCGCCGACATCGCTGCCTCCATCGAATCCCTCACCCCCGCCGACCTCCACGCAGCAGCCTCCACCCTCCGTCCCGCCAACTTCTCCACCCTAACCCTCACCTGATACCCGGTTCTCTTTGACAATCTGAATGATACTCTTCTTAATACTCATTACGGCAGCGGTCATTCTTATCATCGCCCGCGTGTACCTCTGGGCCAAGGACAGGGAGTTGCTGCGCACCGTCACCGACACCCGCCGCGGCACTCGCTCCGAACGCCGGCTTGTGCTGCGACTGTTGAAAAAAGGCATCCCCGCCGTCACCATATACCACGACCTGTACGTCGAGAAAGCACCCGACCAATATTCGCAGATTGACGCCGTGGTGCTCACCAAGGTAGGCATCATAGTTATCGAGGTAAAGGATTACAGCGGCTGGATATATGGCCGCGGCTACCATGACTACTGGGTGCAGTCGCTCGCCTACGGCAAAGAGAAACATCGCTTCTATAACCCCGTGCTGCAAAATGACGGACATATCGAGGCCCTCCGCCGCAGGTTGCGCGGCATAGCCGAAGTGCCATTCTACTCGGTAATACTCTTTTACGGCAACTGTCGCCTGCGCGACATCCGCGATCTCCCCGACGACACCTACGTAGGCTATTCAAAAGAAATCATGTCGATAATCCGCCGCATCACTCGCCACAATCCCCCCGCCCGCTACGCCGACAAACGCGGCCTCATAGCCCTCCTCCAACAATCCGCCGCCAACGGCGAAAACCGCAAAATAATCCACCGCCACATCAAAAACATCCACCACACCACCCCCCGCTACGACTAATCACACTCATTTGAGCCACGCACATGCTCACAATTAAATATTTACTATATGAAGAATTTCGCATTATCATTCATCTTATTCTCATCATTATGTCTGTGCAACTGCACTGAAAAAAAGGAGAATAACGTAGAGGACGACTCTTCCTCGACAGAAAATGTATCAGAAAATGTAACCAAAGACAAAGAAAACAGAGCGAATACATCCAACAGTAACCATCTTACCTTCAAAGGAGTCCCTATTGACGGGACATTAGACGACTTTGTTTCAGAGATGGAAAAAGCCGGATTCACCTACGTCGCTGAAGAAAACGGGGCTACCATTTTACAGGGTGACTTCGCCAGCTTCAAAAAATGTAACATATACGTTGCGACGTTGCACGGCATAGATATTGTAAACGCCATCACCGTTATAATACCATGCGGCGATGACTGGTCTGATATCGAGCGAAAATACCGCCTGCTTAACGAATTGCTCACAGAAAAATATGGAGAACCTGCTGAAAATACAGAAGAATTTCACAGTCGTTTAACTCCAAGGACTAATCAGGATAAACTTATCGCACTCGCTTCAGATAATTGTGATTTCAAGACCGTATACGATACACCAAAAGGTAAAATAACCATATTTATGGACTTTGAGTATGGTCTTGGAGCTTTCCTCAACCTTAAATACAGCGATAAAATCAACTCAGATAACCTCCGTTCCAAAGTCATTGATGACCTGTAACAACAAACCATCAAAGGACTCTTACACATGATATAGTCAAGATATAGGACAGGTCAGACCAGTCGGACGAGTCAGACGGGTCGGACCAACCTGACCTGTCTTGTCCCTGACCTGACCTTAACTGTCCTTGACCTGTAATATCTTACTATGCCAAGCGGTTAGTGCCGATAATTACAGTAAATGCATGGTTGAAAATTCCAAGTAACTTCAATCAACTCAGTAGCTTAAGCTATCTACCGGCGTCCGACCTGTCCGACTGGTCCGACCTGTCCGACCTGTCCGACTCGTCCTCCAATCCCTCCCCTCTCAATATTTTTTTAAAAATTTTCCTCCGGAAAATTTTTATTATCCCCTTATTTAGTTAACTTTGTGAATCTTTGAGATTTACGTGTTAATTTCCACCAATAAAAAGTGATATTATGGCTGCTGCTTCGGGTGATATGAGTTTTCTTCCACATCGTGGTGGCTACAGAAACCTTAAGGTTTATCGGATTACCGAAGTAATCTACGATGTCACGTTCGCTTTTACGTCAAGATTTCTATGCCGCGGCGACCGAACTGTCGACCAAATGATACAGGCCGCCCGCTCGGGAAAACAGAATATCGCGGAAGGGAGTAAAGCATCCTCCACTTCAACCGAGACGGAGATTAAACTCACAAATGTTGCCAAAGCGAGCCTTGAAGAACTTCTGGTCGATTTTGAAGATTATCTCCGGGTAAGAGGTTTGCAGCAATGGGGCGTTGACCATCAGCGCTACCAAAAATTAAGGGCGTTCTGCAGAGACGAGCGGTTGTTGACCGACTACCAACCCTTGTTGCAGAAGTTGAATGACGAGGAAATGGGAAACCTTGCAATAACGCTCATAAATCAAGCTACTTACATGCTTCGCCGACTGATTGAAAAGCAACAGGAAATGTTTCTGCAACATGGCGGCATACGCGAACAAATGATGCACGCCCGCCTCGCCTACCGCGGCAAAAACAACCGAGGCCCCAAATAACCGCCCCCGCCCAATAGCTGTCCGACTGGTCCGACTGGTCCGACTCGTCCTCCAAATAGGCAAAAATGGAGAATTTATGGTGGGAATTGGATAAAAGGGGATTTTTTGGAGTGGGGAAAAAATCGTAACTTTGCAGTTGAATAGCTCTTTGAAGGTATCCTCAGCTTTTGCCGGCTGTCACGCTTGCAATGAGTATCTTTATTGAGTGAATATTAGTGTTTCGGTATGAAAATAGGTAATATAGATTTGGGTGAGAGACCGGTGATGCTTGCGCCGATGGAGGATGTGACCGACACTTCCTTCCGCACGATATGCCGCGAACTCGGCGCCGACATGGTGTACACCGAGTTTGTTTCGGCCGACGCTCTCGTGCGCAATATCCAGGCAACCACCCGCAAACTTGAGATTAACCCCAAGGAACGCCCCGCCGCCATCCAGATTTATGGCCGTGAGGCCGGTCCGATGGTCGAGGCGGCCCACATAGCCCGTCAGGCCAATCCCGAAATAATCGACATCAACTTCGGTTGCCCCGTGAAAAAGGTTGCCGGAAAAGGTGCCGGAGCGGGAATGCTTCGCGACATTCCCAAGATGCTTGAGATAACGCGTGCCGTGGTCGACGCTATGGATATTCCCGTCACCGTCAAGACGCGTCTCGGCTGGGACCATGACTCACGCATCATCGTTAACCTCGCCGAGCAGTTGCAGGACTGCGGCATACAAGCACTTACCGTGCATGGCCGCACCCGCTCGCAGCTCTACAGCGGCAACGCCGACTGGGATATGATAGCCGCCGTGAAGGCCAACCCGCGCCTGCACATTCCCGTGATAGGCAACGGAGACATCACCTCGCCCGAACTCGCTCGCCGGGCCTTTGAACACTCCGGCGTGGACGGTATCATGGTGGGCCGCGCATCAATCGGCGCGCCATGGATATTCCACGACATCAAGGAATACCTCACCACAGGCAGCTACACCCCGCTGCCGCTGGAGAAGAAGTTTGAAATACTCCGCCGCCAGATTACAGAAAGCATCGACCGCATCGACTCCTACCGCGGCATCCTGCACATACGCCGCCATCTCGCCGCGTCGCCCCTCTTCAAAGGGATTCCCAACTTCCGCGAGACACGCATTGCAATGCTCCGAGCCGATACCCCCGACGAACTGATGTCGATACTCGACAAGGTCTACGACCTCCTGGCACAGAACCAACAAGCTACAAATCAATAAGCTACTTACCTCAGAGCTACACATTTCAGAGCTACAACAGTCTAACCCTTAGCAGCCAAACCGAATTATATGAAATTACTCTCCACCCTGCTCATCGCCCTGACCGCCTCCGTTGCGTCATTTGCCCAGACCAAGCAGCACTACGAACTCAAAGTCAACGACTTCAAGGAGTTGCGTGTCGACAACAGTGTTCCCGTCGACTACTACTGCAACCCCGACTCGGCCGGCTACGCCGTGTTTGACGCCACCGACGCTCAGGCTTCATGGATACTCTTCGACAACAACGGCCGCGGCAAACTCGTAATCCAGACCGACGCCGATTACCCCACCGGCGAAAAGATACCCCGCGTGCGCGTTTACTCCACTTCACTCCAGGCAGTTACCAACAGCGGCGACTCGCTGGTCAAGGTCAACAATCTCCCCTCGATGGACAAGTTCAAGGCTACCCTCATAGGCAACGGACGCCTCTCCATCCCCGGCGTGCAAGCCTCGTCGGTCGACGCAGCCCTGCGTTCGGGCAACGGTCAGCTCACCGTCGAAGGTCGCTGCACCAACGCCAACCTCCACCTCGTAGGCACCGGCACAATCCTTGCCGACCGTCTCGACGCCGTCAAGGTGAAAGCATCGGTAGTGGGCACCGGCAGCATCGGCTGCAACCCCTCGGAGGCAATCACCGTGATGGGTGCCGGCTCGGGCAAAGTGTACTATCGCAAGACACCACCTACCGTCAAGAGCCGCGGCGTAGGCATCAAGCATTCCGAAATGGAGTAAAGATAAGCAGAAGTTGAAAATCATTTTATAATATCGGTAGAATTAGGCTCTACTTATCTCCGCCGCATGTCGCAACCGACCCTCAAACATCTCACAGCCAAGTCGATAAAGTGGAATATTATCGACCGCGTGTCCTCGCAGCTGCTCTACGCCGTGACGGGGATAATACTGGCGCGTGAACTCTCGCGCGAGGCGTTCGGCTTAATCGGAGCGCTGACCATATTCCAGTCCTACGCGCTCATGATGGTTGACAGCGGATTCTCCTACGCGCTGATACAGCGCAAACGACCTACCGAGACCGACTACAGTTCGGTGTTCTGGTTCAACCTCCTCATCGCCGTTATCCTCTACGCCGTGCTGTGGGTGTGCGCGCCATGGATTGCCGACATGTTTCAGGGTGACGAGCGGCTGATACCTCTAAGCCGCGTCATGTTCCTCTCATTCATCGTCAACGCCACGGCCATCGTGCAGACCAACCGACTGATGAAGAAGATGGACTTCCGTCCCATCGCCATCACCAACACCCTCGGCCTCTTTGCCGGCGGTATCGCGGGTATATGGCTCGCCGTGGCGGGCTACGGCGCATGGGCCATCGTGTGGCAGACCATCGTGCTGCAGGGCGTCAAGAGCATAGCGCTCTGGGCCTACTGCCGCTGGTGGCCGCAGATGATACTGTCGTGGAAAGCGCTCCGCTCGTTTTTCAAAATCGGCGGTAACATGATGATGACCACCTTTCTCTACGTCACTTTCCAGAACATCTACTCCTTTGTCATAGGTAACCGTGTGGGCCTCACTCAGTTGGGCTACTACAGTCAGGCCGACAAGTGGAGCAAGCTCGGCATATCATCCATGACACAGGTGCTATCCTCCTCCTTTCTCCCCGCGCTCTCCGAGGTGCAGGACGACGAGGAGCGTTTCAGCCGCGTGGTCAAGAAGATGAACCGCTTTACCGCCTATCTGCTCTTCCCCTGCATGATATTTCTTATTGTGATTGCCACGCCGATGTTCCACGTGCTGTTCGGCACCAAGTGGGACGCCTCGATTATACTCTTCCAGCTACTGCTCGTGCGCGGTATCTTCACCGTTATCAACACGCTGTATAACAACTACATACTATCGCTCGGCCACTCCCGTGCCATATTTTGGCTCGAAGTGGTGCGCGACGCAGCCGCCGTGGTCGGTATCATCATAGCGCTCCCCTACGTGTCGCTGGCAACCTACGACAACGCTGTCTATGGCCTGACGATACTGCTCTGGGGGCAGGTTGCCGCATCGTTCATCACTTGGGTGGCAACTCTCGTCGTGACCGCACGAATCACCAAAATAAGCGTGGGCAGCTACCTCTCCGACCTCTTCCCCTACTTCGCCGTGACGCTGATAATCAGCGTTATAGTTGGTCTGCTCGCAACCACCGGCATGAGCGACTGGCTGCTGCTCATCACGCAAGGCATAGCAGCCCTCGTTCTTTACGCCGGCGCCAACTTCATATTGCCCTCGCGCATCCAACATGACGTAATAGCCTACCTCACAGGGCGTAACCGCACACTTTAATCCGTTTCCACTCCCCGTCTCCCCGCATAAATTCCACCCTCACTCACCAATCCACTCCATCACTATGGCAGCAACTATCTCCGCTCAGGAAATCGAAGAAACACTTATCGAACAGCGCGACGATGAAAAGCGCGAGATACTGATGCGCTTTTTCCGCACCGCTCCGGGGGAATATGGCGAGGGTGACGAATTTCTCGGCATCAAAGTGCCGGCAACGCATGCCGTCGTCAAGGAGGCGAAGCGCCGCGTACCGTTCGCCGAGATTGAAAAACTGTTGCAGAGCCGATGGCATGAAGTGAGACTCGCAGGATTCCTGCTCCTCGTGGAGGAGATGAAAGTCGCATTGCCCGTCCGCGGCAAGGATAGCGACGAGAAAGCCGCCCGCCGCAAAGCGATTGCCGATTTCTACACAGCCAACGCCCGCCGCGCCAACAACTGGGACCTCGTGGACCTCTCCGCGCCAAAGGTCATAGGCGCACAGATATATCACTCCGCCACAGGCGATTACTCTCTGCTGCTGCGACTCTCCGAAAGCCCCGACCTGTGGGAGCAGCGCATAGCGATAGTCAGCACCCTCTACCTGATACAGAACGGCGTGCTACAACCGGCGCTTACCCTCGCATCGCGACTCATCAACCATCGCCACGACCTGATACACAAGGCCATAGGCTGGATGCTGCGCGAAGTAGGCAAACGCGACAAGCAGCTTCTGCTCGATTACCTCGAAGCCAACTACGCGCGCCTGCCCCGCACCTCACTGCGCTATGCCATAGAGCGTTTCCCGGAGGCGGAGCGTCTCTACTGGCTCAAACGCCGGTAGCCTCCTCGGAAGTAAGAGAGTGTTTGGATTTAGTTAGAATATCCACAAATGATTTTGGCAGTCTGACATTGTATAGCGGCAGGGCCTCGGCAAAGAGCGGAGCTATCTCCTCATCCTTGAAACCGGCTATGCCACAGCCTATTCGGGTCACATAGAAAGTGGTCTGATCCCATTCGCGCGCCAGCGCGATAAATTCGTCGACATACGGCTTGATAGTCTCGACGCCCCCCTGCATGGTAGGAATCGCGTAGGATTGCCCCTGCAGACCGACACCCTGACCGCGGATAGCGCCAAAGCGCTCCAACGCTGTGCGCGCTGCGCCGCCGCCGTGGTTGCCCGCAAGATTGCTGCCGAACACAAAGATTTCATCCTCATCGAGATGCGTGATATTCTCAGGTGTATATTTCAGTCCCATAGTTTGTTATATTAATTTTTATTATTCGTTAGCAATATACGATTTATATAATTGCAATATACTGTTTTTATAATTACCCGTCAGCTAAATTACCGATATTTTCCGACACCTCAGCCGCTTTGCTGCAATAAAAACAGTTGCGGGGACGTTTTTATTGAGCAGTACACTGCAAGTTAGCAATAATTTTTGTAAATTTGCGGGATTAATTACGGTATATATTGCTATATATTAATGTGTATCCGTTAAAAATTAAATTTCAATGAAAGTAACCTCCCTGCTGTTCAAGGGCTATATATTCGCACTTCTACTCCTGGCCGTCAACGTGGCTTCAGCGTCAGCTCCGCGCATATCGCTGCTCACAGTCGGTCCGGGCGAAAAGACATATCAGCTTGAGGGACACTCGGCTCTGCGCATCACGACCGACGACGACGATATGGTGGTCAACTGGGGCATCTTCGACTTCAACACCCCCAATTTCGCCTACCGCTTCGTAAAAGGAGAAACCGACTACAGCATCGGCGCCACGCCAATGACCTGGTTCCTTGCCGAATACGCCCGCTCCGGCCGTTACGTCAAGGAGCAGCCGCTCAACCTCTCCCCTGCCGAAGCCGAAGAGGTGGTGCGCCTTGTCAACATCAACCTGCAGCCCGAGAACCGCATCTACCGCTACAACTACGTGCGCGACAACTGCGCCACGCGGCCGCTCGCCATCATTGAGAAAGCGCTTGCTGTCGATGGCGCTCATCTCGCCGTCAACGTGCCGGAGGAATCGGTGACCATACGTGACGAAATGCGCCGCTATCACACCAATTTCCCTGCTTATCAGCTATTTATTGACTTCGCTTTAGGTTCGGGCATCGATCAAAAGGTCACTCCGAGAGAACGAGCTTTCGCCCCGATATACCTCTGCGAGATGGCCTCCGACAGCGAAATCATAGCTGCTGACGGTGTGGCCCGACCCTTCACCGCAGGCATCGAAACGCTGCTCTACTCCGAAATCGGAACCCCCTCCGAGTCGTCAATGCCCTGGCCACCAATCATTATAGCACTGCTCACCGTGTGGACCATCATCATCTCGCGCAACAACATCAAGCACCGCCGCGAGTCGCGGTGGTTTGACGCAATCCTCTTCGGCTCAGTCGGTTTCATAGGTCTCATAGCCGCCTTCCTGGTGTTCATATCGGAGCACGAGGCCACGTCGCCCAACATCAATTTGCTGTGGGCCGACCCGCTTTGCCTCATCATTCCGCTGATTATTTGGTTTAAAAAGTGTAAATACATTGTTTTTTACTTTCAAATCATTAACTTTGCATTACTTTTAGTCTGGTTGGTCGGACAGCCGTTCTTCCATCAGTCTACAAATCTGTTGTTTATCCCGTTGGTGTGCTGCGAAATGATTCGTTGCGCCACGTATATATATTTGAATAAAAAATGTCTCGACCCTACAAAAGCCTGAGTATCAAACTCGTCGGAGCGTTAGTGGCAGCGTCGGCAGTGTTACCGCTGTCGGCTCAGACCTCATTGCCGCGCCGTCCGAAACTCGTGGTGGGTATCGTCATCAACGGGCTCGACATCGACAAGGTGTACCAGCTGCGCGAGCATTTCACCTCAGGCGGCTTCAACAAGCTGCTCGATAAAGGGGTGACATTCACCAATATAAACTACGGCAGTCCGCTCGACGACGCCGCAGCTACGGCCGTAATCATGACCGGCGCGTCACCCGCCGTCAACGGAATAGCGGCCAGCGAGGTCTACGACTTCACGTCGCGTAGCCCGCGCCCCGTGCTTCTCGACGCCGCCACCATAGGCAACTTCACCGACGAGACATATTCGCCCAAGTCGCTGAGAGTGTCGACTCTCGCCGACGAACTGCGCATCGACACTTCGGGTCTGGGCATGGTACACGCCGTGTCGCCCGACGCCACCACCTCCATCATAATGGCTGGTCACGCCGGCAACTCAGCCTGCTGGATAGCCGACAAGACGGGCAAATGGGCCTCGTCGACCTACTACACCGAGCTGCCCACATCCATACAGCAGCTCAACCACATGCGTCCGCTCTCGACGCGCCTCGACACCATACGCTGGAGCCCCACGCTCCCCGAGGCCGCCTACAGCGAACTCCCCTCTCACAAAAAGATATACTCCTTCAACCATACATTTAACGGCGACACAGACCGTTACACCCGCTACAAGCTCTCGGCACCGGTCAACGATGAAGTCACCTCGGTGTCGCTCGACTTCCTCAAAATGCTCAACATGGGCAAGCGCGAGCCGGTCGACATGCTTGAAGTGAACTACACCGTGCACCCCTACACCTACTCCGGTCAGGCCGACACACGCGTGGAACAGCTTGACAGCTACCTGCGCCTCGACCGCGACCTGGCACGCCTTTTCGACGCCATAGAGTCACAGGGCCCGGGCCTCGACAAGACCCTCGTGTGGGTGGCAGGCACCCCCGCCTCCAACGCCGCAGTCAGCGACGAGGAGCGTTGGAACATACCCGGCGGCGAGTTTTCCGCCGACCGAGCCGTGTCGCTGCTCAAGGTCAACCTCATGTCGATTTACGGCAACGGTGACTGGGTGACAGGATATTACAACAACCAGATATACCTTAACCGCGACCTGATACAGCAGCGCGGCAAGGACCTTAACGAGATACGTCGCGAGAGCGCCGACTTCCTGCGCCGCATGACGGGCGTAACCTACGCCGTCACCATCGACCAGGCCATAGCGGCCAACGAGAGCGCCGACTCACCCTTCCCGCCGGCACGCAACATCGACATCGACACCGCCGGCGACGTTCTCATATCGGTAGCTCCCGGATGGCAGATAGTGCAGAATGCCAACTCCGCCCACAACAAGACGGTGGAACGGGCACGCGCCTCAACCTCAGCGGCTTTCATCATGCACCCCGACGTCGACGCACGCATCATCGACACTCCCGTCGATGCCCGCGTAGTGGCCCCGACGGTGGCACGACTGCTGCGCATACGCTCGCCCAACGGCGGTCGCCTCGCGCCCGTAAGGCTCTGACAGCCACCGGCGCCCCGTGAGAGCGACAACAGCCTCGCTGCAACATGCCGACACCGCAGCGGCGCAACATTCAATTATCGAAAAAAAATAAAAACACAATATGTCATTAGCATCAATTTTAAGTAAATTCTTTGGCTACAAGTCGCAGCGCGACCTCAAGGAAATCCAGCCCATCGTGGACAAAATCAACGCCATGAGGCCGGAGATGGAGTCACTCACCGTTGACCAGCTCCGCGAGCGCATCGACATTGTCCGCGCCGACCTCGCCGCCGCTATCAAAGCCGACGAGGAGGCTATCGCTTCCATCAAGGAAGAAGTGGAACAGCTCCCCTTTGAAGAGCGTCAGCCCCTCTGGGACGAAATCGACAAGCACGAGAAAAACATCATCGACACTCTCGAGGACAAGCTCAACGAGCACCTGCCCGAAGTGTTCGCCGTACTGCGCGAAACCGCAGCACGATTCGCCAACAACGAGACTCTCGTGGTCAAAGCCACCGACCTCGACCGCGAACTCGCCGCTCAGGGCCGCGACTTCGTGAGCATCGACGAGAACGGCAACGCCGTGTGGCGCAGTGAATGGCTCGCCGGAGGCAACCTCATGAAGTGGGACATGATCCACTACGACGTGCAGCTCATAGGCGGTATCGTGCTCCATCAGGGTAAGATTGCCGAGATGGCCACCGGTGAGGGTAAGACCCTCGTGGCTACGCTCCCCGTGTTCCTCCGCTCGCTCTCGCGCCGCGGTGTCCACGTGGTTACCGTCAACGACTACCTGTCGAAACGAGACTCGGAATGGATGGGCCCGCTCTACATGTTCCACGGCTCTACCGTCGACTGTATCGACAAACACCAGCCCAACACCCAGGCACGCCGCAACGCCTACAACTGCGACATCACATTCGGTACCAACAACGAATTCGGTTTCGACTACCTGCGCGACAACATGGCCATGAAGCCCGCCGAACTCGTGCAGCGCAAGCACTACTACGCTATCGTCGACGAGGTTGACTCGGTGCTTATCGACGACGCCCGTACCCCGCTCATCATCTCAGGTCCCGTGCCCAAGGGCGACGACCAGATGTTTGACATCTTCAAAGGCAACGTGGAGAAAGTTGTCGTGGCACAGCGCCGCCTTGTCAACAACCTCCTCACCGAGGCCAAGACCAAACTCGCATCAGGCGACAAGAACGTGCAGAAAGAGGGTGCCCTCGCACTGTTCCGTGCCTACAAGGGTCTGCCCAAATACGGCGCCCTCATCAAATTCCTCTCGCAGGAGGGCATGAAGAAAATATTGCTCGACACCGAGGCCTACTACCTGCAGGACAACGCCCGCGAGATGCCCAAAGCCACCGAACCCCTCTACTTCGTCATCGACGAGAAGAGCCGTTCGGTCGACTTGACCGACAAGGGTCTCGACGAACTTACCGGCAAAATCAACGACCCGCACTTCTTCGTGCTCCCCGACATCGCCTCTCAGCTTTCCGATCTTGAAAAAATCGAGGATATTCAGACCCGTCAGGAGAAGAAAGACGAGGTTATGGCCGAATACGCCGTCAAGTCAGAGCGCGTTCACACTGTCAACCAGCTTCTTAAAGCCTACACACTCTTCGACAAGGATGTTGAATACGTCATCGACGAAGGCAAAATCAAGATTGTCGACGAGCAGACAGGCCGTATCATGGAGGGTCGCCGTTACAGCGACGGTCTCCACCAGGCTATCGAGGCAAAAGAGGGCGTGAAGGTTGAAGCCGCCACCCAGACATTCGCCACCATCACACTGCAGAACTACTTCCGCATGTATCACAAGCTGGCGGGTATGACCGGTACTGCAGAGACCGAGGCCGGCGAGTTGTGGGACATCTACAAACTCGACGTTGTCACCATCCCCACCAACCGCCCCATCGCGCGTATCGACATGAACGACCGCGTGTACCGCACCAAGAAAGAGAAATATGCAGCCGTAATCGAGGAGATAGTGAAGCTGCGCGAGCAGGGTCGTCCCGTGCTCGTGGGTACTACCTCGGTAGAGATTTCCGAGCTGCTCAAACGTATGCTCGACCTGCGCAAGATTGACAGCCAGGTGCTCAACGCCAAGCTCCATCAGCGTGAGGCACAGGTTGTTGCCCTCGCCGGTCAGAAAGGCACCGTCACCATCGCCACCAACATGGCAGGTCGTGGTACCGACATCAAGCTCCCCGCCGAAGTCAAGGATGCCGGCGGTCTTGCAATCATCGGTACCGAGCGCCACGAGTCACGCCGCGTCGACCGTCAGCTCCGCGGTCGTGCCGGACGTCAGGGCGACCCGGGTTCGTCAGTGTTCTTCGTATCGTTCGAGGACCAGCTGATGCGCCTCTTCGCTACCGACCGCGTCATGAAGATGCTTGACCGTCTCGGTCTGCACGACGGCGAAATGATTGAGTCAAAGATGGTTACCAACGCCATCGAGAAAGCTCAGAAACGCGTTGAAGAGAACAACTTCGGTATCCGTAAACGCCTTCTCGAATATGACGACGTGATGAACAAGCAGCGTACATATATATATACGCGCCGTCACCACGCCCTGCTCGGCGAGCGTATCGGCATCGACATCGCCAATATGCTCTACGACACCATCGAGAACATTATCAACAACTATCAGGAAGCTGAGTTCTTTGAAGATATGCGCCTCGAACTGATGCGCGTGCTGACCATCGAACCGCCTTTCACCGAGGAGGAATACCGCAACCTCGACCGCGAGGAGGCCGTAAACCGCCTCTATGCCGCTGCGTCAGAGGCTCTTACCCGTCGCAGCGAGCGCATCATCGAGATGGCTTCGCCCGTAATCAAAGACTGGGTGGAAAACCGTAATGCTCAGGGACTTATCCAGGTTCCCATCACCGACGGCAAGCGCATCTACCCCATCGTCATCGACATCAAGAAGGCCTACGACACTGACTGCAAGCAGATTGTGAAAGAATGGCAGAAAACAATCCTCCTCACTTCAATCGACGAATTGTGGAAGGAACACCTGCGCGAACTCGACCAGCTGCGTCAGTCGGTACAGAATGCATCGTACGAACAGAAAGACCCGCTCGTAATCTACAAAGTAGAGTCGTTCCACATCTTCGAACGCATGCTTTCGGCCCTCAACAACAAGGCAATGTCGTCGCTCCTGCGCGGACAGATTTACATTCCCAAGCGCGAGACTCCCGCCGAGACCGACAACAACGGCGGCGAGCAGCAGGAAGCAAAGCGTCCCGCTCCCGAGGTGCGTCAGGCAATGCCCGAACGCAGCAATCCCAACGCCAACCTGAAAGCAACAAAGGAGGAGCTTCCCGAACAGGCCGCACAGCGCGCCGCAGCGAGCGCTCCCCAGGGCCAGCAGTCACGCCCCGAACCGGTGAAATCCGGTCCGCGCATTGGCCGTAACGACCTCTGTCCCTGCGGTTCAGGCAAGAAGTACAAGAACTGTCACGGCCGCGACCAGTTTTAAGACCCCGCTACCCGACATCGGGTAACAAGGTCACAACCCGGCCACAACACCCCACATGGTGACCGCCAACAAGTTATCGCTGACGGTCACCATCCATTTCCTGAACAATCAACTAAATATTTCACTCAATATGGACAACAACACTAACCCTGTCAATAACGGAATGAATCCCGGCGAAGAGTTCCTTAACGCCGAGAATAATCAGTTGAAGCGTCAGAAAAAGATGCGCATGCTCTTTATTATAGGTGCAGTCGTCATTCTGCTCGCTATCCTCGTCACCTTTTTCCTGATGATGTCGTCGAAAAATCAGGAACTTGAAGAGTCGAAGAAGCAGGCGGAGGAAACTCAGCAGCAACTCATGGCGCAGCAGATGCAAATCAATGAACTCGAACTGCTCAAAATCGACGACGAATTCCAGCAGATGGAGGGTCAGCAGGTGTTGCTCGCCAACGACTCCATCGTGGAGAAATATCAGGCCGCACGTGCCCAGATTGAGAAACTTATGGCCGAACTCAACAACGAAAAGACCAAGAGCGCGGCTCAAATCAAGAAACTTACCGACGAAATCAACACCCTCAAGGGCATCCTCCGCGACTACACAGCCCGCATTAACGAGCTGATGGCTGAAAACGAGCAGCTTAAGGACGAAAACACCACTATCAAGAGCCAGAACGAACAGCTCAATAGCCGCGTGCAGGACATGACCCGCAAGAACGAGCACCTGACCGAGCGCATGACGCTGGCCGAGAAACTCAACGTGACGGGTGTCAACCTCACCGCTCTCAACAAGAAGGGCAAGAAGGAGAAGAACATCACCAAGGCCACAAGCCTCTGCGTCACCTTCACCATACCGCAGAACAATTCAACACCTGCCGGCGAAAAGACCATCTACCTGCGCATCACCACCCCCGAGGGCGACCTGCTCAAAGGTGGAGGCTCGTTTAACTTCGAGGGTGCATCGCTTGCCGCTACCGCCCGCAAGACAATCGAATATGCCAACGAGGAAATCGGCGGCATAGAGATATTCTGGGACGTGACCTCAACACTCAATCCCGGCACCTACACCGTAGAACTCTTCTGCGATAACTTCCGCCTGGCTTCGCGTCAGTTCACCATGAACAAGTAAGCCCTGCGGAACGCACAACAATTACCATCTCCGGGGCGAGGAGACGACTCCAAGCCCCTGATAAATAATGATTCAGGTTGAGGAGGAAAGATGATTGATGAAATAATCAAAGAGCTGACGTCGACCGAAGTGACGACCACCTCGGCGATTGCCAAACTGTGTATAAGCCTGCTGCTCGGAAGTGCGGTAGGCTTTGAGCGCAAACTTAAAGGGCAGTCGGCGGGAATACGCACCTTTGCGCTGATATGCATGGGGGCTACGCTCGCCATGCTCATATCCATCTACGTGCCTCAGGAATATCTTGGACTTAAGAACGGCGACCCGGGACGTATCGCGGCCCAGGTTGTGACCGGCGTAGGTTTCCTCGGCGCGGGAGCTATCATACAGATGAAAGGCTCGGTGCGCGGACTGACCACGGCGGCCGGTATATGGATGGTGGCCACGATAGGCATGGCCGTCGGCCTCGGCATGTACGCGCTGTCGATTACCGCTACGCTGCTGATACTCGTGGTGTTACACTGGTTTGAGCGCTGGGAGCACCGCACGGCCATGGGTGCCGAGTCGCGCATCATACGCATGCTTATCAACTGCGTCATCACCGACATCGAGGAATACCGCTCCGTGCTTGAGCGTAACAAGGTGGCTATCACCAACATGTATCTCGAATATGACTACGACGAGAATATCACGCGCCTAAATTTCGTGGTACTCTTCAAAGAATCAACCGATTACATCAGAATATTCGAGCAACTGCGCACCCTCAACCCCACCCACTCCATCTCGCTCGCCAATCAGGTAAGCATCTGACGGCCTGACTGCCCGAAGCGCATGGAAAAGAATAACGAAAATCAACTATGGAACTTGATATAGAGAGTCTTATCAGCGACCTTGCCTTCATCCTGATACTCGGAGGCATCGTCACCGTACTTTTCAAATGGATAAAGCAACCCGTCGTACTGGGTTATATCGTAGCCGGATTTCTGGCGAGTCCCAATTTCGAGCCGCTGCCGTCGGTAGCCAACGAGGCCAACATTGAGTTCTGGGCCCAGATAGGTATCGTGGTGCTGCTCTTCTCATTAGGTCTGGAATTTAACTTCCGCAAACTTGTCAACACGGGAGTGTCGGCCGTAGTCACAGCGCTAATCAACGTTATAGGCATGATGTGCGTAGGCTTCGTCGTGGGCAAAATGCTCGGCTTCTCCCATATCAACAGTATATTCCTCGGCGGCATGCTCTCAATGTCGTCCACCACTATCATTATCAAGGCATTGACCGACCTGGGACTGAAGCAGAAGAAGTTTGCCTCGATAGTCTTTGCCATCCTCGTGGTGGAGGATTTGTTCGCCGTGTTGATGATGGTGTTGCTGTCGTCAATCGCGGTCAACGACTCCGTGGAGGGTAGCGAACTGCTGTTCAGCATCGGCAAACTGGTGTTTTTCCTCATCATATGGTTCCTCGTGGGAGTGTTCGTGCTACCCACGCTGCTCAACAAGATACGCCGTTTTCTCAACAACGAGACGCTTCTCATCGTGTCGATGGGCCTCTGTCTCGGCATGGCCGTATTCTCCGTAGCCTGCGGATTCTCGCTCGCGCTCGGTGCTTTCGTCATGGGTTCAATACTTGCCGGCACGAGCTACGCCGAGCGCATCGAGCGTGTCACCATGCCGGTCAAGGACCTCTTCGGCGCGGTGTTCTTCATCTCGGTGGGCATGATGGTGCAGCCGGCCACAATCGTTGACTATGCAGGCCCGATATTGCTGCTCTCGGTTGTGGTGATAGTGGGCATGATTATATTCGGCACCTTCGGTATGCTTGTCACCGGTCAGTCGCTCAAGGTAGCCATCGAGACCGGTTTCTCGCTGACCCAAATCGGTGAGTTCTCATTTATCATCGCATCGCTCGGTATGAGCCTCGGTGTGCTCGACCCGAGCATCTACCCCATTGTGGTGGCAGTGTCGGTACTCACGACCTTCACCACCCCCTACTTTATCAAGATGGCCGACCCGTTCTACGAGATAGTGAAACGCCATCTGCCCCGCCGCCTCCACTTCCTCATCGACCGCTACAGCAAGGAGGCCCACGCCACGGCCTCGGCCGAGCGTCAGTCGATGTGGCGCATGTTTATCCGCCGCTACCTCTGGCGCATGGTACTTTACTCTATCGTGTTGATAGCCATCACACTTGTATCGCTCGAATTTTTCATGCCATGGCTCGCCACAGTGCTGCCCCACGCCTATAAATACGTTGGCGCAGCGGTGACTCTCGCAGCCATGTCGCCGTTCCTCGTGGCCCTCGCCATGCCTACGTCGAAACGCGTGTCGCTCTCCAACGACGATTACGAGCGCTACACCGTGCCCCGCGTGGTGATGCGCATATTCCGTATCATTCTCGTGCTGGCGTTCATCGTCAACATCCTCTCGTCAATATTCTCGCTGACAGCGGGTATTGCCACGGGTGTCGCACTTATTGTGCTGATACTCTTTGTAGTGGGCGGTAAAGCCAAAATCAGGATAGGAAACATCGAGGACCGCTTCATCAACAATCTCAACGAGCGCGAACTGCGCCGCTCGGGCAAAAACAATTCCGTGGTCTCCGACCTGCATCTTGCCTACATGACCGTAGGCAACCTCTGCCCCATAGTGGGCGAACGGTTGCGCGACTCGGGCCTGCGTTCAAAATACGGAGTCAGCGTGTCGAGCATATCGCGCGGCAGCCGCTTCATCCCGGTGCCCCGCAGTGACGACCGCATTTTCCCCGGCGACGTTATCGGCGTGATAGGCACTGACGAGCAGTTGCAGAACCTCCTCCCCGTCATCGAGAAAACCGACGACGAGGAAGCCGCCGCTTCGGTCGATGCAGTCAACTTCGGCATCTACGACGTGCTGCTCACCGACAAGTCGCCCTTAGCAGGACTCAATATCATCAACGCCGACATCCCCGACAAATACTCGTCGATGGTGATAGCCGTGGAGCGTGACAACCACTTCGAGGAACGCCTTGACAACGTGGTATTCACGCCGGGCGACAGGGTTTACCTCGCCGGACCGAAGGACACCATCCACTCCCTCGCGTAGCGGCCCGACATCGGCATCAAACCAAATGCCATGCTGAAAGGTTACTACAATGAATGCCTTCACCAGGCTTCGATAATAACTATACGGCATGCATAACTTGCCGCATGCACCTAACATACAGATATAACTAAACTTACAGCATACACTTAACTTATAAAACAGAACATCATGAATATAGGAGACAAACTGCCTGAAATCCTCGGCAAGGACCAGGATGGCAACGAAATACGCACAGCCGACTACGCCGGCCGCAAATTCATACTCTACGCTTACCCCAAGGACAACACCTCGGGCTGCACAGCCGAAGCATGCTCGCTGCGCGACCATCGCGAGCAACTCCGTTCGCTCGGCTACGACATCATAGGCGTCAGCAAAGACTCCGAGACTTCCCACAAGAAATTCATCGAGAAGCAGGAACTTAACTTCCCCCTCATCGCCGACACCGACACCACCCTGCTGCAACAGCTCGGCGCGTGGGGCGAGAAAAACATGTATGGCAAGAAAACAATGGGCACGCTGCGCACCACCTACCTCATCGACGAGAACGGACGCGTGGCCGACATCTTCACTCCCAAGCAGATAAAGACCAAGGAGCACGCTCAGCAGATTATTGACCGCGTCAGCAAGGAGCAACAGCAATGATTGAATATATCAAAGGCCAAGTGGCCGAACTGACCCCCACTTACGTGGTCATTGACATCAACGGCCTGGGCTACGGAATCAACATCACCCTCCCCTGCTTCACGGCTCTCGAAGGGAAAACGGAAGCCAAACTGCTCATCCATGAGGTGATACGCGAGGACGCGTGGGTGTACTACGGATTTCTCGAAGAGAGCGAGCGCGTACTGTTCCGGCTGCTCATCGGAGTGTCGGGCGTAGGCGCCAACACCGCGCGCATGATACTGTCGTCACTGCCGTCGCTCGAACTGGAGCAGGTAATCATGACCGGCGACGTGCGCCGCCTCAAGGGAGTCAAGGGAATAGGTGCAAAAACAGCCGAACGAATAATTGTTGACCTCAAAGATAAAATAAAACCCACCGAAGCTACGTTATTAATACAACCGGCGGCTACGAGCGCTGACTTCGACGAGGCGCTCGCTGCGATGGTGATGCTCGGATTTCCGCGTCAGGCGGCCCACAAGGTGCTGACCAAGCTCTTTAACGCCGACCCCACGCTCAAAGTCGAGGCAGCCATCAAGAAGGCGCTGACAATGATGTAAAAGTATTTTTACTTTTAAACCTGATTGACAACCGCGTTTAAAAGTAAAAACGCTCTAAGAGAGGTCTTAACCAATGAGGCAATCGGGAAAATATATTCTGCAACATAAAAAACTGATAGCCACGCTATTGATAGCCGCAGTGCTGATAATAGCGTCGGTTACGGGTATGGCCCAGCGCATCACTCCCACGGGGGTAAGTGCGCCGGCTTTGCCATATAGTGTTGTGCCCGTGCCCCCCAACTCGGCCGACACAATCATGATGCCGTTTCCCGTGCAGCAGACTGTGCCGCAAAGCTACGAGGACCTGATGGAGAACGAGCTTGCGATGGACCTCTCCACCCCCTCCAACATAAAGACCGAAGCGGAGTTTGACCCCGAAACGGGCATCTATGTGGTGCGCACCAAAGTAGGCGACCACGAGATTGCCACCCCCTTCCTGCTCTCCGAGAAGCAGTACAACAACTGGCAGTTGCGCAAATCAATGGAGGATTACTACCGCCAGCGCAACAGCGAGATATTTGCCAAGGAGGATAAAGAGCCGTTCAATATCCTCGACATGAATTTCGCCCTCGGCCCTCTCGAAAAGATATTCGGCCCGGGCGGCGTGCAGCTCAAGACCACCGGCTCCGTCACCCTCAAGATGGGTATCAACTCCAACAAGACCGACAACCCCTCGCTGTCGGTCACCGCGCGCCGCAAAACCTACTTCGACTTCAACCAGAAGATACAGGCCACGGTAGCCGCATCGGTGGGCGACCGCCTGAAGTTCAACATGACCTACAACACCGACGCTACCTTCGACTTCGACTCCAAGAACCTCAAACTGGCCTACGAAGGTCAGGAGGACGACATCGTCAAAAGCATCGAGGCGGGTAACGTGTCACTCACCACCGGGTCGTCGCTCATACGCGGTAGCACCGCCCTGTTCGGTATCAAGACCAAACTGCAGTTCGGCAAGCTTACTGCCACCGCCCTCGTGTCGCAGCAGAACTCCGAGTCAAAAACCGTCAACACCAAAGGCGGCTCGCAAACCACTGAGTTTCAGTTTAATGCCGACGAATACGACCAGAACCGTCACTTCTTCCTCTCGCAATTTTTCTATCACAACTACGATAATTTTGCAGCCCGGTTGCCTATGGTGATGTCGGGGGTGCAAATCACGCGTATTGAGGTGTGGGTCACCAACAAGAGCGGCAACTACAACGAGGCGCGCAACATTGTGGGATTCGCCGACCTCGGTGAGAATGAGTACCTTACCAGCAACTACTGGACCCCCAACTACTCGCTGCCCAACCCCGCCAACACCTCCAACAACCTGCTCACCGTCATCAAGAACGAGTATCCCGGCGCACGCAACATCAACTCCGTGACTCAGGCGCTCGAACCGCTCCGTGCCTACGGTATCGAGGGCGGCAAGGACTTCGAGAAGGTGGAGAGCGCCCGTCTGCTCTCATCGTCGGAGTACACGCTCAACTCCACGCTCGGTTACATATCGCTCAAATCGGCGCTCAACTCCGACGAAGTGCTCGGCGTAGCGTTTGAGTACACCTACAACGGTCAGGTATATCAGGTGGGTGAGTTCTCGTCAGACATCACCACCACCGACCTCTCCCTCTACGTGAAGATGCTGAAGTCGACCACCATCGACACCCGCCTGCCGGTGTGGCGACTCATGATGAAAAACGTCTACTCGCTCGGCGCCTATCAGGTGCAGAAGAACAAGTTCCGCCTCAACATCAAGTATCTGAGCGACACCACCGGTACGCTCATCAACTACCTCCCCGTGGCCGGCCTCAACAACCAGTCGCTGCTGCAGGTGATGAACCTCGACCGCCTCGACTCCAACCAGGAGTCAAACCCCGACGGCTTCTTCGACTATGTCGACGGCTACACCATACAGCCGGCGCAGGGTAAAATCATATTCCCCGTAGTAGAACCCTTCGGCGCCCATCTCGAAAAGAAAATCGGCAACCCCGCAATCGCCGAGCAATATGTCTACAAGGAGCTCTACGACTCCACGCTCGTGGTCGCGCGCCAGTTTGCCGACAAGAACAAGTTTGTCATGACCGGTGAATATCAGGCCTCGTCGGGCTCACAGATACGTCTCAACGCCATGAACGTGCCGCGCGGTTCGGTGATTGTGACAGCAGGCGGCGTGCGCCTTACCGAGAACTCCGACTATACCGTCGACTACTCGATGGGTATCGTGACCATCACCAACCAGAGCATCATCGACTCCGGGCAGAACATATCGGTGACACTTGAGAACCAGTCGCTCTTCTCCATGCAGCGCAAGACCCTCCTCGGCCTCGACCTGCAATATCAGGTCAACAAGAACCTGAATATCGGCGGTACGCTGCTCCACTTCTCGGAGAAAGCGCTGACCGAGAAGGTCAACATCGGCGATGAAATCATCAACAACTCGATGTGGGGCGTCAACCTGTCATACAACAGCGAGTTCATGTGGCTCACCAACCTGCTCAACAAGATACCTACCGTCAACGCCACCGCGCCCTCGCGTATCAGCCTCACGGCGGAGTACGCCCAGCTCGTGCCCAATCAGCAGAAAACCGGGTCGAGCCAGGGCTCGTCATATATCGACGACTTCGAGAACGCGCAGATGGGTGTTGACCTGCGTTCGCCCTACTCGTGGTTCATGGCCTCGACGCCCTACGACCCGTCGGCGGACGCGCTCTTCCCCGAAGCCGCACTGAGCAATAACGTTGACTACGGCAAGAACCGCGCGCTGCTCAACTGGTACACCATCGACCGCATGTTCACCGACCGCAACTCGTCGCTCTGCCCCGGCTACATCAAGGCCGACCTCAAGCAGCTCTCCAACCCCTACGTGCGTGAAGTCACCTCGCGCGAGATATTCCCCGGCCGCGAACTCAGCTACGGCGAGTCAAACCTCGTGCAGACGCTCAACCTCTCCTTCTACCCCAACGAGCGCGGCCCCTACAACCTCGACGCCACCAACATCGACACCGAGGGCAACCTCCTGTACCCCGAGAAGCGCTGGGGCGGTATCATGCGCCGCATGGACAACACCAACTTCGAGCAGTCCAACATCGAGTACGTGCAGTTCTGGCTCATGAACCCCTTCCTCGACCCCGAGAATCCCAACCTCGAGGGTGGCGACCTCTACTTCAACTTCGGTGAAATCTCCGAAGATATACTCAAGGACGGATTGAAATCCTACGAGAACGGTATCCCCTACGACGGTAACGACCAGTTCCTGACGCAGACGGTGTGGGGTAATGTATCGACCCAGAACTCGCTGACCTACTCGTTTGACAACACCACGGGCTCGCGCCTTGTGCAGGATGTCGGTATCGACGGTCTCAAGAACGACCTGGAGTTTGGCTTCCCCTCCTACAAGTCATATCTCGAAGAGTTGCAGACGCGCCTTTCGGCCACGGCCTACGACCGCATGCTGCAGAATAAGTTCTCACCCTTCAACGACCCCGCGGGCGACAACTACCACTTCTTCCGCGGCTACGACTACGACGAGGAACGCCTCTCGGTGCTCGAACGCTACAAGCGCTACAACGGCGTGGAGGGCAACTCGCTCTCGCCCGACGACGTTGCCGAACCGCTCTACCAGTCGTCGCGCGCAGTGCCCGACGTGGAGGATATCAATCAGGACAACACCCTCAACGAGTATGAGCGCTACTTCCAGTATAAAGTGTCGATACGCCCCGAGGACCTCGTCGTGGGCAAGAACTATATCACCGACAAGCAGGTGTCGCTCGTAGCCACCCGCGACGGTCAGGACGCCGAGGTGGAGTGGTACCAGTTCAAGATACCTTTGAGCGACTTCGAGAAGATTGTAGGCTCGATAAAGGACTTCTCGTCGATACGCTTCGCGCGTATATTCATGACCGGCTTCAAGGCCACCACCCACCTGCGCTTCGCCACCCTCGAACTCGTGCGCGGCGAGTGGCGCAACTATGACTTCAACCTCAACACCCGCGGCGACGCACCCGCCGAGGGCGAACTCGACGTGTCGGTAGTCAACATCGAGGAGAACGCATCGCGCGAGCCCGTCAACTACGTGCTTCCTCCCGGTGTATCGCGTGCCGTTGACCCCGGCCAGTCACAGATTACGCAGCTCAACGAGCAGGCCATATCGCTCAAAGTGACCGACCTCGACGCCGGCGACGCCCGCGCCATCTACCGCAACACCCAGCATGACCTGCGCAACTACAAGCGCCTGCAGATGTGGGTCCACGCCGAGAGCCTCATCGACGACGTCACCAACCTGCGCGACGGCGACCTCGCACTCATAGTGCGCATCGGTACCGACGTCAAGAGCAACTTCTACGAGTACGAGATACCGCTGACTCTCACCCCTCCGGGCAAATATAACAACGACCTCAATTCCGACCGCTTCAAGGTGTGGCCCCGCGAGAACTTCCTCGACCTCAACCTGCAGGCATTCGTCGACCTCAAGAAGGAGCGTAACCGCGCCAAGGCCGAGACGGGCAGCAACGTGGGCTTCGCAACCCTCTTCTCGGGCCGCGACCCCGAGAATGAGCGCAACCGCATATCGGTGATGGGTAACCCGTCGCTGAGCGATATACGCGTGATGCTCGTGGGCGTGCGCAACCTCTCCTCTACCCGCAAGGATGGTATCGTGTGGGTCAACGAGCTTAAAGTCACCGACTTCAATCAGGAAGGCGGCTGGGCCGCAAAAGCCAACGTGAACGTGGGCGTCAGCGACGTGGCCACGCTCAACTTCGGCGCGCATATCGAGACGGCAGGTTTCGGCGGCGTTGACCAGTCGCTCAACTCCCGCCGCATGGACGACTACGAACAGTACAACTTTGCCGTGCAGGGCGACATGGGCCGCTTCCTCCCCGAGGCCGCCAAGCTCAGAGCACCCGTATTCTACTCGGTCAGCAAAGAAAAGACTTCGCCCAAATACAATCCTCTCGATCAGGACGTGCTGCTCAAGGACGCCCTCGACGATGCCCCCGACAAGCATGCGCGCGACTCAATCAACGCCTTCGCCATAGAGCATACCACCGTGCAGAACTTCTCGCTCTCCGGCCTGAAATTCGACATTCAGCACGACACCCCCATGCCATGGGATCCGGCCAACTTTACGTTCAACTTCTCGTTCAACAAGCAGTCGAAAGTCGACCCCACCACCGAGTATGAGAACACCAACGACTACCGCGGCTCGCTGCAGTATTCCTACTCGCCGCTGTTCAAACCGCTGAAGCCGTTCAGCTCGCTCATCAAGAGCAAGAACCGCAGCCTGCGTTTCATACGCGACTGGGAGTTCAACTACCTGCCCACATCCATCTCGTTCATGACCACGATGTCGCGCTACTACTACGAGCAGCAGACGCGCTCGGAGACCGACGTCATGTTCCAGCTCCCCGTGTCGGTGAGCAAGAACTTCCTGTGGGACCGCCAGTTCAACCTGACGTGGAACCTCACCAAGTCGCTCAACTTCTCGTTCAGCTCCAACACCTCGGCACGCATCGAGGAGACCACCGGAGCTGTCAACCGCAAACTCTTCCCCGACCGCTACAAGGAGTGGAAGGACACTGTGTGGCAAAGCATCCTCTCGATGGGTACGCCCTGGAGCTACAACCAGTCGTTTACCGCGGCCTACAAGGCGCCTTTCAACCGCATCCCCGTGCTCGATTTCCTCACCGGCGGTGTAACCTACAACGCCACCTATCGCTGGGACCGCGGAGCCACCATCGACGACATCAGCATGGGCAACACCATCGCCAACCAGTCGTCATGGAGTGTCGACGGCCGCTTCAACTTCGAGACTCTCTACAAGAAGATACCCTACGTGAAGGACGTGGACAAGCGATTCACCTCGGCCCGCACGCAGGCAGCCAAGCGCATGCCCAAGCACTTCGAGCGCACCTACAGTCTGCGCCCCGACACCACTGTCACCATCAAGCACAACCTGCGCACCACCAAGGTGAAAGTAACCGCCACCACCCTGAGCGGCAAGAAATTCCCGGTGCGTACCCGCGTGGTCGACGCCAACAATATCGAGGTGCTCACCCGCTCCGACTCCACGATTAAATTCTCAATCGACGAACTGCTCAAGGACCAGCTCCCCGTTTGGCGCGAGATTGCCGACCACACCACCCGCTTTGTGATGTCGCCCCGCAGCGTGTCGGTGCGTTGGAAAAAGACCAACACCCTCTCCATACCCCTATTCCGGCCCGAAATCGGCAACATCTTCGGTCAGTCAAATTCCTACGGTCCGATGTCGCCCGGTCTTGACTTCGCGTTCGGATTTGTCGACGAGAGCTACATCGACAAGGCCAAGGAGCGCGGATGGTTGCTCACCGACCTCGGCCAGACCTCACCCGCGTTGTGGTCCAACTCCGACGAACTCAACATCGAGCTTAACCTCGAACCGATAAAGAACCTCAAGGTGCAGCTCACCTTCAACCGCACCGACTCGCGCACCAATCAGGTGCAGTTCATGTATGCCGACATGCCTATTTCGCGCAGCGGTTCATACACCAAGACCCACTGGGCCCTGGCCACTGCATTGCGCGGCTCGAAGGCCGACGACGGCTACAACTCCGAAGCGTTCAACAACTTCCTGCGCTACATCCCCATCGTGCGTCAGCGCGTCGAGGCGCAGTATGCCGGGCTGCATTACCCCACCGGCGGGTTCATGACCGACAGTCCGCACGCCGGAGCGCCCTTCGACCCCGAGGTGGGCACGCTTGCCGCCACGTCGTCCGATGTGCTCATACCCGCGTTCATCGCCGCTTACTCCGGCACGTCGCCCGACAAGATTTATACCAACCCGTTCCCGTCGTTTGCCGAAGTGCTCCCCAACTGGCGCGTGACTTACGACGGTCTTATCAACTTCTTCAACCTGCGCCGATGGTTCAAGTCGGTGACACTGAGCCATGCCTACCAGTGTACCTACTCCGTGGGCAACTACTCGTCGTTCCTCAACTGGATAGGCAGCGACGGCGACCGCGGCTTCATACTCGACGAGATTTCGGGCGAGCCTATCCCCTCGTCGCCCTACAACATATCGTCGGTAGCCATCACCGAGCGTTTCGCGCCGCTTATCGGTGTGGCCGTAACCCTCAACAACGAGATGACTCTCAACTGCGAGTACCGCGACCAGCGCACACTGACGCTCAACACCTCGGCGGGCCAGGTGGTCGAAGCTACCACACGCGGTCTGACATTCGGTGCCGGTTACAAGATTGTGAACTTCAACACCGTGCTCAAGATGAAGGGCTCGCAGACAGGTGTCTCCAACGACCTGACGCTCAACGCCGAGTTCTCGCTGCAGAACACCCAGGCGCTCATACGCCGCATCGAGTCGGCCTACACGCAACCCACGTCGGGTACACAGACTCTCGGCATCAACTTCACGGCCAACTACATCCTGAGCCGCCGCCTCACTATCGGCGCCTACTTCGACCATCAGGTCAACACGCCGCTCGTGACAACATCCTCCTACCCCACCACCAACTCTTCCTACGGCATCTCCCTCAACCTCAACCTCGCCCGATAACCAGCCCCCGGCACATACCCCGGGTTCGGCCGACATCTACCAAGACCCCGATCCCCAATATTTAAGAGCGACTTTTCAGGAAGTGACAAGAAAACGAGAGGTTGATTTTTGTTCGTCTAATAAGCTGATTATGTGAGAAATTTGTTATATCTTTGCAATGAACAACTTTGCCGGGGCATTGCGTACGGGCCTTTCAGCCGACTTGCGCAAAGTATTCACTTGCGAATGTTATTTATACTTGAATTAGAAATTAGGAGATAAATCTATGGCAATGACAATTAAAACATCCCCCGAACTTTGGGGCGAAGATGCAAGAATCTTCACCGAGGAGGCGGAACACAATGGCAAATTGCCTACGCCAAAACTCTCGGAATCACAGCGTAAGGTGCTTTCCACCATGTTGGAGAGTGCCAAGAACATTATATTCCCCCCACGCAAAGACTGACAATGGCAGAATATAGTTTCGTAGAGAACACCTTTATGGTACCTTATACTAAGGAGGTCGCAGATTACTGTGACCCCTTTTCATGTGGAGATGACGACCTTGACGAATTTTTCAGCCATGATGTGTTCCTCTACGAGGAAGAATTGCTCGGCAAAACGTATTGTTGGATAAGCAGAGAGAATCAGCGTGAGATTGTGGCGATTGCAACTCTCTCCTACGACGGCATAAAGACTTATACTCTTGATAATCCATCCCGAAATTCTCTCCAACGAAGGATACCACAGCAAAAGCGACATCGCAGTTATCCGGCAGTATTGATTGGCCGACTTGTGGTGAACAAGGCATTTCAGGGGCAGGGATTGAATATAGGCAGTCAACTAATGGATGCCCTCAAATACTGGTTTGTGGATGAGAATAACAAGGCGGCCTGTCGATATATACTCGTGGATGCCTACAACTCCGAATCCACTATCCATTATTACCTTAAGAATGGTTTTAAACCTCTTTACAGGTCTGAGCAAAGCGAAAAAGATGCATTCGGAATATCGGAGGACGATATTCTGAGAAGCCGTGTAATGTTCTTCGACTTGAAGATGATAACAGCTTAATCTCTGCATCTTCTGCACCATATGGCATTTATCAAGGCAACTGCCCGGGGCAAGAACAAAGAACGGATATAAAATAAGCGGGGATTGAGGCGATGGGCAAGGGGTGATTATGGCAGTGTGGGGGGTGTTAAGTTAATTTGGGGGGATTATTGGGAGTTTCGGTTATTAATAGTAACTTTGCGGGGTAATGCTTATGAACCGACGTATCGTTTTCACCACCAGCACGGAGTTACTGCGCATTCCCGCCGACACGGTTGTCTATATCACAGCCGACGGGAACTACTCGGCCATTACCCTGGCCGACGGGGGCAACTACACGCTGACGCAGCAACTCGGCCACATCGAGCGCCACATCGCGGGCGTGCTGCAACGCGACGATAACCGCTTCATACGCATCGGTAAAAGTTTGATTGTAAACCGCGACTTCATCACTTTCATAAATCCGCAGCGGCAGAAAATGATTCTGTCGGATTGCCGCAGCTTCCGCCACGAGGTATCGGCCTCGAAGGAAGCGCTCAAAGCGTTGAAGGAGCTACTGGATAAGGAGGCTCAAAATGAGTAACAAACGACTTGATATCGGCGACGACGAAATCAGAATCATAGCTTCTGACGCCAAACCGCGCCCTCGCCGCCGACTTAAACGGCGCATCGCAGTGCTCGCCTTAGCGGCAGCTGTCGCCGCAGCCGTGGTGCTGTGGATTACCCGCCGCACCGACGCCGACGACTACACTCCGCTCCAAGAAACCGTGATTGAGAAATCGCCGGCCCAGCCTGCGGCCGAGCAGCCCGCTGCCGACGAACCGCTACCCGCCGCGCCGCGCGGCTACGCATCGCGCCGCGACACTACGGTCAACGGCACCCCTCTCATCATCATCACCCCGGTCAACGCTACGGCGCGACTCATCGCGGGCAATGCGACGCTCGCCGACAGCGCCATTGTGCTCGCCGCGCAGGCCGCCGACATCCGTAAGGACAACGGCGAAATCGTGGGTACATTCGTACTCGACGGGCAACTCGTCAGCAAGGGTGAGGCCAAAGCGGGCTATTGCTCGATAGTCAACGGCGACATATCAATCGGCGTGGCCGACGCAACCCCGATGCTCGAACAGGCCCTGATGACCGACGGCTATTTCTTCCGCCAGTATCCCCTCGTGGCCGCAGGCCAGATAGTGGAGAACCGTCCCAAGGGGAAAGCGCTGCGCAAGGCTCTTGCCGAAATCGACGGTAACTTCTGTATCGTTACAACGTCGCGTCCGCTCTCATTCCATGACTTCTCGCAGGCACTCATCGACGCCGGAGCGCGCAACGCCATCTACCTCGTGGGAGGCGCTACGGAAACCGTCTACACGGACGAAGCCGACAACCGCCACATAATAGGCAGCACCACCGACGCACTCCCCGACAATGTCAATTACATAGTGTGGCAATAGGGCCGATTCAAATGCACTGACCATCACCGACACCCCGCCAACATTTCATACACTCCCGGCAACACTTCATACAACGCCGCGCACAATGCTTTGCGCGGCGTTGATTTTTTATCACCTTTGCACCATATAACTTAACAATAATTTAACAATAATTTGAGCGAGAGATGAAACTGATTGCGGGCGCTGCGGCGCTGTTGATTGCTTTGATGACGGTTGCGGGATGCGGCGGCAACCCTGCCGGGTCGCAACCGTGCCACGAGGAGACAAACGGTGTGTATTACTGGAAGACGGTGTTCGCGCCCAACAGCGCCGAGCTCGCATTCATCGACGGGCACGACGTGGGCAGGATATACCTGCGCATGTTTGACGTGACGGTCAATCCCGACGCCGGCCCTGACAAGACTGTTCCCAACGCTTCGGTGCGCATTGATTACGATACTTACGAAAATCTCATGCAGGACAGCCTGAACGGCAAAGAGTTCGTCCCGGTGGTCTACGTCACGCTCGATGCGCTCAAGAGGATGGAGGGCGATGAAAATGAACTAGCCGGAAACATAGTGAGCCGCCTGAAAAATATGGTAAGCTACAACGGGCTCCCCAACGTGGCGGAAATGCAGCTTGACTGCGACTGGACCATCTCGACCGAGCCATCCTACTTCAAGCTGTGCGAAGATGTAAAGAACCGTTTGAAACAGGAGGGATTGCCCTGGCGACTGAGCAGCACGATACGCCTGCACCAGCTCCGGCGAAAAGCGCCCCCGGTTGACTGCGGCGTGCTGATGGTCTACAACACCGGCAACTTCGACGACCCCGATGCCGACAATTCCATCATCGACATCAAGGATATAGAGCCTTACCTTAAACATATCCCCTCCTACGCGCTCCACCTCGACGTGGCCTACCCCACTTACTCGTGGCAGCTGCTGTTCCGCAAACGTCAGTTCTTAGGGCTTATGAACAATGTCGACGTCGCCGACACAACCGCCTTTACCCGCGTAGCCCCCAACCGCTACGTGGCCCGCAGGAATATTCCGTGCAACAACCGTGTCATACGCCCCGGCGACATGGTGCGCGAGGAGCAATCGGCCTACCCCGGCATATCGGAGGTGAAGGAGCGTATCGAGAGCAAACTCGCCAACCGTCCCCACTCCAACATTTTATACCATCTTGACAGCAAAAACCTTTCAAAATACAGTTACGATGAAATCGACAATCTCTACTCGACTGCTCGTTAGCGCCGTGGCTCTCATAGCGGCTGCTGTTCCGGCCTTGGCCTGCGGACCATTCAATCCCATAATTCCCACACCCGACTTTTTTGAAATCAGTATTCCGCACCGCACCATGGCCGATTTCGACCGCGAGGAGAACCTGCGTCTGTGGCAGGAGATGACGTCGGCCGACATTCCTCTCTCCGACATCGAGACCGCGGTCTATACCCGCACGGCCGACTGTAACTACGGCAATCCCGATTACCTGAACCTCCTGCACGAAAACAAGTTTTACACCTTCCTCAACAACACCCGCGACGAGGAGATACTTGACTATCTCGCAAAGGCTAAGGAGATTGAGAGTCGGCGCGAACTGATGAAGTCGGCCTGGTACTATCCCGAGTCGCGCAACTATTATGAAGATGCTCCGGCTGCGATGGACGATATAATAAAGGTATGCATGATGTATGACGGCTCGCGGCTGAAGGACCGCTACGCCATGCTGGCAGTAAGGAGCATGTTTGCCGCCGGGCAGTATAGCCGCTGCATCGAGTACTGCGACACGGCGTTTACCGATATTCCTGACGGCAATCTCTTCAAAAGCATGGCAGAGCGCTATGCGGCCGGAGCGTGGAGCCGGTTGGGCGATGTGGAGCGTGCCGACTCCATCTTCGCCAAGGCGGGCGACGTGTGGTCGGTCAGCGAGCCCAACCGTCTTGACTATATGCTCCGTTTCAACCCCTCCGCGCCGCAGCTCATGGAGTGGCTGCGCTGCAATACCGACGACTACATAGTCATGATTACAGCAGCCGCCGAGGCGGGTGAACTGCTGCGCGACAACCGCGTCACCAACAAGGGCGACTGGCACTTCCTGCGCTCCTACGTCAACAATCTGTATTACAGCAACATGCGTCTGGCCCGCAACGATATACGCGAGGCACTGAAACATGATTTCTCAAGCGACGAACTGCGCGACCTCGCCCGCGTGTGGCGCATGAAGCTCGACGCCATGTCGGGCGACACCTCGTCGCTCCTCGCCAATCTTAAATGGATTGAAGAGAAAACCGAGCCGCTCAACAGCGATGCAAAGGAATGGGCGCGCCGCATCCGTAATATCATCTACGCCGACTATGTGCCCGAAATGTGGCGGCGCGGTGACTATACTACCGCGATACTTCTCTGCGGCTATGCCGACAATCTCGACCGTGGTAAAATAAGATATGACGTCACCTGGGAATATGTCTACACCGACAACCGATGCTTCTTTCCCCCGGTTGTGTCAAAAACGCTCCAAGAACTGCGCAAAAGCACCACCGAAACCAACCCGTCGGACTACTCTATGCTGTCGTTCCAGCTGATGGGAAGCCTCTCGTCGGGCCAACTGGCCACGGTCTACAACAACATGCAGCAGGCCACACCACTCTACGAGTTTCTGAAACGACGCGCCCGCACCGACCGCGACTATTACTACGAGACAATCGGTACGCTCGCGCTGCGCGAGGAGAATTTCGCCCGCGCCGAGCACTATCTGTCACGCGTCAGCGACGAGTATATCCGCACTATGAATACTCAGAAAGGGGGCTACTTCGACCGCGACATCTTCGACTGCTATTCGAGCTATCGGTTTGGCACGGGTAATCCCCACTCCGACAATCCCAAACTGACGTTCGCCCGCATGATGAAGTCGCTGAAACACACCATGCTCTACGGCAGCACGGCCGACCAACGCGGTCTCGCCAAGATACGCTACGCCACTGCCCGACGCGCGTCCTACAACGGCAACTGGGCACTCACCCAATACTGGCGCGGCTACTGCCCCGGCACGTTCATGGCCATCCTCAACTACGGCGATAATGAGGATGACGTGTGTGACTACTCATTCCTCTACGACTACGATACATCGGACGAGGAGGAGGCCATCGAGGCAGCCTGCGAAAAGGCTATCGACGAGGCATTGGCAACACTCACCACCGACGAAGCGCGCGCCGAAGCCCAATACATCCTCGGCAACCTCGCTACCGTCATAGCCCGCTACCCGTCCACCACCACCGCCGCCTACATCCGCACCTCCTGCGACACCTGGTCCACCTGGATTTAAAAACATCCTCCCCGCCAGTAGGGACGAGATAAATCGCGTCCGCATCCGGATGGTATAATATTAAATACCAACACATTATGCGGACGCGATTTATCGCGTCCCTACGTGTTATATTAAACCGTCTTTAGTCGTCCTGGAGGGTGCGGGGGTCGATGCGGACGAGTTTGAGGACGGGCTGACCTGCGTGGTTGACGAAGGTTACCGAGTCGTCGCTCTTGGCGAAGGCTTTCTCGGTCTCTTCGAGGGCCACGAGCACGGAGGTCTCGGTGGCGATGTCGGGACACATCATCCGGGTGGTAATAAGGTTGGAGAACTGCAACGAGTTGGTGACATCGGGGTCAACGGTAATTTCGCCGTTGACGATGTTGCAGCCCGCGTTGCCGTGGAGCTTCTTCTCGGGAAGATCGATTACAAAACGGACACCCTCGTTGGTGTTGGGCTGACCGTCAATCTCGGTCACCTGCCATGCGCCGTTAAGGAAATCCATGTTGTGCTTGCGCAGTACCATGATGAGATGGCCGCGGTCGTTGAGCAGGTCGAGGTAATACTCGTGGCCGTAGCGCGATACCTTGTAGCCGCGCACCTGGTCGAGCGTGGTGTTGATAAGGTATTCAAAGGGAGCGTCGGCACACATCATCCGGGTGGAAAGCATGTTGGAGAAGCGCAGTTTGTTGTCGGGAGCGGTCTCGATATTGGCATTGATGATATTGCAGCCGTTGTTGCCGTAGACGCGACCCTCGGCAATGTTGAAATTGAGGAAGGGGCGGTTCTCGCCGGTCACCTTCTCGCCGTTGATATTGTCGATAAACCATTCGCCTTCGAGGCGCGAGTCGGTCGTGGTGCCGGGATAATATATCATTTCATCCTGCACTATGACCATCGCAGCCGTGTCACCGGGAACCGATACCTCAGGCGCAGGTGCCTGTTTCTTAGCCGAAAGAGAGAAAGGCGCTGCCATTACAGCCGCAGCAAATGCTATATAATTCAATGCTTTCATAACTTTTAAACGTTTTGTTTTTAATTACTCATTAATTATATAACGACAAACATTGGCGTTTTGTTACATATTTTCACTAACTTTGCGGTGAAATAATGAACCAAGACAGAGTATGAACCTTCTGACTCAATTATTCACTACATTTTTCAAAATCGGAGCCTTCACCTTCGGCGGAGGGTGGGCCATGATTTCAATTATCGAGAAGGAGATTGTCGACAAGCACCGCTGGATAGCCAAAGAGGATTTCCTCGACCTGCTTGCGGTGGCACAGTCGCTCCCCGGCATTCTCGCAGTCAACATCTCGGTGGCCGTCGGCGACAAGCTCCGAGGCACACGCGGCAGCATAGCGGCCGCTGCGGGCACCATCCTCCCCTCCGTTCTCATAATACTGGCAATCGCCATCTTCCTTACTCCCGACCTGATAAAGAACAACGACACGCTGAGCGCCATCTTCAAGGGCATACGTCCTGCAGTGGTAGCGCTTATAATCGCGCCGGTCATCACGTCGGCCAAGTCGGCCCGGATAGGATGGAAAACGGTAGCCATCCCCGTAGTTACGGCGCTGCTTATATGGTCGAAGTGGCCCGTCATCTCCAACCCCATCCTCTTCATCGTGCTCGGCGGAGTGGGCGGCTACCTGTGGCACCGCCGCCAACTGAAACGGCTTCGCGCCGCCGACGGCAATGCCGGGAAAGGGGGTGAGGCATGATATATCTGCAACTTATATGGAGCTACCTCAAGATAGGACTCTTCGGTTTTGGCGGCGGATACGCCATGCTGTCGCTCATCGAGAAGGAGATTGTAGGCCCGGGGTGGATTTCGGAACAGATGTTCACCGACATTGTGGCCATATCGCAGATGACCCCCGGCCCTATCGGCATCAACTCGGCCACGTATATAGGATATGTGGCGCCGGGCGAGACCGATCCCGCGTTCGCAGGCCCTGTATGGGGAATACTCGGCTCGCTGCTATGTACGCTCGTGGTCATTCTGCCGTCGTTTCTGCTCGTTGCCAAACTCAGCCGTTTCATCACCAGGCATCATGAGAGCGATGTCATCAAGGGCATCTTCGCCGGGTTGCGCCCGGTGGTTGTAGGCCTCATTGCGTCGGCCGCGCTGCTGCTCATGAACGGCGACAACTTCGGCACGCAATCTCCCGACATCATCAAGTCAGTAATCATATGCGCAGCAGCATTCTGCGCCGTGATGTTCACCAAGATACACCCCATTTTAGTCATCATTCTGGCAGGCGTGGCCGGTTGGATTCTCTACTGAGCCGCCCCCCTACGCGCGCCATATCGCATCAAGGCATGGACTATAAGGAAACAATAAAATATCTCTACAACGCGACCCCGCAGTTTGAGCGCATCGGAGCCGCCGCCTACAAGCCGGGACTCGACACATCGCGTGCGCTCGACAATGCCTTCGGCAACCCCCACCGCTGCTATCCCGTGATACACGTGGCGGGCACCAACGGCAAGGGCTCTACATGCCACACTCTCGCCGCCATACTCCAGAGCCAGGGATACCGCACGGGGTTGTACACCTCGCCCCATCTCCTCGACTTCCGCGAGCGCATGCGCGTTGACGGCGTCATGATACCCGAGGAGGAGGTCATTGACTTCGTGGAGCGCTACAAGGGGATGGATCTCGGTCTGTCGCCCTCATTCTTCGAACTGACCACGATAATGGCCTTTGACTACTTCGCGCGCCGCAATGTCGACGTTGCCATAGTGGAAACGGGACTCGGCGGCCGACTCGACACCACCAATATCGTCACCCCCATACTCAGCATCATCACCAACATATCGCGCGACCACATGGCGCAGCTCGGCGACACTCCGGCGCTGATAGCCGCCGAGAAGGCGGGTATCATCAAGCCGGGAGTACCGGTAGTCATAGGCAACGCGTCGGGCGAAGGAGTGCGGGAAGTGTTTGACGCGAAGGCCGCGCAGGAGGGCGCTCCAATACGCTATGCCACTGACACCAGCCGGTTCTCCTCAGCCGAGGCCAAGGGTGACTACATCCTGTATCACGACACCCCGTCAGGCAAGATAATAGGCGAACTCTCAGGCGATTGCCAGAAAGAGAACACGGCCACTATACTCTGCGCCGTGGAGGCGCTGCGCGAGAGCGGTATGGTGATTGGCAATCATGCAGTGCGCCGCGGATTCACCCGCGTGTCGGAGCTGACAGGACTTGCCGGACGCTGGAACAAACTGAGTGACAACCCGCTGACTATCTGCGACACGGGCCACAACGAAGGTGGCTGGCAATATCTTGCTCCGCGTCTTGCGGAGTTCGGCGATCGCCTCGTGATGGTAATAGGATTTGTCAACGACAAGGATATAAGCCACATCCTCGACATGATGCCCAAGCAGGCCCGCTACATATTCACGCAGGCCGCCATACCCCGCTCCATGGCCGCCGACACTCTCGCCGGGCAGGCCGCCGCCGCAGGCCTCAAAGGCATCACCATCCCCAATGTAGCCGCAGCCATCAAGGAGGCCCGTGCCCTCGCCGAAGCCTCCACCGACACAATCTTCATAGGCGGCAGCACCTACGTAGTAGCCGAAGCCCTCGCCCTCATGAAGGAGTAGCATGTGGCGGGGGTCTCCTGACCCGCGCTCCACACACCTGTTATACAGCCGGTTATAGCGCGGGTCAGGAGACCCCCGCCACAGGTGCTGTCAAAGATAAGAAAGGACGCCGCGTCTTATTTGACGCGGCGTCCTTTCTTATTGTGTCCCAAGGCGGGGCGTTACTTTGCGGCGATGACTTCGATTTCTACGAGGACCTGCTTGGGGAGTTCCTTTACGGCTACGGCAGAGCGGGCGGGGAAAGGCGCGGTGAAGTTGTCGGCGTAGACTGCGTTCATGGCGCCGAAGTCGTTCATGTCGGCGAGGAACACGGTGGTTTTCACTACGTTATCGATAGTCAGGCCGGCCTCGGCGAGGATAGCCTTGATGTTGGCGATTGACTGTGCGGTCTGGGGCGCGATGCCTTCGGGTATCTCACCGGTGGCGGGGTTAACGGGAATCTGACCCGAGATGAATACGAAGGGACCGGCATCGATAGCCTGGCTGTAGGGGCCGATGGCACCGGGAGCGTTGGTTGTTGCAATAGGTTGTTTCATAAGTTGGTTTAAATTTTAAGAGTTATATGAGTTTGTAAACAATATTTCGAGCTATGCCGATGGCGCGGCGGGGGATTCCGAGGGCGTGGCCTCAGCTGCGGAGGAAGCTGCCTTTTCCGCTTCGACGGTGAGAATGTCAGTGACCGTTATATCCTTTACGTAGAGGTCCTTGAGCGTATCAATCATTGCATCCTCAGCACGGTCGATGGCCTTGATTACGCCGCCGAAAGTGCGGTCGAAGTCAGGAATGAAGTTATCGGCGCCATAGTTGCGCAGACGGCTCACGACGGTGCCTACGGTGAGCAACTGGGCATCGATGGCCGGCGCGTAACCGAAAATCTCCTCCCTGGCGTTGTTGACCACGCGCAGGAGCAATCCCGCATCGACCATGAAGTTGACCGCAGAGGCCACCAGTCGCGACGGCAACCCGTAGTCCTTGATGATTTCATCCTTGGTGGGCGCTTTCTTTCCCGCCAGGTAATCGTTGACCACCACGGCCATTACGGCCACATGTATCTTCAGCCGGTAGGACACGGTAATGCGATTGATTTCATTGTTGAAATTATACTGGAATATATTCTGCGAGGCGTAGCACACCACTGCGCCGGCCAGACAGATAACCCACACGAGCTGCAGCCATATAAGCAACAGCGGCAGGAATGCGATACCGCCGTAGATGGCGTTGTATTTCGACACATATATCTGTCCCGTGATGAACAGCCACTGGAGCACCATATATCCCGTGCCGGCGAAAATTCCGGCCACAAAGGCATTCTTGAATTTGACCCGCGTGTTGGGTATCAGCACATATACCCCGGTGAAAAACAGCCATATGAACACCAGCGAAGCGAAGTCGAGAAGCCCCTCCACGAGCGGGCTGACGAAGTCAAAGGGGAGCAACCGGCTGAGGTTGGTGGAAACGAACACCGTGATACCGCTGGCACATATCATCAGCACCGGCAGCACGAGGAATATTGCGAGATAGTCGGTGGCCTTGCGCCAGAACGAGCGTCCCACCTTCACGCCCCATATATCATTGAAAGCATTTTCAACCGAACTTAATATCGAAATCAACGTCCAGAGCAACAGCGCTATACCTATGCCGAGAAATACCCCTTCCGATGATTGCGAGAGGTAGCTGTCGACGTAGTCAAAGATATGTTCGAGGGCGGTGCGCTGCGAGCCCATGCCGTCAATCAGTTCCTTCTCAAGCACGTTCTGCAGACCGAATCCGCGTCCTATCGCCACCAACAGCGCAAGCGCCGGCACTAAGGCCAGCATGCTGCGATAGGTCAGCGCGCAGGCCTTGGTCTGAATATCGCCGTCAAAAAATGCGCGCAACGAAAGGTTCAGCGTCTTGACCAGTTTTACGAACATGGTCGAGCGCATGTCGGTCCACACCCCTACCGTGCAGTAGTCGTAGAAACGTTTACCGCGGTTGTAGAGCTGCTCGCCGCGCATTTTTATTCTGTTGAAAAACTTCATTTCATCCCGGTTGTTATAGTGAGTATAAAGGTAAAACAAAAAACTGAGAAAAAGAGTTATTCCGGCAGTAAAAAAGATAATAATGACCTCCGGCTGTACAATGAACGGAAAAATACATTATCTTTGCATCAGTGGAAGATAGCTTATTCCCAGCCTTTACTTTAAGGAAAGACATTAACCCTATAACTATTTATATTATGTTAAGCAAAAAGATGGAAGATGCTCTCAACGAGCAGATTAACGCCGAACTTTGGTCGGCATATCTTTACCTGTCAATGGGTATGAAGTTTGAGAACGCAGGCCTGAGCGGCGTTGCCAACTGGTTTAAAATCCAGTTTAAGGAAGAGCAGGCCCACGCCGAGATTTTCATGAACTACATCAACCAGCGCGGCGGCCGCGTGGTGCTCAAACCTATCGCAGCCGTTGAGACTGAGTGGGCTACACCCCTCGATGCCTTCAAGGACACTCTCGCCCACGAGCGCAAAGTGACCGCTATGATCAACAATCTCTACGCCATCGCCGAAGAGGAGCATGACTATGCTACCCGCGACCGCATGACATGGTTTGTCAACGAGCAGGTGGAAGAGGAAGAGACCGCACAGCAGCTCATCGACAAGTTCACCCTTATCGGCAACGACGGCATGGGTCTCTATATGCTCAACCAGGAGCTCGCAGCCCGCGTCTACAACGCTCCCGCAGCTCTCACAGCCGAATAATCGCGCTCTGCGGCTAACTACGTATAATCAACGGCATGTCCCGACCTCAGCGACGGACATGCCGTCGCTTTTTGTTTTGACGTTCCGCGCGTGATATTTCCTGCGGGTTTTGTTTACTGCGGGGCGCGATGCCACAAGTGGCTGCGGTGACTGAACCTGCACGGGGATGAGGTTGTTTCTATCATATAAAATGAACCTTTGAATAAATTACCCTTTGACAATTTTAAACTTATTACTATTATGGAATACACCGAAGCTATTAAATCAACACCCGTGGTACTTGTGGAATTTTACGCTACATGGTGTCCTCACTGCCAACAGATGATGCCCGTAATGGACCAGATTAAGGAACTGCTCGACGGCAGCGTCGATGTGTATCAGCTCGACGTCGACCTCAACCGCGAGCTGGCCCATGTGGAGCAGATTCGTTCCACCCCAACGTTTATCATCTACCGCGACGGCAGCGAAGTATGGCGCGAAAGCGGCGAGATGGACGGCCAGTATCTGCTCGATAAAGTGCAGTCATTCACCTGAATAGTTTCTCTAAAACGCCACGTATCATGAATGCAAAGCCATCGTTTATCGACGATTACCTCACCGCCCTCGGAGTGCCCCACACTCTCGACTACTCGGAGCAGCGTATGACCGACATGCCGTTCAAGACCCTCTTCGGGTTCTCCAAACTCCTTGAGGAATACGGCATTACCTCGGAGGGCTACATGCTTGAGGACCGCAGCGAGATAACCAAAATCACCCCGCCGTTCATAGCCAACACCGTTGCCGGCGAGGTGATAGTGACCGACATAAGCACCGACAGCATAAGCTACCTCACCGAGGGGGTCACGGAGACAGCTCCGCTTGCCGACTTTATGAATGTATGGGACGGCAATGTGCTGCTCTCCTATCCTACCGCCGACGCCTCTGAGCCTGACTATCCGCTCCATGCGCGCATCGCTTTCTTCATGCGCGCCAAGAAGTGGGTGCTGATGCTCTGTGCGGCCGTGCTGTTCATCTACCTTTCGGTGGTCAACGGCGTTTTCAGTCACGTGTCAACCGTGCTCATCGCCGCCATCGACATCGCAGGATTATATATCACCTATCTGCTTGTGCAGAAGTCGCTTAAAATCCACAATCCGATAGCCAACAAGGTGTGTGGAGTGCTCGAAGCGGGCGGGTGCGACAGCATTCTGGAGATGAAAGCATCGAAATTTTTCGGCATCTTCGGCTGGAGCGAAGTGGGTTTCGCCTACTTCTCGGTGAGCCTCGCGGCGCTGCTGCTCTTCCCGAAACTGTGGCCATGCCTGGCGCTGTGCAATCTGTGCTGCCTGCCGTTCACGTTCTGGAGCATATGGTATCAGCGTTTCCGCGCGCGCAAGTGGTGTACGCTCTGCGTGTGCGTGCAGACCTCGCTGTGGCTGCTTTTCTTCTGCTACCTGTTTGGCGGATGGCTCAAAGCGGCGTTCCCCGTCTCCATCAACTTCTTCATGCTCGGCGTGACCTATGTAGGCGTAATGCTCGCCGTCAACGCCCTCATGCCACTTATCGAAAACACCGACACCCAAACCTTAGCCCACGATGAAAACAATTAAACAGATACCCCGCCCCGACCTAAAGTCGGCACGCCGCCTGAAGCCGCTCGAAATGAACCGCATACGCTGTCAGCGCCAACACACCATCCTCACCCCCGACCGCCTGAAATCCCCCGACAAGCAATAACGCCCATTCTCGTGGCGGGGGTCTCCTGACCCGCGCTCACCCGTGCCGTATATTATTGTGAATTGCAGTATGAGAAAGCGCGGGTCAGGAGACCCCCGCCACGATGCTTGCATACAATTATGAATTGCCTCTGAATTACCGCGCAGCGTCTCAATGACTCTGCTCCGATAATGCAACAGGTTAAGAGCCTGTCCCACACTGCACATCTGCAATGGGACAGGCCCTCTCTTTTGTATCATATCGCTCGTGCTTAACTATCGCCACCATACTCCCCGGCAATGTTTTGCGACCCTGCTCTCCTACCCCCTGAGAAGCAGGCGCCGCTCATCGGCTACCGTAATCGGGGAGGAATGGCCGGAGAGCAGTATGGTATCCGGGGGGAGCGACAGTATCTTGTCAATGATGGAACGCTCCAGATCGCCGACATTGCCGCCGGGAAAATTAGTAAGCCCCGGACCATGCTCATAGAGCGTGTCGCCCACAAAGGCCACTGCGTCGCGGGCCGAGTAGTAGATGACCGAACCGGGAGTGTGGCCCGGTGTGGCTATTACTTTGAGCGAGAAATCATGATTCTCTTTCAGCCTCACTATCTCGCCGTCATACAGTTCCTCATAGTGAGGGATAGTCATTGGCGTGGGCGAGTTTCCGCTCAGGTTGAGATAGGTATCGGTGAGATAACGCGCATCGGCAGTGGAGACGTATATCGGTGCGTGGAGTCGGTCGTGAAGTTGCCATGCCGCACCGAAATGGTCGAAATGACCGTGGGTGAGCAATATGCGCTCTATGGTCCAGCCATTGCGCACGACAGCATCGATTATGACGTCGGCCTGCGCGCCGGGGTCAATGATAAATCCGTGGCGGGTGACATCGTCGATGTAGAAATAGCAGTTTTCAGCGAAAACGCCTGTTACTGTAAGTTCGCGTACCATAGCGGTGGCCCTCCCTGTCACAGAAGTTTACAACCATCGGGGCCACACACATGCGGACGCTCGGCCGGGGCTTCTTTGGCCGCCTCGTCAGCCTTGCGCGCCTCACGCTGCAATGCCTGCTTGAAACTTTCGGTCGACAGCGCGCCGGGCACTGCGAAACCGCCGTTGAACACCATGTAGGGCACGCCGCGCACTCCGCGCATGGCTGCCTCGCGTTCGTCGAAACGCACTTCGTCGGCATAGCGCTCGGAATCGAGCATCTCGCGCACAGCCTTTTCGTCCATACCTACGGATACGGCTTTGTCGACAAGCACCTTATGGTCAGCAAGCACAAGATTTTCGGTGAAGTAGGCGGCGAAAAGCGCCTCATTGAGACGGCCCACGGTGGCGCGGTCATACTCCGCCTCGGCCATCTTCATGAGTCGGTGGGCATCGCGGGTGTTGGAATACTGAGTGGTGGCGTAACGGAAGTCGATGCCGACCTCTCGACCGAGCGATGAAATTTCTTCAATCTGCGCTTCGGCCTGCGGCACGGTCAGGCGATATTTCGTTGCGAAACGTTCGGGAGTGGTGGTAGTCACCTCCTTGGGTGCGTACGGGTCAAGTTCAAAAGCACGGTAGTCGATAACCACGTCATCGGTCATGCCGAGCTGCTCGATAGCCTGCTGCAGGCGCGTTTCGCCTATATAGCAATAGGGACACGCAAAATCGCTCCAGATTGTAATTGTCATCATAGGTGATTTTTCCTTTCTTTGTTTAGATTAAACTGTTGTAATATTTAATTTGAGGTTTCTAATAATAAAACGTTTCAAGGACGTAATTGTTTAGACCTCAGAGCGGGAGGCCGGGTTGTAAGTTTTTTTGCAGTGTATTGAATTTTTGCGTATTTTTGCTACACGATATGCAGCGACATGACAGTTCCGGCCGCTGCGGAAAAAACAAATGATACCTCTCCCATGAAACGACTGTTTATATCAACACTAATACTTGCAACTTCTATTATGTCAAATGCTCAGAATCCTACGAAACTGACTGCTGCACCGTCAGATATAAAGCAGACGGCAGGCCGCGCCCAACTCGGCGACTTCGCGCCGAAATTCGCCGAACTCAATGACGATGTTCTCTTCGGCGAGGTGTGGAGCCGCACCGACAAACTCGCGCTGCGCGACCGTAGTATCGTGACCGTCACCGCCCTCGTGGCAAGCGGCATCATCGACTCGTCGCTCAAGTATCATCTTCAGGAAGCGAAGAAAAACGGTGTTACCCGCACCGAAATCGCCGAGATACTCACTCAGGTAGCATTTTACGCCGGTTGGCCCAAGGCTTGGGGCGCATTCCGCCAGGCCCTTGAGGTGTGGACCGACAGCACCGAGGCTGCCGACGCACGCGCTCAGCACGAACGCGAACTGATATTCCCCATCGGCGCGCCCAACTCCGCTTATGCCCAATACTTTATAGGCAACAGCTACCTCGCGCCGGTATCGACCGAGCAGGTGCAATTCTTCAACGTAACGTTTGAACCGCGCTGCAGGAACAACTGGCATGTGCACCGCTCAAGCGAAGGGGGCGGACAGATGCTCGTAGGCGTCGCAGGCCGCGGCTGGTATCAGGAAGAGGGCAAGCCCGCAGTCGAAATTCTGCCCGGCACGGTCATTCATATTCCCGCCAACGTGAAGCACTGGCACGGAGCAGCCGCCGACAGCTGGTTCTCCCATCTCGCCTTTGAAATCCCCGGCAAGGACACGAGCAACGAATGGCTCGAACCGGTCAGCGACGAGGAGTATGACAACCTGCGATGACACGCCGAAACAGCGACGTATCACCCGGCAATTCAATCATTTACAATCGCATCACAAGCAATCTCACAAAACAATTTCAACATGAAACGTAATCTGCTTTTAGGCATTGCACTTGCTGCCGCCGCAGCATTCTCGGCCGGCGCGCAGTCAAAGGTCTACATGACTCGTGAAATCAGTCCCGAGGCTCTCGTGAAAATTTATAAAGCGCTTGGTCGCCCCGCCGACGGCCACCGCGTAGCAGTGAAAATAAGCACGGGCGAGGCAGGCAATCCCAACTACCTGAAACCCACGCTTATCAGCGCGCTCGTCGACACCGTGCGCGGCACCATCGTCGAGTGCAACACCGCCTACGGCGGCAAGCGTAACACCTTCGAGGCCCACTGGCAGACTGTCCACGAACATGGCTTTGACTCCATCGCTCCCGTCGATCTGATGGACGAGGAGGGTCAGATGAAAATACCTGTACGCGACCGCCGTCACATAAAATATGACATTGTGGGCAACCACCTCCCCCGCTACGACTACATGGTCAACCTCGCCCACTTCAAGGGTCACGGCATGGGCGGATACGGCGGTGTGCTGAAAAACGCCAGCATAGGTGTGGCTTCGGCCGACGGCAAAGCATACATCCATTCGGCCGGCGTGGTAGATACTCCTGAGCATCTGTGGCAGAACCTGCCCGAACAGGATTATTTCCTCGAATCAATGGCGGCTGCAGCTCAGGCCGTTCACGACTATTTCGGCGACAATATAGTGTATATCAACGTCATGAACAACATGTCGGTTGACTGTGACTGCGCATCCCATCCCGCCGACGTGCTCCTCAAGGATTACGGCATCCTCGCCTCCACCGACCCCGTAGCTCTCGACAAGGCATGCGTCGATATCATCTTCAACATGAAGCCCTCGGATGGCAACGACAACGCTCCCCTTATCGAGCGTATCAACAGCCGCCACGGCACCCACACTATCGACCACGCGGCCGCAATAGGTCTCGGTTCGCTCGAATATGAAATAATCGATATCGACAAGTAGCCGATGAGAGCAACTTTCATTGCCGCACTACTCACTGTTTCGTCACTTTCCGTAAGCGCCGCCGGCGATGCGGAGGGTGACGAAACCGCTTATCAGCTCGGCGAAGTAGTAGTGACGGGCAGCAATACCGAAGTGAGTGTCAGCAAGTTGCCCTACGCCGTGTCGGTGATAGGTCATGACAGGTTGGAGTCGACGGGTAGCACCCAGGTGCTGTCTGCCATCTCAGGCATGGTGCCGAGTCTCTTTGTGTCGGAGCGGAGCATATTCGGTTTCGGCGTGAGCAACGGAGGGTCGGGGCATATCAAGATGCGTGGCGTGGGGGGAGACCGTGCGAGCGGCGTGCTCATGATGGTTGACGGCCAACCGCAGTTTGCCGGCATCTACTCCCACCATATCGCCGACTTCTATGATAAGGAATATGTGGAACGCGTGGAGGTGTTGCGCGGACCCGGCTCGGTGCTCTACGGTTCCAACGCCATGGCCGGTGCCATCAACATCATCACCGCCAATGCCCACAGCGACGGAGTGCGCACCACCATCTCCACACAATACGGTTCATACAACACGTGGCTGTCATCTGTCACCAATACCGTGCGCAAAGGCCGCTTTTCATCGCTTGCCTCGGCGTCCTACAACCGCACCGACGGTAATGTCGACAACTTCGATTTCCGGCAGGCCGACGGCTACGTCAAAGCGGGCTACGATTTCTCCACAGCCTGGAAGGNCGGCATCGATTACACCATAATGCACTTCAACGGCAACGACCCGATATACCCCCGACTGTCTGACCCCGAGTCGACCGACATATACCGCCAGAGTATCACCCGNGGCGAGGCATCGCTCAGCGTCACTGACAATTACGGAGCGGTGAACGGCGTCGCACGCGTCTACTACAGCTACGGCAGCCACTTTGTCGACGATCCGAGGCATTTCCATAGCCGCGACGACCGTTTCGGTGCATTGCTCTATCAGAACTTCGTCCCATGGCGCGGCGCTTCGGCCACTGTGGGTTTTGACTTCGACACTTACTCCGGCGAGATTCCGGTATCGGGAGGCAACAGCCACACTCCCGGCTCGCTGAGTACCATCGACAGCAAGCGCATCACGGAGTATTCGCCCTATGTTACACTGGCCCAGTCGCTTATCTCCGGCCGCCTCAACCTCAACGGAGGTCTGCGCATGGCCAACAGCGACATGTTTGACACTCAGTGGGTGCCTCAGNTCGGCGTAGCNTTCACCACCTCAGCCGGTTACACCCTGAAGGGCACGCTCGCAATGGGTTACCGCAACCCCTCGTTCCGCGAACTCTATCTCTACCGCATGGCCAACCCCGACCTGCAGCCGGAGAAGATGATGAACTATGAAATCACNGCGGGCCGACATTTCTCCCGCTATTTCAATATCGACATCACCGCCTACTACAGCCGCGGCCGCGANATGATACAGGTNCTCGACAATCTCAATGTCAANACCGGCCGGTTNATCAACAAGGGNATCGAGNTNTCGGTCAACAGTCACCCGCTCGACAATCTGCGCCTCTATGCCACTTACAGCTACCTGCATACTTCGCTCTCCAATCTGACCGGTGCGCCGAAAAATCAGTATTACCTCGGCAGCGAACTTTCGCTACGCAGCAAGTGGCTGATTGCCGCTGACTTAAAGGGTATCGGCAGCCTCTATGTATCCGACGACATGAAGCATCAGAGCTACGCGCTCCTCAACATGAAAGTGACCTACCGCGTATGCCGCTACGCCGACCTCTTCACGCGCCTCGAAAACATCACCGACGCCCGCTACACCATAAACCGCGGTTACCGCATGCCGGGCTTCACCGCCCTCGGCGGCGTGAAAGTCAGCTTCTAAAGGTGAATACAAATATCTATACCTCACATATATGATACCCCAAATCGCNTCNNNGAGGCGATTTGGGGTATCATTTAGAGGGTTATGAGACCACGTGGGATTACCGGTTCCAGCGATTGTGGAAATGGTGGACGGGACCGTGGCCGTGGCCTATGCGGTAGGTGGCGCCGGCTTCGATGGCTGCGCTAAGGTAGCGTTTGGCCGCGATGACCGCCTCGTCGAGGTCATATCCCTTGGCGAGGTAGGCGGCTATGGCTGAGGAGNGTGTGCAGCCAGTGCCGTGGGTGTTGGCGGTATCGACGCGCGGCGATGAGAGATGCGTCAGTTTGCCGGACTCGGCATTGTAGAAGATGTCGACGAGCGTATCATTCTCCAGATGCCCGGCTTTGAGCATCACGGAGACGTTGCCCGACGCACGCGATAACTCCACGGCGGCGTCCTCAAGCTGGTCCTGCGAGTCAACAGTATGGCCGAGNAGCAGTGAGGCTTCGGGCAGATTGGGCGTGATGATGCGGCTATAGGGAACGAGCACGGTGCGCAGTGTCTCCAGTGCGTCGGGCTGCAGCAGCGGGTCGCCGGAGGTGGCTACCATCACGGGGTCGAGCACGATATTGCGCACATCGGGGTAGAGCGCGAGGGTATCATGCACNGTGTTGATNAGTTCGGCGTCATGGAGCATACCTATCTTCACGGCGTCAACACCGATGTCGTCGATNACNGAACGTATCTGNCCNGCCACAAAGGGAGCGGGNACGGGGTGAACGCCGTAGACGCCCTGCGTGTTCTCGTCGACGAGGGCCACGATGGCCGTAGCGCCGTAGACGCCGAGTGCCGAGAATGTCTTNAGGTCAGCCTGCATGCCGGCGCCACCCGANGGGTCGCTTCCGGCAATGGTCAGGGCTATGTCATATTTCTTCATAACGGCAGGCATTAACGGGTTGTAAGCAGNTCGNTGTCAGCCTTTCCGCANCGNTAGGCCGACTCCCAGAAAAGCATTTCGAGGCGGGTGCAGTCGATAAACGTGTCGGTCATCTGACGGCGTATATGCTCGGGCGCGGCGGCGGCCAGACGGTCGCACACGTCGATAGCCTTACGCGTGCTTTCATCGAATGCGGGGTCGGAGTAGGTTCCGATCCACGCTCCGTAGCGGTTGCCTTCGAGACGCGCGGTCGACAGAATGTACTTGCCTACTTCAAGATACACCCAGAAGCAGGGCAGGATTGCGGCGGCCTCAACGGCAACGTCGGCCTGCGAGCGGGCACGCAGATAGGAGGTGTAGAACTCGCATGCGTCAGACTTGCGCAACGTCGGGTCGGGGTCATACATGGCGTGCAGCTCCTTCTCAACAGCCACTCCGGCGGCGGCAAATCCGAGGAATGTCTCCACGTCGGCCATCTCGGGCAGGCGTGACGCTATGTGAGCCAGCACGCGGCTGTATTCATTGATATAGAGATTGTCCTGACTTATATAGAAGCGGAATATCTCAGGGTCAAGCGAGCCTTCCGACAGTTCGCGCAGAAAGGGCAATTCCTTTATTTTCTCAACCAAAGGCAGGGCTGCGGCCCATGCCTCCTCACTCCATTTTTTCATATCGGTTCATTTAAAGAATTTATGCAGAAGTTGAAAATACATACTTCAACTTATAATCAATTTGTTTCACTCAGGCATTGCAGCCGGGGTCAGTCAAACACGCGGTCCCAGTCCTTCCACACCGGTTCGCGGCCGAGAGCCTTGAGGTCGGCCACCACTTTCTCGGGCGACGAGTCGTCGCTGATGGTGAACTGCTCCAGCGAATCGGTGAACGTAGCATAGCCTCCGGGGTCGACCTTCGAGCCGGCGCTCATGGTAGTGACGCCGAGGGTGGCCATGTTGTTGCGGAACACATGGTTCTCGCGCGTGGAGTAGGAAATATCCACGTCGGGGTCGAAGATACGGAAGGCGAAGGTAAGCTGCGCGAGTTCGCGGTCAGTCATCACCACGTTGGGCTGGAAGCCTGACTCAGAGGGGCGCATGCGCGGGAAGTTGACGGAGTATTTCGTGCGCCAGTAGTGCTTGCGCAGGTAAAGGAGGTGGCGGGCCATCATGGTGACGTCGGTGCGCCAGTCCTCAAGGCCGATGAGCACACCCATACCTATCTTGTGGACTCCGGCCATGCCCATGCGGTCAAAGCCGTTGCAGCGCCACTCGAAGTTGGATTTCATTCCGGCGGGGTGATACTTCTTGTAGTTGGCGCGGTTGTAGGTCTCCTGGAAGCATATCACGCCGTTGAGCCCGGAGCGTGTGAGGCGGGCGTAATCTTCGGTCGACAAGGGCATTACCTCGATTGTGAGGTTGGCGAAGTAGGGACGGCACACCTTCAGGGCCTCCTCCAGATAGTCGGTGCCGGCCTTGGCGGGGTTCTCGCCGGTGACAATCAGCAGATTCTCAAACGGACCGAGCTTCTTGATGGCCTCGCACTCAGCCTTTATCTGCTCAGGGGTGAGAATCACGCGGTTGAACTTGTTGTGGCAGTTGAAGCCGCAGTACACGCAGGAGTTGCTGCACGAGTTGGTTATATACATCGGTATGAAGAGCTGCATCGTCTTGCCGAAGCGTTGCTCGGTGAGGCGTCGGCTCTTCTGTGCCATCCGTTCGAGATAGGGAGCGGCGGCGGGCGAGACGAGGGCCATGAAGTCGCGGTCGGTAAGACGGTCGGCGGTGAGCGCGCGCTCCACGTCGGCCTCCGTCATGGCCATTATCTGTGACGTGGTCTCGTCCCAGTCATATTTTAATAGTTCGTCGGCAAACATAAATCTCAAATTATCAGTGAGAAATATCAGTCAAGGAATGAGGTGAGCGGACTTGATGCCTCGGCGCAGTCCGACACGGCTCCGAGTCCGGCGAGATAGGCTTCGCGACCGGCAATGGTGGCGTCGGCAAACGCTTTGGCCATTCTTACGGGGTCGGCGGCGACGGCGATGGCAGTGTTGACCAGCACGGCGTCGGCACCGAGTTCCATAGCTTCGGCAGCATGGGAGGGGGCACCGAGTCCGGCATCGACCACTACGGGCACGCGGCTCTGGCTGATGATGATTTTGAGGAGTTCACGGGTCACGAGTCCCTTGTTGCTACCGATAGGCGCGGCAAGCGGCATGACGGTGGCTGCCCCGGCCTCTTCAAGGCGCTTGCACAGCACGGGGTCGGCCTGAATGTAGGGAAGCACCACGAAGCCGAGACGTGCAAGCTCCTCGGTGGCTTTGAGTGTCTCCACCGGGTCGGGGAGCAAGTATTTCGGGTCGGGGTGTATCTCCAGTTTGATGAAGTTGGTGCCGAAAGCCTCGCGGGCGAGCTGTGCGGCGAGCACGGCCTCCTCGGCGTCGCGCACTCCCGAGGTGTTGGGGAGCAGTTGTATTCCTTCGTGCATGATATGGTGGAGCATCTCGTCCTCCTTGTCCTCCATATCGATGCGTTTCATGGCTACGGTCACCATCTGTGTGCCCGAAGCGAGTATCGACTTCTCCATCAGTTCGTTACTGCGGAATTTGCCTGTTCCGACGAAGAGGCGTGAGCTGAATGTCCTGCCTCCGATGATAAGTTCTGACATAATATGTTATGTATTAATCGTTTGTAATTCGGTTGATGATTTCACGTGTGGCGGCCGCGGGGTCGGCGGCATTGCGTATGGCGCCGCTTACTGCCACACCGTTGACTCCGGTAGCCATAATCGGGGCCACGTCGGCGGCCTCTATGCCACCGATTGCCACAATCGGGAGCGCGATATGCGCGTCGCGGCACTGCGCGGTGATAGCGCGGTAACCGTCGAGTCCGAGCACGGGGCTAAGCTTCACCTTGGTGGTGGTGAAGCGGTAAGGGCCGAGGCCTATGTAGTCGGCGCCCGCTTCGGCTGCGCGAGCGATGTCGGCGAAACTGTTGGCCGTGGCACCGATTATCTTGCGGATGCCCAGTATGCGGCGTGCTTCGGCCACCGGCATGTCGTTTTTGCCGAGGTGGACGCCGTCGGCATTGAGCGCGTCGACGAGGTCAACGTGATCGTCGATGATGAATACGGCACCGTAGTGGTCGCAGAGTCGGCGGAGTTCGCGCCCCTCGCGCAGCAGGGTGTCGCGGTCAGCATTCTTATGGCGCAGCTGCACCCAGCGGCAACCGCCGCGCAGGGTCTGTTCGGCCTGCTCGGCAAGGGTAGTTCCCTCAACGGGATGGGTGATATATTGCAGGCGGAAACTCTCGGCGGTAAACTGCGCGCGCCACACGTTGCCGAGCATCGCCACGCCACTGAATCCCAATGACTTCACCTCGTCAAAACGCTCCGGAGTGATACCTCCGAGCGCAAATATCGGCTTGCCGGCACTCTTCAGGGCCGCGCGCAAGGCGTCAAAATCGAAGTTGCCGCAATAGCCCGGCTTGGAGATAGAGGGGTATATCGGGCTGAGGAACACGTAGTCACCGTCAATGCCCGGCAGTTGGTCGAGCGAATGCAGCGAACGGCTCACCATGCCGCTCCAACCGGCCGGCGCTTCGGGGTTGCGCGAGTTGAGATGGACACCTCCGAGATTGTATCTGACGGCAAGGTCAAGATGGTCATGCAGTGACAGTTGTGGGTAGTATTGAGCGGGGATTGCGCGGAGCAAAGCCTCCATCTGCGCGGCGGTAGAGCCCGGTTTGCGCAGATGCACACGCCAATACTCACCGCTGCCGAGCAACGACGTGATGGGCTGCGCCTCCCCCTCGAAAAATTCGGGTACTGTAATAGCAATCTTACGCATGGCACTACCCTCCGCACACAGCCTTTATTACCGTAATCTTCATGCCATCCTCGATACGGAACGAAGCCCAGTCCCTGCGCGGCACCACGCGGTTATTGACAGCGACGGCATGGCCGTTCTCGCTGATTCCCTGACTATTGAGCAGTGCGGCCACATTATCGACATCGGCCGGCAGCTCCACCTCCTTGTGATTTATCACTACTTTCATAGACGTTTAAGTTAACTTGCGATAAAAAAATATCCGGCATCAACTACTGACGACGGACACAAAGAGGGGGGAATAAAACCCGCAAACAGCAATGTAATAAAAATACATCACAAGCTCCTTTCGGCGGTACTAACCGCATCAAGTTCGTAGGGTATAATCTCAGTCCTCACCCGCCCCAACCAAACCTCAAGCCCGATATCAAAGCCCGCCGAAAGCATAAGCCTATTTAAAGCATAAACCCTAAAAGCCAAAGCCCGATATCAAAGCCAAAAGTTCAATTAAAACGCAAGTGGAAGGACACCCCTCCTGTGCACCTGCAAATTTACCACTTTTTTCCATTCCCCCAAACATCCCGCAAAAAAAAATCCAACTAACCGATTGCTCAATCAGTTAGTTGGATAATTAAGGTGCTTTTGCCTTATTCTAAACATTTTTTTGTATATTTGCAACGCAAATCCGGCTCTTACTAAGAGAGGGCCGGTATAAATCATCAATTATCTAAATAAGAATCTGCTCCAACACATTGTCAGGAATACATTTATAATGAATAATTCTACTTTATGAAACAGCTGATTATCATAGGAGCCCGAGGATACGGGCGTGAAATATATAATGCATTCATGCGCAACTTTTCTCATGAAGAATGGAGTTGCAAGGGATTCCTTGACAGTAACAAGGATGCACTTAATGGCTACCAAGGTTATCCGTCCATAATATGTGCACCCGAGGACTACGAAATACAACCCGACGACTACTTTTTCTGCGCATTGGGAGATGTTCGTTGGCGTAAGCACTATGCTGAGCTTATGCTGGCAAAGGGTGCAAAGTTTCTCACTATTATAGAGAACTCAGCTCTTGTAGAGCGTAATACAATCTTAGGACAGGGGTGCTATGTCGGCAGAAATGCATTCCTATCATGCGATATTAAGGTGGGCGATTTCGTATCATTCTTTCAATGTGCAGTCCTTGGTCACGACGTGACGGTAGGTAATTACTGTCACTTCGGTGCTCACACCTATGCCGGAGGTTTCAGCGAAATCCAGGACCTTGTGACAATACACCCCGGGGCAGGAATTATCCCACACCGTATTCTCAAGGAGGGATCGGTTCTTGGTGCAGGTAGTGTTGCCGCACGTAACATCCCCTCAGAAACTACGGTAATGGGCGTACCCGCGCAGAAACTTCTTACTCCATCCGTAAAAAAACAATAAACTAAATATAAATCCATAATTAAGATATACACTATGACTAATAAAGAGAAATACGCAAACATCTTCTGTGAGACATTAGAAATTGAAGCAGACAAACTTCAAGGACTCCAGTATCAAGGTACCGAACTTTGGGACTCGGTCGGTCACATGACTCTTGTTGCAAATCTGGAAGAAGCCTTTGATATTATGCTTGATACTGATGACATCATCGACCTGTCATCTTTTGAGAAAGGTATGGAAATCCTATCCAAGAACTATAATATTGAATTCTAATCTATGTCCAAGACTGTACTGATTACCGGTTGTAATCGTGGAATTGGTCGGGAAGCCGTCCGTCTCTTCGCTGAAAATGGATACAATCTTATTTGCTGTATCCGGCAACCAAACGATGAATTTGCCTCATTCACGGCTACACTTTCAAATGAGCATGGTGTAGAAATCGAGACAATTTATTTCGACATGACCGATGAGGCCGGTATCAAAGCAGCCTTAACCCCGCTCGTAAAAGAGAACCGCAAAATAGACGTACTTGTAAATAACGCAGGAATTGCCAGCGGCGGATTAATGAATATGACCAGCATGGCAAAGCTGAAAGAAGTGTTTCAGATAAACTTTTTCTCACAAGTGCTGATAACTCAGTTGGTATCAAAGTTGATGATACGACATAAGTCGGGCAGCATCATCAACATGTGCTCAATTGGCGGCATCGAGACAAACCCCGGATACCTGTCTTATGGTTCAAGTAAAGCTTCATTGATATGGATGACTAAATCTGTTGCAAAAGAATTAGCGCCGTTTGGAGTTAGAGTTAACGGAGTAGCACCCGGATTAGTTGATACAGATATGGGCAATTATAAAAATGAGATTGAGATACAGAAAACTCTTAATCGAACTGCTATGCACCGCTTTGGACATAAACATGAAATAGCAGAAGTTATTTTATTTTTGGCCTCGGATAAATCATCTTTTATGACCGGACAAATTTTGATTGCTGACGGAGGGAGGATGTAATTATGGAAAACAAAGTAAAAGAATTTGCTGATTATATTAGACGAAAATCAGCAGAAATGGCATTAAATGCCGGCAATTCAGGGTGTCATATAGGGGGAAGTTTCTCTTGCATTGAAATATTTGCCGTTCTATATGGAGAAGTATTAAGGTATGACGTAAATAACCCGAATTGGAACAATCGTGACAGATTCATTCCAAGTAAGACCCATTGCATACTTTCAAACTTTTCTGCATTATCTAAAGCCGGGTTTATAAAAGAAGACGAATTATTCTCATTCCATACTAACGGTGGTTTATTAGCCGGTCATCCTTGGAATGTTGAAATTGGACTGGAATACTCGGGAGGTAGTCTCGGCATGGGCCTCTCCGTAGGGGTTGGCATGGCTTTAGCTGCAAGAAGACAACAGCTTGATTATAGGACTTACGTACTGTTAGGCGACGGCGAGTGCAATGAAGGCTCTGTATGGGAGGCAATGATGAGTGCGTCGCAGTACCGACTTGACAATCTGATAGCTATAATAGACTACAACAATATGCAATTTGACGGAGTTGGCGACGATATAATGAGTCTCAACCCATTAAAAGATAAGACTGAAGCTTTCGGGTGGAAAACCGTTGTAGTTAACGGCCATGATACCGAAGCCTTGTCTTCTGCATTCAAGACTCCTCATGAGGGACAACCGCTTATGGTTATTGCCAGAACAATAAAAGCTAATGGCGTCCCCGGTCTTGAGAACACTGCGGAATCTCATCACGCAGTTATGAAACAAAGCGCATACGAATCAATTATTCAACAAATTGAGGGTTAAACAATGATTGAGTATAATAAGAAAAATGCCCGTCTATGGTCCATAATGGGTATTAACCCGGCCATATGGAGTGTAGGATTCGCTGATACAATTAGTAATGATAAGAGTGTCATCGTTTTAACCGCCGATTTAAAACGATACTCAGGGTTACAACGTACATTTGAGAACTATCCTGACAGATGCCTGAATGTTGGTATTGCCGAACAGAATATGGTTGGTATAGCCGCCGGTATGAGTATGTGCGGATTCAAAACCTATATGACTACTTACGCACCCTTTATGACTTTGCGTTGCGCCGATCAAGTACGTCATCTAATGGGTAATCTTAATCTTGACATGAAAGCTATCGGTTCAGCAGCCGGATTATCCGCAGGCCTGTCCGGACCCTCTCTATTAGCTATTAATGATATAGCTCTCATGAGGAGTATTCCCAATATGACGGTACTTTCACCGGCTGATTGCATGGAAGCCATAAAGATGATGGAAGCGATGCGCACAATTAACGGACCGGTGTATATGAGATTCTGTGGAGCAACCCGAATTCCAGTCGTATATGACGATGATTATGAATTCATAGTTGGGAAAGGTAAAGTATTGCGTCAAGGCTCAGATATAGCATTGATTGCTACAGGCACAGATTTGGTTTCAGCAGCTTTGAAAGCCGCCGAGATACTCGCCGATGACCAACTCTCGGCACAAGTAGTGAATATTCATACGATTAAGCCTCTTGATAATGAATTAATTGATTCAATAGCAAAAAAATATCGTCTGATTGTAACAATTGAAGAGCATAATATTATCGGTGGTTTAGGAAGTGCTGTTGCGGAACGATTGACTGCCTCAGGATTTAAAGGAAAGCAGTTATTCCTGGGTGTAGAAGATAAAAATTATATCGCCGGTAACAGAGCGTTTATGTTGGACCAGGCCGGATTAACAGCTGAAAAGATTGTCCAAAATATCAAATTTGTCTTATGAGAACCCTATTTCCCGACGATATTCAAAGTTCTTCCATCGCCGTAATATCTGATGACAAACGACAATACTCCTATCAAGATTTAAGAAATTTCACCAGTTATCTTGGACAGTTTCTAAATAAGGAGGCACTCGTGTTTTGTCTATGTTCCAACACTATCGGATCATTGGCCGGATACATTGCATTTTTGGAAATAGGCATTCCGGCAGTTATGCTTGACAGCAGTAAAGACGCTACGATAGTAAAGAATCTTATTGACATATATCAGCCACGGTATATATGGTTGCCGGTTGAACGAATTAGTGAGTTTGGGGGGCATGCGGTCACCACCTTACTGGAATACGCACTTATTGAGCGGCTTACCGATGAGTACGCTATAAATCCCGAGGTAGCGTTATTACTTACTACCAGCGGTAGTACGGGTTCTCCCAAACTGGTCAAACTGACAAAAAACAACTTACTCAGCAATGCTGAATCAATAGCTAAGTATCTGAATATCACTGAGCAGGAAAGAGCAATCACTTCCTTGCCAATGCATTACAGTTTTGGACTGTCAGTAATCAACAGTCACCTGCTCAAGGGAGCGACTATACTGCTCACTGACAAAGCCGTCATCCAAAAGGAGTTCTGGTCCTTTGCCAAAGAGGCCGAAGCTACAAGTTTATCGGGAGTGCCTTACACATATGAAATGTTGCGGCGACTACGCTTCTTCAACATGGAGCTTCCAAAACTTACAACTTTGACTCAAGCAGGCGGCAAACTTAATGCTACACTCGCCAAGGAATTTATTGATAAATCGCGCGCCTGTGGCAAACGCTTTATCATCATGTACGGTCAGACAGAAGCTACTGCACGCATGAGTTACCTCCCTGAGGCTGTTTCGGCAGAAAAATACGCAAGCATCGGAATCGCAATCCCCGGTGGCCGGTTCTCGCTGATTGACACAAATGGTGAAGTAATAACCGAAGCTGAAACTGACGGCGAGCTAATTTATGAAGGCCCCAACGTGTCACTCGGATATGCTGAATCTATTACCGATCTCGCTACAGGGGATACTAACCACGGCGTTCTTCACACGGGTGATATTGCACGACGCGATGCTGACGGTTTTTACTATATTACCGGACGAATGAAAAGATTTGTCAAGATTTGGGGTAACAGATGTAATCTTGATGCACTGGAGGATTTATTGAAATCGGCAAAATTCGACAGTACGTCAGGCTCGCAGGGGCTTTCTCTGGAATTTGCCGTGGCAGGCGTGGATGACTTGATAACTGTATTTGTAACCAAGGAGGGTTTTGAATCGGATATAAAATCATTCCTTTCCGAAAAGACAGGCCTGAATACCAGAGCATTCTCTATCAGAAAGATTAATGAAATACCTAAAAACTCTTCGGGGAAGGTGCAATACGCCGAATTACAAAAATTATTGAATTAGCTTATGACTCTCGACGAAATACTTGATATAGAGCCATTTTCCCTCAATAGCGAGGAGAAGCATGCCATACTTAACGACAGACTTCGACAACTCACGGTCCACCATTACAAAAATTGTGAGAAATATCGGCGTATGTTTGATGCAACAGGTTTAGACATCAATAATTTGCCTGAGTACGAGCAGTTGCCATTTCTTCCTGTCAGACTGTTTAAAGAGTTTGAATTACGTAGTTGCGCGCATGACGACGTCGTAAAGACTTTGACTTCTTCAGGCACTACCGGTCAACAGGTGTCGAGAATATTCCTTGACAGAGAGGCATCTTCTTATCAGACAAAGTGTCTTACACGCATAGTCTCGCATTTTCTGGGTACAAAGCGTGTTCCTATGCTGATTCTCGACTCGAGTGCCGTGGTGAAGAACAGAGCTATGTTCTCGGCCAGAGGTGCAGGTATCCTTGGCTTCTCCATGTTCGGAAGCAAGCGCCAGTATGCTCTCGATAACGATATGGAACTCGACATTGAAGGTATGAATGCTTTTCTGGAAGCCCATCGGGGTGAGACTATCTTCCTCTTTGGCTTTACATTCATGGTATGGCAGCATTTTTATAAGAAACTTATAGAGTCGGGCTATCGTCCCGATTTATCCAACGGAATACTTATTCACGGCGGAGGATGGAAGAAACTTATATCAGAAAAAGTATCTCCATCAGAATTCAAACAGGCGCTTAATACTGTTTGCGGCATAGCGCCGGAGAATATTCATGACTACTATGGCATGGTAGAGCAGACCGGTACTATTTATATGGAATGTAAATGCGGACATCTGCACACATCCGCTTTCAGCGATGTAATCATCCGACGTCCTCACGATTGGTCAGTAGCCGATTTTGGTGAAAAAGGACTTATCGAAGTAGTAAGCGTTCTTCCGACAAGTTATCCCGGACATATTCTTCTTACTGAAGATGAAGGTATTATACTTGGAGAGGATGATTGTCCTTGCGGATTAAAGGGAAAATATTTTAAAATATCCGGACGAATTAAAAATGCGGAAATCCGCGGTTGTAGTGATACGTATGCAGCAAAATTCTAATTTCAACCTGTTATATCCCGATACAATTGATTGGGATGTTTTCAATAATAATAAGCCATCAGTACCGTTCGCTGAAAGTGTGATTGACTATCTAAGCGCATTATCAGGATCGCTGTTGAAAGATCGCCAATCGAGACTATATCCCGATGTTATCACCTTTGCCTATTTTTGCAGGAAATCCAATCTGCTCAAACTCAAGAACGAATACATTGACACAGCCGAATTACGACTCGGAAGAGGTGTAGCGTTTCACATAGCGCCATCAAATGTCCCCGTAAACTTTGCCTACTCGCTTGTAGCAGGAATGCTTTCAGGAAATGTAAACATTGTACGTGTATCGTCAAAAGAATTTCCTCAGGTTGACCTCATTATCAAACACATGAAGGATATACTACATGCCGGTACAATTGATAGGCAGAAACTTCCGCAGATTGCCTTGATTAGTTACAGCAGGGACAGCGATGCAACCGCTTTTTTCTCAAAAATGGCGGCGACAAGAATAATATGGGGCGGAGATTCTACAATTGCAACCATCCGTAAAAATGAACTGCCACCACGCTCTTTCGACATCTGCTTCGCCGACCGATATTCCATCGCGGTTATCAACCCCGATGCTGTCATGAAAGCCGACGATAAGGATATGAACAGGATTGCCGAAGATTTTTACAACGATACATATCTCTTTGATCAGAATGCATGTTCGGCTCCAAGATTAATATTCTGGACCAAATCAAAGAGTCTGAATGAGGCTAAAGAGCGATTTTGGAATTCAATCCATGATTATACCCTGAAACATTATAACTTGCAGGCCGTTCTCTGTGTTGACAAACTCACAGCGTTTTACCGCCAGTCAATTGATATGGACATCAGGATTGATGAAATGCCCGACAACTTAATTGTAAGGACAGATATACTTTCGCAAGTTCCCACCGACATTGATTCATATAGATGTGCCGGAGGTTATTTTACCGAAAAAACTATTGATTCACTCGATGAGATAGCACCTGTGATTTCCAATAAATATCAGACCATGGCTTATTTTGGTTTTGACAAAGAGGAACTTGAAAATTTTGTTATTTCCAACGAGTTAAAAGGTATTGACCGAATTATTCCAATAGGCCGAACAACCGAGTTTTCACTTACTTGGGACGGATACAACCTGATTGATATGATGAGCCGCATCATTTCTGTAAAATAATCTCTTATAAGTAACTGTTCAAAATTATTTTAAACAGTTACTTATCTAAATAAGTTAAAGTATAAAGTGGGGGGCATATATTATTTATATGTGCCCCTTTTAATTCAATACCTCCAAGTTTTTTCTTCACTTAAATGTTATTTTTAAGATTTTTTGGAAGAAATTGCTTTGGAGGTGTTATATTTATATAGTTGGCCCTTAAATACGGGTCAGCTATGAGTGAATGTTTCAAATCAACCTATTGAATCAACTATTTAATTATTTTAATCAACACGTTATGGAGAGGAGGAATTTGGGGTGTGCGGTTAGTCCGGTGCTTAGGGATGCTTGCGTATTTCTGGCGAAGTATGCGAGTGTGATGCTTGGGTGCGGGGCTACGTGCAGCCGTATTCAGAGAAATATCGACCGAATGGCTTTGGCGGCGGGGTATCGCGTGGAGCTGACTATTCTGCCGGCCCACTGTTTCGTTACGCTTACCGACGCCGAGGGGATGTCATACAGCCATTCCTACACTATCGAACATTTGCCCAACGATTATGCTCTCAATACGCGCCTGAGCCATCTGAGCTGGCGCGTGGCCGATGGCAAGATTACTATCGATGAGGCTGCGGAGGAGTTTCCGAGGCTGCTGCGATGTCAACGTTACCATGACTGGGTGACGCTGCTGCTCGTGACTGCGGCCAATGCTTCGTTCTGCCGTATATTTGGCGGCGACCGGGTGGCTATGTGCATCGTGGCGCTGGCTACGATGGTGGGATTCTCGCTTAAACTGCTGCTTACGCGTGCACGTGTCAACTATATGATTATGACTATGGCTTGCGCTTTTACGGCGGCGGTCGCAGGGACGGCGGGCTACGTGTTTGACGGTATCACCTCGACGCCCGAGGTTGCGCTTGCCACGAGTGTGCTTTTCCTCATCCCCGGCATTCCGTATATCAACAGTGTCAACGACCTGCTGACTGACCATTACCTCTGCGGTTTCAGCCGTTTCATCAAGGCCACTATCATCACGGCGTGCATCACCGTGGGCCTCACCGCAGCATTCTTCCTCATGAAAATCAGTTTTACCGACCTATGACAACTTTACTCGACATACTCTCCGACGGCCTGCTCGCAGCAGTGGCCGGTATCGGTTTCGGCGCCATCAGCAACCCGCCGCGCATGGCGCTCAAATATTGCGGACTCATTGCAGCGCTGGGCCACATGACGCGCTATTGCATGATAAATCTTGGCGGGGTGCATATCGTGGCGGCAAGTCTGGCGGGCGCCTTCGTTGTGGGGTTGCTGGCTATCATCTGTGCGAAGAAGGTGAAGTGTCCGCCCGAGACCTTTGCTTTCCCCGCGTTGCTTCCCATGATTCCGGGTATCTATGCCTACAAGGCCATTCAGGCTTTCTTTCTGGCGCTTACGGCTACGGGCGAGGAGCAGTTCAATCATTTCCTGTATATATGCCAGAGCAACGGTATCGTATGCTTCTTCGTGATACTTTGCATGGTGGTGGGGCAGCTCGTGCCTATCTATATTTTTAAGAAGGTATCGTTCAGCGCCACGAAGTGACATCACCTCCGACAAACCGCTCCGCCTCGGGTCGTGACTGATACCACCCGGTGGGATAACTGCGAGGGGTTGAAAGGAAACTGATACCACCCGACGGGATAACTGCGAGGGGATGGGAGCAACGGATTGCCAATAAACCGCTTTTTGCTATTTTTTTATTTGATTTTGTAGATTTTTTCTATATTTTTAGTTGTAATTGCGGCAAAATGATTATATTTGCGGTGAATTATAAACTGTAGATGGGCGCAGGACATGCGTGGCATGCTGTGACTCACTAATTTAAGGTAAAAGATATGCAGAAAGGTTTGCCTCAACCTCAGGGATTATACAATCCCGATTATGAGAAGGACGCCTGCGGTGTAGGTCTGCTGGTCAACATCCGCGGCGTGAAATCGCATCAGCTTGTAGAGAAAGGTCTCCAGGTATTGGAACACATGGTACACCGCGGCGCCGAGGGTGCCGACCCGAAAACGGGCGACGGTGCGGGTATCATGGTGCAGATACCCCACGAATTCATATTGCTCCAAGGCATAGCGGTCCCCGAAAAGGGACGCTATGGCTCGGGCCTCGTGTTCCTGCCGAAGGGCAACGAGGAGGCGCGCGCAATGATTTTCGACATCATCGAGCGCGAGAGCATGGAGATGGGACTGTCATCCCTGCCGCCCCGCGAAGTCCCCGTCAACTCCGACCAGTTAGGCCGCGTGGCGCGTGCCGCCGAGCCTGACATCGTCCAGATATTCATCGCCGACGAGTCCACCAACGAACCCCTCGAACCGAAGCTCTACATACTGCGCAAACGCATCGAGAAGAAGATTGCCGAAAGCGCTATTCCCGGCAAGGAGGATTTCTACATTGTGTCGCTCTCGTCAAAGACCATTATATATAAAGGTATGCTGTCGTCGCTGCAGCTGCGCTACTATTTCCATGACCTGATGAATCCCCACTTCACCACGGCCATGGCGCTCGTGCACTCGCGATTCTCCACCAACACCTTCCCCACCTGGGCACTCGCACAGCCCTTCCGCATGCTCGGCCACAACGGCGAAATCAACACTATCCGTGGCAACCGACTGTGGATGAAAGCCCGCGAATGCGTGCTCCACCCCGAAGCGTTCGGCGACAACGACATGACCCCTATCGTGCAGCCCGGCATGAGCGACTCCGCATCGCTCGACAACGTGCTTGAATACTTCGTGATGGGCGGCATGTCGCTCCCCCACGCGCTCGCCATGCTCGTGCCCGAAAGTTTCAATGACAAGAACCCAATCTCGCCCGAACTCAAAGCGTTCTACGAATACCACTCCATCCTCATGGAGGCGTGGGACGGCCCGGCCACCCTGCTCTTCAGCGACGGCCGCTACGCCGGCGGCATGCTCGACCGCAACGGACTGCGACCCGCGCGCTACGTCATCACCAACAACGACACCATGGTGATAGCATCGGAGATAGGCGTACTCCCCTTCGAGGCCGGCGAGGTGAAGAAGAAAGGTCGTCTGCGCCCCGGCAAGATGCTGATGGTTGACATGGAGAACAACGAAGTGCTCTACGACCCGCAGCTCAAGGAGATGCTGGCCGGAGAGTTCCCCTACCGCGACTGGCTCGCAAAGCACCGTATCAAACTCGACAAGATAATCTCCGGCCGCAAGGTCAACAACGACACCGAGGATTTCGCCCGCCTGCTGCGCGCCTTCAACTACAACCGCGAGGAGGTGGAGAAAATCATCACCCCGATGGTGGTCGACGCCAAAGAGCCTGTCAACTCAATGGGCAACGACACCCCGCTGGCCGTGCTCTCCAACGAGCCGCAACTGCTCTTCAACTACTTCCGACAGCACTTCGCCCAGGTGACCAATCCCCCTATCGACCCTCTGCGCGAGGAGCTTGTGATGAGCCTCGACAGCTACATCGGCGCCATCAACATGAACCTCATGAGCCCCAGCCCCGAGCTGTGCAAGATGGTGGAACTCAAACGCCCCATCATCACCAACCAGGAGCTCGACATACTCTGCAACCTCCGCTACAAAGGATTCAACACCCGCAAACTCCCCATGACCTTTGACGTAAACGGCGGCGACGACGCCCTCGCAAAGGCTATCGAGAGCCTGTGCGAGCAAGCCGAGCAGGCCGTCGACGAGGGTTGCAACTACATCGTGCTCTCCGACCGCGGCACCGACGCCACCCACGCTCCCATCCCCTCGCTGCTGGCAACATCGGCCGTGCACCATCACCTCATCGACCGCAAGAAACGCGTGCAGACGGCCCTCATCGTCGAGACCGCCGACGCCCGTGAGGTGATGCACTTCGCCCTCCTTTCAGGCTACGGAGCGAGCGCCGTCAACCCCTACCTTGCTTTCGCCGTCATCGATAGTCTCGTCAAGAGCAAGGAGATACAGCTCGACTTCCACACCGCCGAGAAAAACTTCATCAAGGCCGTGGACAAAGGTCTGCTCAAAGTCATGTCGAAAATGGGTATCTCCACCCTCACCTCCTACAAGGGCGCGCAACTCTTCGAAGCCATCGGTCTGGGCGAGGATATAACCCGCACCTACTTCGGCGAGACGATTTCAAAAATCGGCGGTATCGACATGGCCGACCTTCAGCGCGAAATCATCCTCAACCATGCCGAAGCATTCTCCGAGGACTATGACACCGAGGCCCCGATACGACACATCGGCCAATACTCATTCCGCAAGGACGGCGAGTCACACGCCTGGAACCCCGAGACCATAGCCACGCTGCAGATTGCGACACGCCTCGGCAGCTATAAGAAATTCAAGGAATTCACATCGCTTGTCGACAACAAGCCCCAACCTATATTTATCCGCGACTTCCTCGACTTCAAGCCCGGCACACCTATCCCCGTGGAGGAGGTGGAACCGATAGAGGATATCATGCGCCGCTTCGTGACGGGCGCAATGTCGTTCGGCTCAATCTCGCGCGAGGCCCACGAAGCGCTCGGCATAGCCATGAACGCCATAGGCGCGCGCTCTAACACCGGCGAGGGTGGCGAGGACGCAGCCCGCTTCAAGCCCCGCGAGGACGGCACATCGGCCCGCTCGGCCATCAAGCAGGTGGCATCGGGACGTTTCGGCGTCACTACCGAATACCTCGTCAATGCCGACGAGATACAGATTAAAATAGCGCAGGGTGCCAAGCCCGGCGAGGGCGGCCAGTTGCCCGGATTCAAGGTTGACAAAATCATTGCCCGCACCCGCCACTCCATCCCCGGCATTTCCCTCATATCCCCTCCCCCTCACCACGACATCTACTCTATCGAGGACCTCGCACAGCTCATCTTCGACCTGAAGAATGTGAATCCCGATGCCCGCGTGAGCGTCAAACTCGTGTCGGAAAGCGGTGTAGGTACAATCGCGGCCGGCGTTGCCAAGGCCAAGAGCGACCTTATCACCATCTCGGGCGCCGAGGGCGGCACGGGAGCATCCCCCGCAAGCTCTATCCGCTATGCCGGACTCCCCTCCGAGATAGGTCTTGCCGAAACGCAGCAGACCCTCGTGCTCAACAATCTGCGCGGCCAGGTGAAACTGCAGGTCGACGGACAACTCAAGACGGCGCGCGATGTCATCATCATGTCGATGCTCGGCGCCGAGGAGTATGGTTTTGCCACGAGCGCACTTATAGTGCTCGGCTGCGTCATGATGCGCAAGTGCCACACCAACACCTGCCCCGTAGGCGTAGCCACGCAGAACGAGGAGCTGCGCCGCCGCTTCCTCGGCCGCTCGGAGTATGTAATCAACTTCTTCAAGTTCCTTGCGCAGGAGATACGCGAAACTCTCGCATCGCTCGGTTTCCGCTCGCTCAACGAAGTGATAGGCCGCAGCGACCTGCTGACAGTGAAGGCCGGATGTGTCACCCCCAAGACCACTCACCTCGACCTGTCGCGCATCATATTCACCCCCGAGGAGTCACAGAAGAACGCCATCATCAACGTCACCTCGCAGGAGCACGATATAGCCAACGTGCTTGACCGCAAGCTTATAAGCCGCGCCTACCCCGCTCTGGAGAGCGGTATGCCGGTTGAACTCGACTTCCCCATCACCAACACCGACCGCTCCGTGGGCGCCATGCTCTCGGGCGTCGTAGCCAAGAAATATGGCAACGACGGGTTGCCCGACAACACTATCTCGGTGATATTCAAAGGCTCGGCGGGTCAGAGTTTCGGTGCATTCCTCGCTCACGGCATCTCGTTCCGTCTCGAAGGCGACGCCAACGACTACGTGGGTAAAGGTCTCTCCGGCGGCAAGATTGTAATCGTGCCCCCCGCAGGCTCCAACTTCGCTCCCGAGGAGAATATCATCGCCGGCAACACACTGCTCTACGGCGCAACGTCGGGCGAGGTATATATCAACGGCCGCGTGGGTGAACGCTTCTGCGTGCGCAACTCGGGCGCCACTGCCGTTGTGGAGGGTGTCGGTGACCACTGCTGCGAGTACATGACAGGCGGACGCACTGTAGTGCTCGGCACCACGGGACGCAACTTCGCCGCAGGTATGAGCGGCGGCGTGGCCTACGTGTGGAACCCCGAAGGCGACTTCGACTACTACTGCAACATGGAGATGGTCGAACTCTCGCTGATAGAGGAGATGAGCGATAACCGCGAACTTCACCGCCTCATTTCCAACCACTACAAGCACACCCGCAGCCCGCTTGCCGGCCGCATGCTCGACAACTGGAACGAGTACGTGGGCCAGTTTATCAAGATTATCCCCTTCGAGTACAAGAAGGTGCTTCACGACGAGAAGATGGAGTCACTGCAACGCAAAATTGCAAGCCTCGACCTCGATCGCGACTGATAACGGTAAAATCACTGATAACCGACGAGTTACATAACACAACAGAATAAATAAAGGCAGCCGGGCCACCCCCTCTCGCTCCGGCCCGCTGCCACAACACATAGATATTATGGGAAATCCTAAAGCATTTCTGACAATACACCGCAAAGAGGCCGGCTATCGTCCCGTTGCCGACCGTATCCGCGACTACGGCGAGGTGGAACAGACACTCAACCCCGAGGACCGTCGCCTGCAGGCATCGCGCTGCATGGAGTGCGGCGTCCCCTTCTGCCACTGGAGCTGCCCTCTGGGCAACAAGCAGCCTGAATGGCAGGACCGCCTCTACAAGAATGATATAAAGGGCGCTTACGACCTTCTTACCGCCACCGACGACTTCCCCGAGTTCACGGGCCGCGTATGCCCCGCGCTGTGCGAGAAAGGCTGCGTGCTCAACAAGCAGCACGAACCTGTGACTATCCGCGAGAATGAGTGCGCCATCGTGGAGCGCGCATTCCTTGAAGGGATAGTGACACCGCGCATTCCCGCGCGCCGCACCGGCAAGCGCGTGGCCGTCATCGGTTCGGGCCCCGCAGGATTGGCGTGTGCCAACCGTCTCAACCGCAAGGGACATAGCGTCACCGTGTTTGAGAAGAGCGAGGCCGCGGGCGGACTTCTGCGCTACGGTATCCCCGATTTCAAACTCAACAAGAGCGTCATCGACCGCCGCATAGCGCTGATGGAGCAGGAAGGCGTGGAGTTTCGCTACAACGTGGAGGTGGGCAAGGATATACCCGCCGACGAGATTTTGAAGGATTACGACGCAGTGTGCGTGGCCATCGGTTCGGGTGTGCCCCGTGACCTCAAGGTGGAGGGACGCGAACTTAAGGGGGTGCATTTCGCCCTCGAACTGCTTCAGCAGCAGAACCGTGTCAACGCGGGGGTTGACATTCCCGCCGACGAGCGCATCACGGCCAAGGGCAAGCACGTGCTCGTAATCGGCGGAGGCGACACCGGCAGTGACTGCGTGGGCACGTCGCACCGTCAGGGCTGCCTCTCGGTCACCCAGATTGAAATCATGCCGAAGCCCCCGGTCGGCGAGAATCCCGACACTCCGTGGCCCTACTGGCCCGTGGTGCTGAAAACATCGTCGTCGCACGAAGAGGGTTGCGACCGTCGCTGGCTGCTCGACACCCGTGCTATCCGCGGACGCGACGGACGTGTCACCGAAGTGGAGGTGGAGGAAGTCACTTGGGAGAAAGACCCCGAGACAGGCCGCATGAACCTCAACCACACGGGTCGCACCGAAGTCATCAAGGCAGACCTCGTGCTGCTGGCAATGGGTTTCACCAACCCCGTGCAGGAAGGATTGCTCGAACAGCTCGGCGTGGAGACCGATGCCAGCAAGAACGTAAAGGTCGACTCCACCCACCGCAGCAGCGTCGACAAGGTATTCGCCGCCGGCGATGCCGCCACAGGCGCCTCGCTCGTAGTGCGCTGCATAGCATCGGGCCGCGACACCGCAGCCGCCATCGACCGCATGCTGTCAGGAAAGTAAATTGCATCAACTTATGAAACAGCAAGAGGGTGAGCCTTGATTGGCCCACCCTCTTGTATTATTGTGGTCGGTTGATAATTAGAAATTGAGACCGACTTTCTGCATTTTCTCGTAAATTTTTTTGCCTTTTTCTACGTTGGCTTCGCCTGCATCTTCTTCATTAGCAGCATACAGAATCTTGAGAGCGTCATTCATATACTCGTATTTAGCTTCGAGTTCTTCGCCTTTCTTCTGCACATCGTCCATCTTAGTTTCATTGCCGCTTTCGTATGCTTCCTTAAATTCTTCTGAAAGGGGGGCAGCTTCATCAACGGCAGCATCCACATAGTCGAGCACTGTTGAGTACTCAGCTTCAGTGAGTTGTTCGCCGGCCTCGAATTTCTCAACGATAGGTTTCATTGAAGCGTTGTCGGCTGCTGCGTTGGTTTCGCCGCCACGGCATGATGCGAGAACTGAGATTGAGAGAATCAGCGCGAGGCCGAGCATGGTTGTGAATAACTTTTTCATTGTGATTTGGATTTAAAAAATTAATAAAAATGATAATGATTACTTTGCAAGGTTGTCGTAGGCGCCGTTGAGAGCGTCGAGACGGGCACGGTTGTCCTCGTTCATGGGCACGAGTCCGCCCTCGGTCTTCTTGAGTTCGGCGCCCTGTGAGAGGATTTCCATCAGTTGCTCATTGTAGGGATATTTGTTCTGCAGCGATGCGAGCGAGTCGAAAGCAGCCTTGCGCTCTGCATCGTCGGGTGTGCCGTGAATGAGGGCGATGGGGTCGGAGGAGAGCATCAGATAAAGCTCTGCATAATCGAGGGCGTCGGAGTAGTCGGAGTTGTTGACAGCCGGTCCCTGGTTGAACTTTGATATGATGCGCTCGGCGATACTGTTGTCGGGCAGCGGCTGCACGGAGACGAGTGCCGAGGTGTCGCCCGGCTCTGACTCGCCGTCGAGCGTTTCGGTTGCGGTATTTTCGTCGGCAGTCTTGTCCTGCTTGCTTCCTGTAAGGTTACAGCCTGTGAAAAACACTACTGAGGCTATAGCCGGAATGAGTAAAATCTTCTTCATTTTAAAAAGCTGATAAAATTAAATAGCTGAAAAATTCAAATACAGTCATATTTCATGTTTTGCTCCACTAATATGATTGCTCTCCGAATCTAACAATCTTAGACTCAGCACGGTTTTCACAAATGTACAATAATAATCCATAGTACCAAAATTTTAGTAAAAGTATTACCAAAATTATTAGTAAAAAAAGGCCTTAATATTCAGTAAAAAAAGGCTTTCACGCTGTGGTGCGTGAAAGCCTCGGTATGGTGGTTGAAGCCTGAGGGCTTCGGGATTACGCTTTGTAGACGTCGAGCTGGCAGGGGCAGAAGTTGGCGATGAACTCAGCATGCTTTTCAACTTCAGCGCGTACCATGTTGCCGTAGACGATGGCGCTCTTGGTCAGCGACTCGCTGTTGTAGCGGGTAGCGTCGGTGATGAGGAGGTAAGCCATGATGATGTCACCGGCCATTTCGACGAGACGACGTGCCATGAAGTCGGTGAATGCGGGCTGATTAACCTCGTTCACCTTGTCGATGGCAGCCTGATACTTGGCGCGGAGACCTTCGAGCATTTCCTTGACGGGAGCGAGGGTTTCGCTTACTTCCATCTTGGCGTACTCGTCCATGAGGGCAGCGTAGGTGCCGGTGGTGACGTGGCGGATAGCGGCCACTACCTGCAGCTGGGTGGTACCTTCATAGATTGAAGTGATGCGGGCGTCGCGGTAAACGCGTTCGCAGGCATAGTCCTTCATGAAGCCCGAACCGCCGTGTATCTGGATACAGTCGTAGGCGTTCTGGTTACAGTATTCGCTCGACATGCCTTTGGCCATGGGAGTGCAGGCGTCGGCATATTTGCGGTAGAGTTTGAGCTCGGCCTTCTCTTCAGGAGTGAGTTTACGCTCTTTCTCGATATCTTCGTAAGCCTTGTAGAGGTCGACGTAGCGGGCGGTCTCGTAGAGGAGGCAGCGAGAAGCGTCCAGTTTGGCTTTCATCACAGCAAGCATCTCATAGACAGCGGGGAACTCGATGATGGCTTTGCCAAACTGCATACGGTCCTTGGCGTAGCCGAGAGCCTCGCGGTAAGCGATTTCGCTTACACCTACCGACTGAGCTGCGATGCCAAGACGGGCACCGTTCATGAGGGCCATAACGTATTTGATAAGACCCATACGGCGAGTGCCGCAGAGTTCGGCGGGAGCATTCTTGTAGACGAGCTCGCAGGTGGGTGAACCCTTGATACCCATCTTGTTTTCGATGCGACGCACTGTCACACCGCCGTTGCGCTTGTCGTAGATGAACATTGACAGACCGCGACCGTCCTTGGTGCCGTCCTCAGAGCGGGCGAGTACCAGGTGGATGTCGGCGTCACCGTTGGTGATGAAGCGCTTAACACCGTTGAGCACCCAAGAGCCGTCCTCTTTCTGAGTGGCTTTGAGCATAACTGACTGGAGGTCAGAACCGGCGTCGGGCTCGGTGAGGTCCATTGACATGGTCTCGCCTTCGCACACGCGGGGGATGTAGCGTTTCTTCTGGTCCTCGTCAGCAAATTCGTAGATGGTCTCGGCGCAGTCCTGCAAGCCCCAGAGGTTTTCAAAACCTGTGTCGGCACGGCTCACGATGTCGGCAGCCATGATGTAGGGGGTGATGGGGAAGTTGAGACCGCCGAGGCGACGGGGCATAGCCATACCCATGAGGCCGGCCTTGCGGCAGGCTTCGAGGTTTTCCTTGGTCTTGTCGGCGTAAACTACGCGGCCGTTTTCAACGTGGGGGCCCTGGTGGTCAACGTCTTCGGCGTTGCCGGCGATGATTTCGCCGCAGAGGTCGCCTACGATTTCGAGCACCTTGTCGTAGTTGTCCATAGCGTCCTCGAAGTCGACGGGCGCATCGTTATATTCTTTTGCATCAGCGTAGCCGCGCTCTTTGAGCTCGACAATTTTCTTCATCAACGGGTGAGAAAGATGCAGCTTTAAATCGGGGTTATCTGTATAAAAGTTAGCCATATCGAGCTGTTATTTCGAGTTTTTCTTATAATATTTAATGAGTTTGGGGAGCACATCTTCGATATTGCCGGTGATTACGTAGTCGGCGATAGTGTTGATGGGGGCATTGGGGTCGTTGTTAACCGAGATGATGATTGAACTTTCCTGCATGCCGGCGATGTGCTGTATCTGACCTGAGATACCGCAGGCGATGTAGAGCTTGGGACGGACGGTAACACCGGTCTGACCAATCTGGCGCTCATGCTCGCAGAAACCTGCATCGACAGCCGCACGCGAAGCGCCTACTTCGGCGCCGAGAGTGTTGGCGAGGTCATAGAGCATATCGAAGTTTTCTTTCGAGCCTACGCCGTAGCCGCCGGCCACGATGATGGGTGAATTCTTGATGTTGATTTTCGATTTCTCGATATGACGGTCGATGATTTCAACCACGAAGTCAGCGTCAGAAACATATTTCTTGGGGTCGAGGTCGATGACTTCGGCTTTGTGGTTGGCATCGAATACCTCTTTCTTCATCACGCCCTCGCGCACTGTAGCCATCTGGGGACGGCAGTCGGGGTTGACGATGGTAGCCACGATGTTACCGCCGAATGCGGGACGAATCTGATAGAGCAGGTCGGTATATTCCTTGCCTGTCTTGGGGTCCTTGTGGTCGCCGATTTCGAGCGAGGTACAGTCGGCGGTCAGACCGCTGTGGAGCGATGATGACACGCGGGGACCGAGGTCGCGGCCGATGCAGGTGGCGCCCATGAGGCAAATCTGGGGCTTGATTTCCTTGAAGAGGTTGATAAGCACCGCAGCGTGGGGGTTGGAGGTATAGGGGAACAGACGGGCATCCTCTACTTTGTAGATAACGTCGGCTCCGTAGGGAGCAATCTGTTTTTCAACGTCCTTAAGATTGTCGCCGATGACAAGAGCTTCGAGCTTCACTCCCAATTTGTCGGCGAGGTGACGGCCTTTGGTGAGCAGTTCGAGGCTCACGTCGGCTATTTTGCCGTCCTCATATTCGCAATATACGATAAGATTATTGTTGTCTGCCATTTTCTTAAATTTAATTGAGGCGGCCGGAATCAGCCGATTGTATGATTAGCGATAAGCTCTTTGACGAGGTTTTCGATCTGCTCGTCGTTGTCCTGGAGACAGAGGCTCTCTTTGGCTGTGAACACCACGTTTTCGATGGCTTTCACCTTGGTGGGCGAGCCGGGGAGACCGATCTGGGCGGGGTCAGCGTCAACGTAGGCTGCGCTCCATTCCTGCAGATTGAGGTCGGGGCGGGCTTCAACGATGGCGAGCTGCTCGGGAGTCAGTTTGGCTTTCTCGGTGGGTGATACGGCACGCTTGTAGGTCATGACGCGGCGGGCGTTGCGGGGACGGCAGGCGTCGGCCGAGCCGGTAACGGTAACAACGCAGGGAAGGGGAGCCTTGACGGTCTCGACGCCGTTTTCGAGGCGACGTTTCACAGTCACGCTGCCATCCTTGAGGTCAATGATTTCTTCAGCGTATGTAATCTGGGGAATACCAAGTTTCTCTGCAATCTGGGGACCTACCTGAGCGGTGTCGCCGTCGATAGCCTGACGACCGCCGAGAATGATGTCGTAGTTGCCGAATTTCTTCACGGCCTGAGCCAGAGAGTAGGAAGTTGCGAGGGTGTCAGCGCCGCCGAGCACGCGGTCGGTAAGCACGATACCGCCGTCAGCACCGCGGTACATGGCTTCACGGATAATTTCCGATGCACGCGGGAGTCCCATGGTAAGCAGCGTAACAGTCGAACCGGGATTGGCATCTTTGAGGCGGAGAGCCTGCTCAAGAGCATTCAAGTCCTCGGGATTGAAGATGGCGGGAAGCGCTGCACGGTTGATTGTGCCATCTTCTTTCATCGCATCTTTGCCGACGTTGCGGGTATCGGGTACCTGCTTTGCCAGCACAATGATGTTTAAACTCATAATCTTTACTTTTTATGATTTAAAATTACTATTTCTCATTGCCTTAAAGAAGTGTGGGCATGATTAACCGCTATGACACAGCGTGTTAGAGCGCACAATCGGCCTAACCACTTCATTTTCAAGATTACAAAGATAATTTATTTTTACAATTTATCAAAAACTTTTCCGACAAATTGTCTAATAATACCTTATGCCAACGCCGACATATCGCGTACGGCTCACGGAATATAAACAGAGCAGTCGCCCGGATATTACCTCAAAAAAGGCGATATCCAAGCGACTGTCCGATATTAATCAATAATAAGCTGTAATGGTTCAACCCCGGCTTAATAGTAGCTTGAGCCGTCGAAGCAGTGGGTGCAGATGCGTTCCTTGGGCAAACCGATAGCCTTGACGATGTCGTCGATGGTGTTGAATTTCAGCGAGTCGAGACCGAGGCGCTTGCGTATCTGCTCAACCATCGCCTCGTATTCGGGGGTGGTATGGTCGGCGTAGCGGTCGAGGTTGGATGAGGCGTCGCCTTCGAGGTCGGCGATGACACGGCGGGTTATGAGCTCCATCTCGCTGCGTGAGTTGGTGAAGTTGAGATACATGCAGGGGTAGATGAGCGGCGGGCAGGAGATGCGCACGTGGACAGCCTCGGCACCCGCTTCGCGGATGTCGTTGACGTTGTCGCGCAACTGGGTGCCGCGCACGATGGAGTCGTCGCAGAAGGCTACTTTCTTACCGTTGAGAAGCGAACTGTTGGCGATGAGTTTCATCTTGGCTACGAGCTCGCGGCGTTCCTGAGTGCTCGGGGTGAAGGAGCGGGGCCAGGTGGGTGTATATTTCACGATGCCACGCAGATAGGGCACTTTCTTGCCCTGTGCGTAACCGAGGGCCATGCCGATACCCGAGTCGGGCACGGGGCTTACGAAGTCAACATCGGTGTCATCGCGCTCGCCCATGTCAAGGCCGAGCGAATAGCGCATCTCGTCGACATTGCGGTGCTCGTACTCGCAGGGGGGATAGCCGTAGTATGTCCAGAGGAAGGCGCATATCTGCATCTTGTCGAGGGGCTGCTGGAGCACGTCATAACCGTCGGCGTTGAAGCGGACTATTTCGCCCGGACCGAGGTTGTGGCAAATCTCGAAGCCGAGGTTGGGGAAGGCGCAGGTCTCGGAAGTGACGGCCATTGCTCCGCCGTCGATATGGCGGCCGAGGATGACGGGTGTGCGGCCGAGCTTGTCGCGGGCTGCCACAACGTCGCCGTTGTCGAAGAGAAGCAGCATTGAGCATGAGCCTTTGACCTGGCGGTACACGTTGTTGATACCGTCAACGAGGTCCTTGCCCTGCGATATGAGGGTGGCCACCACCTCGGTGGGGTTGACAATGTCGTAGCTGTGCTCGCAGAAGTGCTGTCCCTCCTGCAGAAGTTCGTTCTCCAGCTCAACCACGTTGTTGATGCGCGCCACGGTAACGATGGCAAACTTGCCCAACTTGCAGTTGATGATGATAGGCTGGGCGTCGGTGTCGGAGATAACCCCTACCCCGCTGTCGCCTGAGAATGTATCGAGGTCGCCCTCAAACTTGGTGCGGAAATACGAGTTTTCGATATTATGGATAGAGCGGGTGAAGATACCGTCGCGCGACACGGTCACGATGCCTGCGCGCTTGGTGCCCATGTGGGAATTGTAGTCCACTCCGTAAAACAACTCATTGACGCATGCATTTTTCTTTGCAATGCCGAAAAATCCTCCCATGATAAAAATTGTATCCTGTTGGTTATTGTATCCTGTTGGTTATTGTATTAACAATTGACGCGAGTGGAGCATCGGCGATGTCTCCTCCCGCGTCAATCATATTGTAAATCTTACTTTTGAGTCTTTTCAAGAATCCACTTGCGTGCGTTGACAAACATTTCAATCCATGGCGTCACCTCCTCGTTGCGTCGGTTGGCGGGATAGTAACCGCACTGCCAGGGGAACATGGCGCGCTCGGGGTGAGGCATCATGGCAAGGTGTCGGCCGTCGGCCGATGCGATACCTGCCACGGCGCCGCGTGAGCCGTTGGGGTTGGCGGGATAAGCCGCGTAGTTGTACTGCGCCACGATGTTGTATTCGCTCAAAGGCATAGGCAGGTTGAACTTACCTTCGCCGTGGGCGGCCCAGATACCGAGCTTCATGCCGGAGAGCGAACCCATCATCACGGAATTGTTCTTGGGTATCTTGACACCGAGGAACTGCGACTCGAACTTGTGTGAGATATTGTGCTCCATGCGGGTAGGCTTGGCGTGCTCGGGGTTGATGAGGTTAAGCTCAATCATGAGCTGACAGCCGTTGCATATACCGAGCGAAAGGGTATCCTCGCGCTCAAAGAATCGGCGCAGGGTCTCTTTGGCTTTCTCGTTCCACATGAATCCTCCTGCCCAGCCCTTGGCCGAACCGAGAACGTCGGAGTTGGAGAATCCGCCGCAGAACACGATGAGGTTGACATCGTCGAGGGTTTCGCGGCCCGACATAAGGTCGGTCATATGCACATCCTTCACCTCGAAGCCTGCCATATAGAGCGAGTAGGCCATCTCGCGCTCGGAGTTGACACCCTTCTCGCGGATGATGGCGCAACGGGCCTTGGAGGGCTCGGCGTGACGACGGTCGAGGCCGAGAGCTTCGACTGTGCCCTTGAACGCCGCGGGTATGCGGTAGCGTATGGGTTGCTTTTTGTAGTTCTCGAAACGCATTGCGGCACATTCGGCTCCGCTCTGCAAGCGGTCGAGCAGATATGAGGTCTCGAACCACACGTCGCGGAGGTAGTCGATGCCGAGCAGCAGCTCTTTCTCGCCATGCTCAATCATGACGGTGCGCTCGTCGGTGGGATAACCGATGGGGAAGTAGCGCACACCGGCTTCGTCAAGAATCTGTTCAACCGACTCTTTCTTCTTGTCGTCGACCTGGATAACCATAGCGGGGTTCTCGGCAAAGAGTATCTTGACGAGGTCCTCTTCGCCGCACACCTGACGGAAACCGGTAGTGTGGAAGAAGATACCGCCCTCGGTGTTGGCAAACGTCATTTCGAGAAGAGTGGTCACGAGACCGCCGGCCGATACGTCGTGAGCGGCAAGGAGTTTGCGCTGGCGCACGAGTTTCTGCATTGCGCCGAATGCTGCGGCAAACTTGGCTGCATCGGCCACTGTGGGAGCGTCGGAACCGACTTTGTTGAGTGACTGATAGAGGGCCGAACCGCCGAGACGGAGAGCATCGGACGAGAAGTCTATATAATATAATGTTGAAACACGGGGTGAGAGCACGGGTGAGAGCGTGCGGCGCACGTCCTTCACCTCGCCGGCAGCCGAGATAATAACTGTGCCGGGAGAGAACACCTTGTTGTCGCCGTATTTCTGAGTCATCGAGAGTGAGTCCTTACCTGTGGGGATGTTGATGCCGAGAGCGCAGGCGAAGTCGGAGCAAGCCTCAACCGCACGGTAGAGAGCGGCATCCTCACCTTCGTTCTTGCAGGGCCACATCCAGTTGGCCGACAGCGATACCGATTTGAGACCCTTGGCGAGGTCGGCACCGGCGATATTGGTAAGTGATTCGGCCACAGCCATTACGGAGCCTTTGGCCGAGTCAGCGAGGGCTACCTGGGGAGCGTGGCCTATAGAGGTGGCGATACCTGCGCGGCCGTTGTAGTCGAGGGCCACGACACCGCAGTCGCTCAAAGGCAACTGTATCTCGCCCTGACACTGCTGACGTGCCACTTTGCCGGTCACCGAACGGTCCACCTTGTTGGTGAGCCAGTCCTTGCAGGCAACGGCTTCGAGCGACAGCACTCCGCGGAGGTATTCCTCGATGCGGGTTTCGTCGGTTTCGGGAGCTGAGTATGTGCGGTTTACGGTATTGTCGCGCATCACGGTCTTGGGTGAGTTGCCAAACATATCCTCCATGGCGAGGTCGATGGGACGGTTGCCGTTCTTGTCCTCAAACACGAAGCGGTCGTCGTCGGTAGTCTCGCCCACCACATAGAGGGGTGCGCGCTCGCGCTGCGCTATGCGTTCCACGTAGGGTATATCCTTGGCGTTGATTACGAAGCCCATGCGTTCCTGACTCTCGTTACCCACTATCTCTTTGGCCGACAGTGTTTTGTCGCCGATGGGGAGAGCGTCGAGGTCGATATGGCCGCCGGTAGCCTCAACAAGCTCCGAGAGGGCATTGAGGTGACCGCCTGCGCCGTGGTCGTGGATTGATATGATGGGGTTCACATCATCTTCGGCAAGAGCGCGGATGACGTTGGCCACACGTTTCTGCATTTCGGGGTTGGCACGCTGCACGGCATTGAGCTCGATGGCGTTGTCATACTGGCCTGTCTCGACCGATGACACGGCGCCGCCACCCATACCGATGCGGTAGTTGTCGCCACCCATCACCACTACTTTCTCTCCGGCACCGGGCACGCCCTTGATAGCGTCCTTGCGGGCTGCGAAGCCCACACCGCCGGCAAGCATGATTACCTTGTCGTAGGCGTAGAAGCGACCATCTTCTTCGTGCTCGAATGTAAGGAGCGAACCGCAGATGAGGGGCTGTCCGAATTTGTTACCGAAATCCGAAGCACCGTTTGATGCCTTGATGAGGATGTCGGCGGGAGTCTGATAGAGCCATACGCGGGGATTGAGCATAAGCTCGTAGCGGTGCTCGGGGCTCAGACGGGGATATGATGTCATGTAGACGGCCGTTCCCGCGATGGGGAGAGATGCCTTGCCGCCGCCGAGACGGTCGCGGATTTCGCCGCCGGTACCGGTTGCAGCGCCGTTGAAAGGCTCAACGGTGGTGGGGAAGTTGTGAGTCTCGGCCTTGAGGGAGATGACGGTGTCGATATCCTTCACGCCGAAATAGTCGGGACGGTCGGGGTGCAGGGGTGAGAACTGCTCCACTTTCGGACCTTTTACAAAGGCAACGTTGTCCTTGTAGGCCGATACGAGGGCGTTCTTGTTCTCCTGTGATGTCTTTTTGATAAGCTTGAAGAGCGACAGCGGTTTCTCCTCGCCGTCGATGATGAATGTGCCGTTGAATATTTTGTGGCGGCAGTGCTCGGAGTTGACCTGCGAGAAGCCGAACACCTCGCTGTCGGTCAGTTCGCGGCCGAGTTTCTTGGCGAGGTCGTCGAGATACTGCTCTTCGTCGGGCGAGAGTGCGAGACCCTCAGCCTTGTTGTATTCGCGGATATCGGTAATATGGACCACTTCTTCGGGTTGGCGATTGGTATCGAAAACGCGTGAATTGAGCCCGTCGTATATGCGGTAGAGCATGCGGTCGTAGTCAGCGTCGGGTTCGGTCCTGACGAACTGCTCTATGCGGGTAATCCCGCCGAGCCCCATGTTCTGTGTGATTTCCACTGCGTTTGTACTCCAGGGGGTAATCATCTCCTTGCGCGGACCGCGGAAGAGGCCCTTGACTGAAGTTGACGACAAGGGTTTAGCCCCTGAGAGCAGCCATGTGAGGCGCTCTATCTCATGCTCGTTGAAGCGATGGTCGGTCTCAATACCATATATTAAGCCGGCACCTTTTTTAAAAAATATTACCATGCGTTGATTAACGTAATGATTGGGTTTACCGCCGCGAAGTTACAATTTTTTTTCCAATCGCACAATACAACGCGACACATAATATCGCGGATATTTTTTACGTTATGACATAATATTAGAGCCGACGGTGTCGCCGCGGCAGGTTTTGTCATTTTTTTTGATTACCTTTGTCACATAATGAAGAATTGGATTTATAGCATAATATTGACGTTGGCCGCTGCTATGACCTTCGCGGCATGCTCCGACAACGACGGTCCCGCACCCGCGCAGGAGTGCGAGCGCGCGGTCCTTGTCTACATGGTTGCCAACAACTCGCTCGGCTCGGCGCGCTACGACGAGGCCGACATAGCCGAGATGCTCGACGCGGCAGCTCATGGCGACCTGGGCAACTCGCGCCTCTTCGTCTACCACCACTCACGCACCGCCGACCCAGTACTGAAAGAGATAACACCCCGCGGCGAAATGCTCGTAAAAGCCTATAATACTGACAATTCATCGGTGTCGGCAGCCCGCATGAACGAGGTTATCGCCGACTTCAAGCGCACCGCTCCAGCCACGGCCCGCGGTCTCATACTCTGGAGCCACGGCAGCGGCTGGATAGAGAACGGACTTCAAGAGCCGACGGCCAACGCTCAATCATCACCGGGCGTCAACGCTCAATCGCAACCGGGCAATGACGCAGTGCAGCCGTTGTCGTTCGGCGACGACGGGGGCCGCTACATGAATGTCACCACAATGGCCCGCGTGCTTGACGGGCAGGGCTTTGATTATATCTACTTCGACTGCTGCTACATGGCGGGGGTCGAAGTGGCCTACGAACTGCGCCGCTGCGCCGACCGCATCGTAGCCTCTGCCACCGAACTGCCCGCCAACGGCATGCCCTATGACCGCACACTGCGCCATCTCATGAAGGCCGACGCCGACCTCACTGCGGCAGCACGCGCCACGTTTGACCACTACGACAATCTCGCCGGCTCGGCCCGAACCTGCACCATCTCGGTCATCGACACCGACGCGCTCGACAATCTCGCCGCCGCCACCCGCGCCGTCTACTCCGCCAACAGCGTCACCTCGGAGGGATTCGCACCTCAACATCTCATGACTTCCGCGTGTTATCTATTCGACTTCGGACAGTATGTCGACAACCTTGCCGCCGACTACCCGACACTCAAAGCCGACTTCGACGCGGCGCTCGATGATGCAGTCATATACAGCGCATCGACACCGAATATATGGAACATACTGATACTCCGCCATCACAGCGGACTGTCAACCTATCTGCCGGAGTTCTCGGCCACCAACCGCTACAACTACGACAACCTACAGTGGGCCAAGGATGTAGCATCGGCCCTCAGTCCGAAACAATAACCCGAAGCAGCAACCGGCTGCCGCCCAACACGCTCATCACAAAACCAAACGCACTATGTTACAGGATATCGACCCGCAACAGTTCGCTAACATCTTTTCAAAGACTCCCGACTCGGAGCCGCACCGCCCGATAAAGGCCGCCGTGGAGGAACTTAAAGACTTTTCGTTCAACGACTTCTTAGCCGACGTATCGCAACGACTCGTCAACTTCGCCATCAACGTAGCCATAGCCATCCTGGTGTTCTACGTGGGCAAGTTTATCATCGGGCGCATCTATAAGATAGTGGCCACCATACTGTTGCGCCGCAAGGTCGACAACTCGCTGACCACCTTCGTACTCAGTTTCATCAAGATAGTGCTGTACTTCATACTGATTATCACCGTCATAGGCATTCTCGGTATCGAGACGAGCTCGTTCCTCGCCATCTTTGCCTCGGCCGGTATCGCCATCGGTATGGCACTGAGCGGCACGTTGCAGAACTTTGCCGGCGGTGTGCTCATACTCCTGCTCAAGCCCTACAAGGTAGGCGATTACATCGAAGCTCAGGGCTACGCGGGCACAGTGCGCGAGATACAGATATTCCACACTATCATAACCACTTACGATAACAAGTCAATAATCATCCCCAACGGCGGACTGTCAACCTCGAGCATCAACAACTGGTCGCGCGAGGAGTATCGCCGCGTGGGATGGACAGTGTCGATATCCTACGGCGACTCGGTGGAAGCAGCCCGCACGGCGATACTCGACATGTTTGACAAAGACCCCCGCATAGCCCGCGAGAACGCCGACGACACCGACGATGACGCCGACGATACCGAGCATCACCACACCCACGACCACACGATGCCCCGCAAACCGGGCCTGCTGCGCCGCATATTCTCGCGCCGCAGCAAGGTCAAGGAAGCGCTCGAACGCTGGAACGAGGCGCAGGCCGAGGAGGTGAAGCGACTCAAGCCGCGCGTGGTCCGCGACCCCGCGGTAGTGGTGTCGGAGATGGCCGATTCGAGCATACAGCTCACCGCCCGCGCCTGGGTGAAGAGCGCCGACTACTGGACAGTGTTCTACGACTACAACGAGCGATTCTACAACGAACTGCCCTCCCACGGCATCAACTTCCCCTTCCCGCAGATGGACGTACACATCAAGCAGGTTTGATAAATTTAACACTATTTTATACTATTTCGCGCGCAAAACGGGTGCGTTACAGCCGATATTCGGAATATTTTGTGTAAATTTGCGTGATAGTGGTATAGTAGTGCCATGCGTTTCCATCGGTCTCTCTCCGACAATCACACCGAGAAACAGCGGCACGCGGCTACCGGCTTATAATCCGCCGCGCCGTCCCTCAGGCCACCCTCACCATCTCTCCCCCTCCCCGCGACCGCTGCACGGCATTGCAGCCGATGACCGCGGGCTTCAGCGCTATGCCCCGAAAGGCCCGGCGCCCCTGCCTTGATAATAAAAAAACAACATAAATGATAAGTAAATGGAATTACTTACCCTTGACACCCGAACAACAAAAAATGGAGACAGCGTTGGCAAAGCGTTATGCCGACACTCCAGCCATTTGTGAGCTCCTGGTACAGAGGGGGGTGACCTCCGTCAAGGACGCCGAGCAGTTTTTCAGCCCGTCGCTCCACGACCTTCACGACCCCTTTCTAATGCCCCAGATGGACCTTGCAGTGGCTCGTCTCAACCGTGCCATGGGAAGCAAAGAACGCATTATGGTCTACGGAGACTACGACGTGGACGGCACCACAGCCGTGTCGCTCGTCTACAAGTATCTCCTCAACTATTACTCCAACATCGACTACTATATCCCCACCCGCTACGATGAGGGATACGGTATATCCCGCCGCGTGATTGACGAATTTCACCAGCAGGGAGTCAAGCTCGTAATCATTCTCGACTGCGGCATCAAGGCCATCGAGGAGATACGCTACGCCAAGTCGCTCGGTATCGATTTCATCATCTGCGACCACCACGTGCCCGACGACGAGCTGCCCCCCGCCGCGGCTATCCTCAACCCCAAGCTCGAAGGCTCCACCTACCCCTACCCCCACCTGTCGGGTTGCGGCGTGGGCTACAAGTTCATGCAGGGATTCTCGATGAGCAACGGCATCAACCCCATCGACCTGGAGGGGATGCTCGACCTCGTGGCCGTCAGCATCGCAGCCGACATAGTGCCCATGACCGGCGAGAACCGCATACTCACCTATCACGGACTGCGCCGCATCAACTCCAACCCCAACATGGGGCTGCGGGCCATCATACGCATCAGCGGTCTGTCGGGACGCGAAATCACCATCTCCGACGTCATCTTCAAGATAGGACCGCGCATCAATGCTTCGGGCCGCATGCAGAGCGGTCGCGAGGCCGTGGAACTGCTCGTGGCGCGCGACGCCTCCGAGGCTATCGAGAAGGCAAAGGCCATCGACCAGTACAACAAGGACCGCAAGGAGCTCGACAAGCGCATCACCGAGGAGGCCAACGCCATACTCAGTTCGCGCGACGAGGAGCATTCCGACACGAAGTCAATCGTCATCTACAACAAGGAGTGGCACCGCGGCATCATAGGTATCGTAGCGTCACGCCTTACCGAGATTTACTACAAACCGGCCGTGGTACTCACCCGCTCCAACGGGCTCGCCACCGGTTCGTCGCGCTCGGTGCAGGGATTTGACATATACAAGGCCGTGGAGGCCACACGCGACCTGCTTGAGAATTTCGGCGGCCACACCTACGCCGTCGGTCTCTCCATGAAGGAGGAGAACATCCCGGAATTCACCCGCCGCTTCGAGGAGTACGTTGCCGCCAACATAACCAAGACGCAGCTCACCCCGCAGCTCGACATCGACACCTACATATCGTTTGCCGACATCACTCCGCACCTGCTCGCCCTGCTCAAGCGCTTCAACCCCTTCGGGCCGGGCAACCAGAAACCGGTGTTCTGCACCCGCAACGTGACCGACTTCGGCACGAGCAAACTCGTGGGCAAGCAGCTGGAGCATATCAAGCTCGAACTCGTCGACGACACTTCGGGCAAGGTGTTCAACGGCATCGCCTTCAATCTCGGCGCTCACTTCGACAAGATACACGCCGGCCGGCCCTTCGATATCTGCTACACTATCGAGGAGAACAAGCACCGCAACGCCACCGACAGCATACAGCTGCAGGTCAAGGATATACGTTTTCCGGAGGATAAATGACACCTGAAGAGGTACTTCGACGGCACTGGGGCTACGACTCCTTCCGCCCGCTGCAGCGCGACATCATAGACTCCGTGCTCTCGGGACGCGACACCATAGGCCTCCTCCCTACGGGGGGCGGCAAGTCGCTCACGTTCCAGGTGCCCGCCATGATGCTGCCGGGGCTTACCGTCGTGGTCACTCCGCTCATATCGCTGATGAAGGACCAGGTGGACAACCTGCGCGACGTGGGCATTCGCGCCGTCTATCTCCACTCCGGCCTCACCATGCGCGAAACCAATCTCGCCCTCGACAGTTGCCGCCTCAACAAGGCCCGGCTGCTCTACATCTCGCCCGAGAAACTGCAGTCGAAAAGTTTCGGCGAGACGCTGCGCCTCTTCAACGTGAGCCTCATAGTGGTCGACGAGGCCCATTGCATATCGCAGTGGGGCTACGATTTCCGCCCGTCATACCTGCGCATAGCGTCGCTCAGGAAGATGTTTCCCAAAGTGCCCGTGCTCGCCCTGACTGCATCGGCCACCCCCGACGTCATCGACGACATAGCCGCTCGGCTCGACATGAAGCAGCCTGCTATATTCCGCCGCAGCTTCACCCGCGACAACATCTCCTACATCGTGCGCGACACCGACTACAAGGAGGGCAAGATACTCGAAGTGCTCAGCCACGTGCCCGGCACGGCGATTGTCTACGTGCGCTCCCGCCGCCGCACCCGCGAAATTGCCGACTTCCTCCGCGCCAACGGCATTGAGGCCGCCCCCTATCATGCCGGACTCCTGCCGGAGGAGAAACATGAGCGACAGAATGCATGGAAATCGGGCGAGATACGCGTGATTGTGGCTACCAACGCATTCGGCATGGGCATCGACAAACCCGACGTGCGGCTCGTCATTCATTACGACATACCCCCGTCGCTCGAAGAGTATTACCAGGAGGCGGGCCGCGCGGGCCGCGACGGCAAGCCGGCCTTCGCCGTGCTGCTCACCTCGCGCCACGACAAGGCCACGCTCTCACGCCGCCTGTCGGAGGCATTTCCCGACAAGGACACCATACGCCGTATCTACGAACTGACCTGCAACTTCCTCAACGTGGCCGTAGGCGAGGGTTACAACAAGCTGCTGGAGTTTAACATATCGCTCTTCTGCACCCGTTTCCACTTCCACCCGCGCGTTGTCGACCCGGCGCTGCGCATCCTCTCTCAGGCGGGATATTTTGAATACTCCGACGAGGTGACTACGCGTTCGCGCGTCATGATGCTGATGGACCGCCACGAGCTTTACGATCTGGAGCTGCCCGACGCAGCCGACCGGGTGCTTCAGGCTTTGCTGCGCACCACCACGGGTATTTTCGCCGACTACGAGATATTCAGCGAACCGCTGCTTGCCCGGCGGTTGGGCCTCCCGGAGCAGACGGTCTACGAGAACATGCTTCTGCTGTCACGCATGCACGTGCTCCATTACGTGCCGAGGCAGACGTCGCCCTACATCCTCTTCACCACCTCGCGCGAGGAGCCGCAGCACATCCTCTTCCCCCGCGCCGTCTACGAGGAGCGCAAGGTGAAGATGGCCGAGCGACTCGATGCCGTAAGGCGTTTCGCATTTGCCGACGAGGAGTGCCGTGTGGCCACTATGCTGCGCTACTTCGGCGAGGAGGTGACCGACACGTGCGGCAAGTGTGACGTGTGCCGCNGNCAGAAATCCAACCTCCGNCGCACCGACCCNGCCGCCCTGCGCCGCTCCATCCTCACTATGGCTTCACAACCNGGAGGNGTTGACGCCAACACTNTCTCGACCGTGCTGTCACTCCCCCCGCATNCCGTCATCGANACNCTCCGCACCATGCTCGACGAGGGGTGCATAACAAGCCGNGANGGNGCATTTCATGCGGATTTTAACAAATAAAGGCGCATTTAACATTTACCACCCCNTTTCTGTAACATACTTTAATACCTTTTAGCGGTTTTTCCTCCATCGTTTGCCTTTTTTGCTTGTTATTATAATAAAGCCCGGGATAAGAGAGCGGGCGCGACCGACAACGTTCGCATCCGACCCGGGTAACTATTTAATCAGCATCCCTCGTCCTTTGTATCGAGTAGTGATACTGGATATTTAGGCTCTCATAAATAAATAGTTGAAACGTGAAGGGAGGAGTCGCACCGGCTTCTCCCTTTTGCGCGTTCAGCCGGAGGGCGGACAGAGCGTTCGCNCNGNCGTTTAATATTTGGTTGTAACTTTAATTTTTCGTAATTTTGCAACCTGTCGGGGCGCTTCGGCGTTCTGTCTGTGAAANNGTTCTCNCTTATATATAATAAGGTGTNGTANCCGNGACAACGTAATTTCAAAAACTAACACTAATATATTATGGCAAAAAAAGCACTGCTGATGATTCTCGACGGTTGGGGCATCGGCAACCACTCAAAAAGCGACGCTATCTATTCAACTCCCACCCCCTACTGGGATTATCTTCTCAAAAACTATCCTCACTCCGAACTCCAGGCAAGCGGTGAGAACGTTGGTCTGCCCGACGGACAGATGGGCAACTCNGAGGTAGGTCACCTCAACATCGGCGCAGGNCGCGTGCTCTATCAGGACCTCGTNAAAATCAACAAGGCTATCAAGGATGGNTCTATCCTCGACAANCCTCAGATCAAGGANGCTTTCTCCTACGCTAAAAATTCAGGCAAGGCTATCCACTTCATGGGTCTTACCTCAAACGGCGGCGTTCACTCTTCGCTCGACCACCTTTTCGCTCTCTGCGACATCGCCAAGGAGTACGGTCTGGAGAAAGTATATATCCACTGCTTCATGGACGGNCGTGACACCGACCCCCGTTCGGGTAAAGGCTTNATCGAAGAACTGCAGGCCCACCTCGACAAATCNACCGGCGCTATCGCNTCAATCATNGGNCGTTACTANGCTATGGACCGCGACAAACGCTGGGACCGCGTGAAAGTGGCTTACGACCTGCTCGTTGAGGGCAAAGGCACTCAGGCTACCGACATGGTTAAAGCCATGCAGGAATCATATGATGCCGACGTGACCGACGAGTTCATCAAACCCATCAACAACGCCAACGTTGACGGCACCATCAAAGAGGGTGACGCCGTAATATTCTTCAACTACCGCAACGACCGCGCCAAAGAGCTCACTATCGTACTCACTCAGCACGATATNCCCGAGGAAGGCATGCACACTATCCCCGGTCTGCAGTATTACTGCATGACTCCCTACGACTCATCGTTCAAGGGCGTGCATATCCTCTTCGACAAAGAGAACGTGAACAACACTCTCGGCGAATACCTTTCTTCGCTCAACAAAAAGCAGCTCCACATCGCCGAAACTGAAAAGTATGCCCACGTGACATTCTTCTTCAACGGNGGCCGCGAAGCTCCCTACGANGGTGAGGAACGTATCCTCGTCGCATCGCCCAAGGTTGCAACCTANGACCTCAAGCCCGAAATGAGCGCCTACGAGGTTAAGGACAAACTCGTTGAAGCTATCGAGTCAGAGAAATATGACTTCATCGTTGTCAACTACGCCAACGGCGACATGGTAGGCCACACCGGCGTGTACGACGCAATCCAGAAAGCTGTCAAGGCTGTCGACGAATGTGTTAACGCTACCGTTGAAGCTGCCAAGAAGGCTGACTACGAGGTTATCATCATCGCTGACCACGGTAATGCCGACAACGCTATCAACGCCGACGGNACCCCCAACACNGCGCACTCNCTCAACCCCGTGCCCTGCGTCTACGTAACCNCCGACAAGAACGCCAAGATTGCCAACGGTATNCTCGCCGACGTTGCTCCCACAATCCTCCACATCATGGGACTCAAGCAGCCCGCCGAAATGACCGGCCACAACCTCATCACCGACTAAAATCAGCAACCTCNCCCCACAAGCGAGNCCGCATGACTTAACACTCCACAGCATNAGTTAATAACACGTCTGCGGAACATAACACTCCACAGCACGACATAACAATTCATCTGCGGAACATAACANTCCACAGCANGACATAACAATTCATCTGCGGAACATAACCAAAAAAACCGGGTACACCGACTGCAAAACGCATCAAGGTGTACCCGGTTTCTTTTCAACCCGACAGAACAAATCACTCCGTCCANANCNCCCNNCTNACGTGGCGGGGGTCTCCTGACCCGCGCTCTAACGTCATGGTGCCGCAACCTCGTGGTGGGCCGTCCTCGGCCGCACTCTACCGAAACATGCAACTAAAGCATCTAACTAAAGCGCGGGTCAGGAGACCCCCGCCACGATGCGTTACGACCAATTAGCGTTGAGTTTCCATCGCCCTTTTCAGTTAATTCCAAACACTCTCTAAAAGTAGTACCTATATAAAATAGCAAACCACTTCTCACGAAGCGGCTTCCTAAAAATCCTCGATTCTTTTTCGAGGCAAACAAACCTAACATAAAACACGATTATTACCTATAGAGTATTATCCAAATACTTAATCCTAATCTATAAATACTAACCCACAAACTAATTCCTAATTTAACAAATCCTAAATTTTGTCTCTAATCCATGATAAATCATCTTCGACTTTCGCCTTGGTGATTTATGTTTACATTGCAAAGGTAATGCAATTATTTCATTTGTCAATACCAAAATCAGCCTGCTAATACTGTAATATAGATAATATAGGACAAATATAAATGCTATTTTATTGATTTATAGTTATTTGATGTTTTACGATTTCTCATAAAATATAGACTTATTTATAGATTAATATTAAGGTTTTTTCTTCAAAATAATCTATAATATACGATATTTTACAAAAAATACGTTATGAAACATTTAGATAACCTAAACCGGGAATTGTGAAAATTGCAACATTTTCGCCATAAAGCCCACCTCGAGCTCCGGCATATTTTCACCGAAGCCTTCAGTCTACTCCACATTGGAGTGAAGCAGGTCAATCAGTTCCCTGCGGTCGTGAACCGTTATTTCGCCCGAGGTGTAGTCGATAAGACCGCGCGATTTCATATCGTCGAGTGTGGCAATGAACGATGATCTTTGTACACCGAACACTGAATAAAGGTCGCGCTGGCGGCATGTCATGGTTATATCGGTTCCTCCGGGCTGCGTGAGGGCCACAATCCAGAATGCTATGCGCTCTTCGAGGCTGCCGGTAGCGATGGAAAGGATACCGTCGACCGCTTTTTGGGCATTCATCGACAGTATATTCAGGTAGTTGATGAGGAAAATCGGGTCACTGTTAAGAATTTTCATATAGTCGGCCTTGGAAATCTGCAACACGCCGGTAGGTTCAAGCGCCACTACCGAGCAGGGATACACTGTAGAGCGGCCGAAAATATACTCCGGAGCGAGAACATTGGGCGCAGCGAGAGTCTGCGACACCACGAAACGGCGGTCGTTGTTGGCGACACTTACCCGCGCGCGTCCCGAAATAATGAATTTGATATGCGTGCAAGGCTCACCCTCCTTTATAAAGGTTTCGCCTTCAAGAAATTTCAGGAAATGAAACTTGGTATTTCCCACNACTTCAAGCATTTTCTCATAAGTAACNCCGCTGAAGAGCGGCAATCCCATCAATAGTTGATACATCCGGTCCATATCTATATGTTTTTCCGTTAGTTTGTTTGTAGGGAAGGCGTCACGAAACTACGCAACACCTCCCGCGTTATTCATGTTATAATTATAACAATCCGAATAACTAAAAGTTAGCAACTTGTTGAGCTAAAGCATTCCCGACTTGGCGCGCTTGTATATCTGTATGGAATTTACGGTGTTGTGCCATGCAATGTAGCACGCCGGACCTACTGACGCAATAGGATTGAGATAGGTAAGCGCGAGCCATATGGCAAGCACGGTGTTCTTCTGTCCGAGGCTCTGCGCTCCGGCAACACGGTCGCCGTATCGGGCACCGATTCTGCGGCCGAAATAGAACTGCGCGAGGCATGCAGCCAATGACAACACGGCGATAACCGCAATCTCCGGCAGACACGATGCCGGTTCTTTCATCAGAAAGCTGACCGAATTACCCACAACTATTATCAGCGCCACCGCCCATATATAGAATGAAAGCCCCTGATGCTGCGCAATCTCCTCACGCACACGGGGGAACGTCAGTTTCAACGCCATCGAGATCACCAGCGGGCCAAGTATCAGCGGCAACACACTGACTGCTATCCTCATAAATGACTCGGCAAAATCCACCGACCCGCTGTCGTTCATCAGTGCGAGTATCACGGGAGCGGTAAGCGCTACCACGAGGTTACTGAGCAGGGAGTAAGTGGCCACGCGTTCCACTTTGCCGCCGAGCATTCCGGTGATTACTGGCGCCGCTGTAGCCGTGGGGCAGAATATACATATAAAGATACTCTCCGCCACCTCAACATTCCACAACCGCAGCAGGAGGTACACAACCGATGCACCGACAACCTGTATTGCAAGCAGCCACCACATCGACCCGTCGACACGGAAATGGTTGAACGACACTTTGCAATACGTTATCAGCAACATAATGAAAATAAGGTAGGGCGAAAGGAAGGCCACATACCCTATCTGACTGTGGAACAGTATACCGACAATCATAGCAATCGGCAACATAAACGGTTTAATTCTCTTTCTAAACATCTCGGTAACAAAGTTTTGCTTATTGTAGTAAAGGTGGTCGGGGGCGTTTGTGGCGGGGGTCTCCTGACCCGCGCTCACTCGTGCGAAGCCGTCAGTGTTTGGGACGCCGCGGCTGATAGCGCGCGGGTAAGGAGACCCCCGTCACAATCGCCCCGCCACATGCGTGCACCTCCGTCACAAAGGTTGCAGAAGAGGCTGTGTCGAAATGTACGACACAGCCTCTTTCATGATTTAGATTATATAATCTATAAGTTTAAATTCAGTATTGTTTGTCTGAATTATTCAGCAACCTGGATAGTGGTAGCGCGGTCAAGGGCTACGAACTTCTCACCCATGTCGCAGAGGTTACCATTGTTGATGGTAGTGTTGAACTGAGAAGCGGCAACACCTGCTTTGAGGAGCTGTTTCTCAACTGAAGCGGCACGGTTTTTACGGAGGTTAACGTTGATTTTGTCGTTACCGGTGTAGTTGTCGGCCCAACCTGTTACGACATATTTGGTGTCGGGGGTTGACTTCATCACCTCAGCGCAAGCGTTAACTACGCGTACATCTTCCTTGGTAAGTTTTGAAACGTTGATGGGGAAGTAGATAGTAGCGAGGGGCGCGGGAGCTGCAACTTCAACAACTTCGGTAGGACGGTCGAGGCAAGCCTGAAGCTGAGCTTCGAGGTCGGCGATGCGAGCGTCGGCAGCCTGAAGGCGGGCGCGGAGAGCGTCGCAGTTTTCGGGCTCGGGGCAGATGGGAACGATAGGAGCGTTCCAGTCGGTCTTGTTGAAGAGATAAGTGACGCCGAGGTTGGCTGAGAGGTCATAAGAAGTCTTGTTCCAGTCGCCGCCCTTTTCGTCGCGATGGTTGTCGAGGGCAGTGAAGCGGATATCGAGAGATACCTGGAAGTGCTTGCTTACGCGGAAAGAGTTGATGATACCGGCGCGAACGGCGAGGATACGGTCTTTTGCATCCTTGTAGCGGGTTGACTCGTTGTCAGCGTTGTACTGACGGGCGAGAGTCCAGTAAGCGCCTGCACCACCGTAAACGGTGAGGTTGTAGACGCGACCGGGGTTATAGCCACACCACCAGTTGGTAAGGTTGACCATAGCGTCGAATACCGGACCGATTTCAACGAATTTCTGTTTGTATTTGCCATCAACCATGGGTTCGTCGTAGAGGTCGCCGATACCCTTTACGTCAGACATACCTTTGATTTTCATCCAGCTTGCACCTGCGCGGAGACCGATGATGGGAGAGAACCATTTACCCACGTAGAGCGCAGCGTTGGGCGACCAACGGTCCTTCCAGTCACGGTATGAGTCGTTGGGCGAGAAGAAGATGTTAGCGCCACCTTCAGCGGTGATAAACCAGTTGTCCTTGAATTGGTTGAAGAGATAACCTTGCGAAGGGTCCTCAACAAAAGTAACCTCCTGCGAAGATTGAGCAACCATTGCCTGGCCCATGAAAAGCGCACAAGCGAAAGCGATTAAACTCTTTTTCATAAAAAAATAATTATTTATTAATGTTTAATTGATATTTCTATATAGTTGAAACCGCATCACGCCGGATTGATTTATTTCCGCCGGAGAACCGGTCCTTTAATTATTCTGACTTATATTTGATATAATTATGTCGCTAAAATTGTGATTTCCAGCCTAATCTCAGTCTCTCAATAAAAAACACACTTTCAATAATTTTGTTATTCAAAATGTTAACTTCACAATTCGGCTGCTAAGTTAATATATTTTTTTGAAATAGACTTAAATTTTCTTAACATTTTTTGTTTTTCAAACAATACGGGAGGCCGTTTTGTTGGGTGAAACGGAGTTTTTTTTATCAACGAAGTCACATTTTGTGTCATATACATTAATTTTAACGTAAAAAAACTTGACAACGGGGTGTTGTATTTTGTACCTTTGTAGGGTAGAAACAATTCTCAGGCAATAAAACAAGGTCAATGAGTCAATCAAAAAAACGCACGAGCCTAATGAGCGTCGGCAAGCATTTCACCTCGACGGTCAGCGTCGCCATGGTGCTTCTGATACTCGGCATTGTGGGGTGCGCTGCATTCGCTGCGGGCAATCTGGCCCGTCACATACGTGAGAATCTGGGCTTTGACATAGTCATGAAGATGGATGTCGACATGACCCAGATCAACGCCATGAAGCAACGGCTCACCTCGTCGGGCTTCGTATCGAGCTACGACTACCTGTCGCCCGAGCAGATACTCGAGCAGGANAACCACTACCTCGANACCGACATTGCCGACCTGCTCGGCTTCAACCCCTANCAGCCTGAGTTCAACGTGAAAGTGAAAGCCGAATACGCCACCGTCGACTCGATTGACCGCATCGTGGCGCCGCTGCGCGCNCTCGNCCCGGTCGATGAAATCACCGTNCACACCGACACNGTCAAGGCCGTCAACACCAACATCGGCTCTATCTCCCTGATATTGCTCGCACTGGCCGGCGCACTTCTCGTAATATCGTTCGTGCTCATCAACAACACCGTGCGCCTCACNATCTACTCGGCGCGCTTCCTGCTCCACACCATGCGTCTTGTNGGAGCCACCAACGGNTTCATACGCCGCCCCATCATCATCAGCAACATATTCAACGGCATCATTGCCGCTGCCATAGCCATATTACTGCTTTGCGGCGTAAGGATTTACGCCGTCAGCATCGACCCCGACCTNGAGGCNCTCCTGCCGTGGACCGACCTCGTCTACGTGTTTGCCGGAGTGATAGCGGGGGGCATCCTGATATGCGGCGTGGCCTCNTGGATAGCCACCAACAAGTATCTGCGACAGAGCTACGACGAACTGTTCTGACGCNNTCGCCCCTCCCNTCTCCAATAACTGCAATTTCCCGAATATAAACTCACTACATATAAATTATGGCAATACCAACCAAACAACAGCCCGCACGCAAAGCCACGCCGGCAACGCCTTACGCTTCACGCGCGGCACAAAAACATACTACGGAGCGNACTCTCGAAAAGGAGACTCCGCAACAGTTTCCCCTCGCACGCCGCAATTTCATACTCATGATTGTGGCCGGACTCTTCATCGTGGTGGGCTTCCTGCTCATGCTCGGCGNNGGCACCACTCCCGAGAAGTTCAACCCCGACATCTTCAGCACNCGCCGCGTAGTCATAGGCCCGACACTCGCTTTCATNGGCTTCGTGGCCATGGGTGTGGCCGTCATAGTGCGCCCCAAGAGCAAGAAATCGGAGTAACCGCCGGCGGTTGNGCGGTTTACGCCTGACTCGCTTTCATATCAGCCGATGCNGATGCTATCAGAATAATTTTTACTCAAAAANAATTTTCAACTTCTACCTATATAATAATGGATTTTTTAGATTCCCTGATAATGGGCGTGGTGCAAGGACTCGCCGAATATCTNCCCATCAGCAGTTCGGGTCATCTCCAGATATGCGAGGACCTTCTCGGCCTCAACCTTGAAGGGGGCNGCTCGCTGCAGTTTACAGTAGCGCTCCACGTAGCCACCGTGTTGAGTACCATAGTAGTGCTCTGGAAAGAGTTCGTGCCCCTGCTGACCTCATTCTTCGGCTTCAAGCGCGACGCCAACACCACCTACGTGTTCAAGATNCTCGTGTCGTGCATCCCCATNATGATAGTNGGNCTCTTCTTCAAGGACAGCGTAGAGCAACTCTTCGGCAAGAACCTGNTGACGGTNGGTATCGCACTGTGCTGCACNGCATTGCTGCTCACATTCGCCTACTATTTNCGCCGCACTACGGCCGACAGNCCCGCCATACGTCAGGGNGGCTATCAGCCCCGCGACATCACNTATCTCGATGCTTTCATNATAGGTATCGCCCAGGCCATCGCCGTAATCCCCGGCCTCAGCCGCTCCGGTTCNACCATCGCNACCGGNCTCATGCTCGGCGACAAGCGTAGCGAGATAGCCAAATTCTCATTCTTCATGGTCATAATCCCCATTCTCGGCGAGGCACTGCTCGACGTGAAGGATTACATCGCNGGCGAGGGTGACACTCAGTCNATAGGNCTGCTGCCGCTGTTGACGGGATTTATCTCGGCATTCGTTGTCGGCTGCCTGGCCTGCAAGTGGATGCTCAACATNGTGAAGAAAGGCAAGCTCGTATGGTTTGCCGTCTACTGCCTCATCGCAGGATTGGCCTGCATCATTTTTAACTAATCACGCCGCTGACGTAATATGAATTTTCTCGCAGGAGAGACAATATGTATCGACAAGCCCTACGGCTGGACCTCGTTTGACGTGGTGAAACGCATACGCGGCGTGATGCTGCGGCGCACCGGAGTAAAGAAAATGAAAGTGGGCCACGCCGGCACGCTCGACCCTCTCGCCACNGGCGTAATGATAGTGGTGAGCGGNAAGTCNACCAAGCTCATCGANCAGCTGCANAGCGGCGTCAAGGAGTATATCGCCACGATAGCGCTCGGCGCCACCACCCCGTCGTTTGACCTCGAGACCGAGATTGACGCCCGTTACCCCATCGACCATATCACCGAGCAGCAGGTCAGCGAGGTGCTGACACGCTTTACGGGCCGCATAGAGCAGGTGCCCCCTGCCTTCTCNGCATGCAAGGTCGACGGCAAGCGCGCCTACAAGATGGCCCGCAAAGGCGACGTTGTGGANCTTAAGCCCAANGTCCTCGTCATCGACGAGATTGAGCTGCTNGACTTCGCGCAGCACTCCATCACCATNCGCGTNGTATGCAGCAAGGGCACATATATCCGNGCNCTCGCCCGCGACATCGGGGCCGCACTCGGCTCGGGCGGCCACCTCACCGCCTTGCGCCGCACCCGTGTGGGCGACGTAAGCATCGACAACTGCCTCTCGCTCGACGCCGCCGTAGAGATGTTGCGCACCGTCGATGTAGAGATGCCCGACGAAGATAATAAGACAGATAATACAGATAAGAAATAATAAACATGAAGCTTTCTCAATTTAAATTTAAATTGCCCGACGAGCTTATCGCTCAAGAACCCGCACCCCGACGCGATGAGTGCAAACTGATGATTGTCAACCGCAAAACGGGAGAAATCTCTCATCACGTATTCAAGGATATCATCAACTATTTCGACGAAGGCGACGTAATGGTGTTCAACGACACCATGGTGTTCCCCGCCCGACTCTACGGCAACAAGGAAAAGACCGGTGCCCGCATCGANGTGTTCCTTCTCAGAGAGCTTAATGAAGAGCATAAACTGTGGGACGTGCTCGTAGAGCCCGCCCGCAAGATACGTATCGGCAACAAGTTATACTTCGGCGAGGACGAGTCGATGGTGGCCGAGGTAATCGACAACACTACCTCNCGCGGCCGCACACTCCGTTTCCTCTACGACGGCCCTCACGAAGAGTTCAAGGCCGCTCTCTATGCCCTCGGCGANACTCCGCTGCCCGACTACATACAGCGCGANCCCAACGANAACGATGTGACTGACTATCAGACCATCTTCGCCAANAACGAAGGCGCTATCGTGGCCCCCGCCGCNGGTATGCACTTCAGCCGCGAGTTGCTCAANCGTCTTGAAATCAAAGGCGTGGAGCAGGCTTTCGCCACTATCCACAGCGGNNTGGGCAACTTCCGCGAAATCGACGTNGAGGACCTNACCAAGCATCGCATGGACTCNGAGCAGATTTTCATCACCGAAGAACTCGTTGAGACCGTCAACAAGGCCAANGCCGACGGCCGTCAGGTGTGCGCCGTAGGCACCTCGGTGCTNCGCGGCATGGCATCGGCTGTCAGCATGGGCGGCAAACTCAAAGTCTANGAGGGCTGGACCAACAAATTCATCTTCCCNCCCTACGACTTCACCGTCACCACTGCCCTTGTCACCAACTTCCACCTCCCCTACTCCACAATGCTCATGATGGTAGCGGCGTTCGGCGGTTACAACCTCGTGATGAAAGCCTACGACGAAGCCGTCAAGGAGGGCTACCGCTTCGGTGCCTACGGCGACGCAATGCTCATACTCTAAACCNATTACCCGACGATGATAATAAACCAACGTGACGACCGCCACGCGCAGGTCATTGACGTGGCGCGCCGTATGCTCACCGCCATCCGCACCGCCCCCAAAGCCAAAGGTCTCGACCTCATCGAGGCTATCGTGGTGGAGGGTGACGATCTCAAGCGCCTCTCCGACGCTATGCTCCAACTCTATGCCGAGACATCGCGACCTGTGTATCAGCGCGATGCAGCCAATATATTGCAGGGCGACGCCGTAGTGCTCGTGGGTACGCATCAGCAGCCCATGGGCCTCAACTGCGGCCACTGCGGTTTCCCGTCGTGCGCCGACAAACCGTCGCAGGCCACCTGCGCTTTCAACTCCATGGACGTAGGCATCGCCGTCGGCTCGGCCTGCGCGCTTGCCGCCGACTGCCGTGTCGACACCCGCACACTCTTCTCGGCCGGAATGGGTGCAATGCGCCTCAACCTCCTCCCCGACTGCGGCCAGGTGCTCGCCATCGCAGTCAGCGCAGCCTCCAAAAATCCCTTCTTCGACCGTAAATAGCACATCTACAAGCATATACCACACAGCATGGCCGACACTTATCTTACCATAGCAGCGCCGTCCGAAGGGGTGTTCCGCGAGAAAATGAGCAAATTTCTCGCTTTCGCTCACCCCGTGACTACGGTCGGCGATGCCAAGGCCATCATCGCCACCTATCAGAAGAAATATTTCGACGCACGCCACGTGTGCTGGGCCTACATGCTCGGCTTCGACCGCACCGACTTCCAGAGCAATGACAACGGCGAACCGTCGGGCACAGCCGGCAAACCCATCCTCGGCCAAATCAACTCCTTCAATCTCACCGATGTAGTGATAGTGGTGGTGCGCTACTTCGGCGGTATCAAACTCGGCACCTCGGGCCTTATCGCCGCCTACCGTGAGGCAGCCCGCATAGCCCTCGACGAAGCCGAGATAGTGGAACGCACGCTGATGAAGCAGATAGAGTTCACCTTCCCATACCTGTCGATGAACGATGTAATGCGCACCGTAAAGCAATGCAACCTCGACATCCTCAGCCAGCAATTTGACAACGCCTGCAGCATGACCGTAGCCGTCCGCGCCGACGACCACGCCGCCATAACCGCCCGCCTCTCCGACATAGACGGCCTCACCCTCCACTAACCGACCCGGTANNNCNANNCAGCNANGCCNCNNNGCGNGGNNCTTGTGGCGGGGGTCTCCCGACCCGCGCTCCAACGTCATGNTNCNNCNACCTCGTGGTGGGGCCGTCCTCGGCCGCACTCCACCGAAACATGCAACTAAAGCATCNAAAGCGCGGGTCAGGAGACCCCCAATGCGGTTAAGCTAAGGAGCTAAAGGACTCGTTTTCTGTTGGTTTTGGTTCGTGTCCTGACGCCCTTTTTATGCCTCTTTCTTACTCTTGGGTAACTTCGATTGTCTCTTATCGGGGTTAGCGCTTTGGTAGCTGTTGTCTGGAGAAGGGTTAAAGATTCTTCAGTTTTGTTTAGCCACAGCATGTCCACCAGCACTGAGAAGAATACCCCGACGAATATTGCCGTGTTGGTTTTGTAGCGGTGTTTTCTGTGTCTGCATTCATCCCTGACGATATCTTTCTGCATGTCAATCAGCAGGCACACGATATTATGGCATAGGACTACCGCATTGAAATCCTGCAGCACGCATACGGGGCGCCCTCCTGAAAATGCCTCTATCTCATAGACATGCTTGTAATGAAGGAACTCCACCTCGATAGGCCATCTCATGAAGTAGAGGCTTTTCATGGAGGCTGCGTCAACCTGTGCAGCTGTAAGATTCGTTGCGAGTACCTCGGTCTCGCCCGAAGGTAGGTCCACTCTTACGAGTCTGACAGTGAGTGGTTTCTCTCCCTGACTTCTCCATTCTTTATCTTTGTCGAGTGAGGTGTATTTGCTCGGTGTCCATTCAATGATACACTCACGTAATCC